>JASLBL010000716.1 GCA_030146615.1 Actinomycetes bacterium
CATCCAGGTGCCTGGAGGGGGTAACTCCCACGATGCCGTACGGGCTCACCTCGGCCACCTTCGGGACGCGTCCTGAGCGCAAGGTGGCGACGGGTAGGACGCTCTTGGCACGACCGGTAGGCGAGCGCCGGCTGGTCATGCTGCCGGGAAGGCCTGATCGACCCCGCCCGAGGGAACGCCGGCCAACCGGGCAGGTGTGGACAGCCAGCTCCACCACCGCTCGGTGGCCTGCCCTGGTCCCGTGTAGCCGTATCCAGGCGAGGCGTAGCCGATTCCTATGCTGCCCTTCGGCACATAATCACCTCCGGGAGGAATGCCGGAATAAACGCGCCCGGCCGCGCTGTCCTCGAAATTCCGCACGGCCGGCCGACCGTTGACGTTCGTGGCCTTGTCGAGATAGTAGGCATAAGTTCCAGTCGAGTCGGCGGCGATCTGCGGTTCGTAGTCGGGATCCCGGTCTACCGTCCACTCCTTGTTCTGAAAACTTCCCTTGAAGGTGGCAGTGGAAGCGAGAGGGTGGTGTCTGTGCCAGACGGTGCCGTCCTCGAGAAAGAGCTGCGGGCTCTCATACCTGTACCATCCCCAACCGCTGTGGCCATAGTAGGTCTTGCCGTCATCGGCCGCCACGTACGAGACGGCCTCGGTGTTGACCCGACGGAAGAAATACTTCTTGTCGTGTACGGGTGGGTCCTCGGGCGGGTTCCAGCGCAACCAGAAATGCTGGTACCCACTGTGGCCGGTAAACCTGTCGATCCTGATCTCCTTGGCTCCCCCAAAGGGCTGCAGTAGGTCGGGGTGGCTCCCCTTGCCGTCATAGGCATTCAGGTCGGCCAGGTCGTCGTAGCCCCGTGCGACAACCCTCTCGATGCGTACATTCTGAATCTGAACGATGGCGCTGGGGGTGGCGAGATTGATGCCTTCGGTGAGGTCCGGCCCATCGGCGTACCAACCTTCTATGTGGAGTATCCGGCCACTGACCTCGCCGCCGTCGTCGCGGAAGGTGATACAGCGCCGGCTCAAGGCCGAGGCGCCATAGCCTCGATCCGGGATATGGCAGTGGCCTCCTATCGTCACGATGTTGCGTCCGCCGCGAACGTCGGTGTGGCCTTTAATGGGAGTAGAGGGAGGGATCAGGCGGTAATTCTTGTCGTCGTCGAGTTCAAGTGTGCCACCGCCCGCGGAGAGGGTGACGGAGGTGTAACCAGAGTAGCTGGGATAACCCGGGGGGGCCCAAGTCAGAGCCTGAGAAACCCCACCACGGGAAATCAGGTACACACTGCCTGCAACCAGCAAGAGCAGCAACAAGAGCAAAGCGGGTTTACGTCGTTGTTGTCGCCGCCACCAGCGGGCGGGGCCGAGAAGGATGCCCCCTCTATCAGGCAATAGGCGCAACTTGCCGACCGAAGTGTCGGTATCGTTACTTCGGCGCACAGACGGCAGCAATGCGCAGTCTATAGGGCTTCAACCTTGGTCCCGAGGCGCCAGCCATTAGAGATGAAACTATCAGATGCCGACCTGCCTTTTCGAGCCTTCGTGATAGGAGGACCTGGACCCTCGTCGGGCAGGGGGACAGATTGGATAGTCGGCAGGTGATGGTCCCCCGCGGCAGCGAGCCCGGCCAGGTGACCCTCCGGGGCCGGTGGGTGTGGGTGCGCCGACCCCGGATCCGTACCGCCGACGGTACCGGCGAGGTGACGGTGCCGGCTACCAGGCGTTTGCCTCGACCGACCTGATAGATCAGCTGGCGCTGGAACGGATGCTGTCCAGGCGATGCGCACCGAGCCGTACGCCTCGGCGACGCGCGTGTTTGGGTGGTCGACAACGGTAGCTCCCACCGTGGGCGGGCATCGATCCAGCGGCTGGAGGGCGAGGGAGCCAACCTGCGCCTGGTCCACCTGCCCGTGCACGCCTCTTGGCTGAACCAGGTGGAGATCTACTTCTCCGTCATCCAACCCAAGGTGCCGGCACCCAACGACTTCCTCGACCTTGGCGAGGTCGCCCAGCGCCCACTCGGCTTCCAGCGCCGCTACCAGCAGACCGCGGTGCCGTTCGGCTGGCGCTTCACCCGCGCCGATCTCACCAAGCTGCTCCGCCGGCTGGATGAGCACGAGCGGCGTGCCACTGCGGCATGACCACCCGCACGAGCTTCCTACGGCAGTAAGCTTCGTCGGTGTCTGGACGGTGGCGCTTCCAGCCGAGGGTTCCCCGCGCATGACCGTGTCGCCGGCGCGACCTGGCGCGGGAACGGTCGTGGGCGCGGGCTGCTGGATCCTGACGGTCGCCTACCTGCTCGTCCAGCCCGTGGTGGCCGCAGCCTGGCCGACCCCCTACGACGTCAGCGTCAACTCCATCAGTGACCTCGGCGTCACCAGGTGCGGGTCCTATCCGCAGCTCGACGACCGGGTGGTCGACGCGTGCTCACCCCGGCACGCACTGATGAACACGGTGTTCGTGCTGGTCGGCGTCCTGACCAGCGCCGGTGCGGTGCTCACGCGCGGTGTCTGGCCTAGAGGCCTGGCCGCCTTGGTGGGGGTGGCGTTGGTCGTGCTGGCCGGTGTCGGAGGGATCCTGGTGGGCTTGGCACCTGCCAACGTCAACCTGGCAGCCCACGCCGCCGGCGCGCTGCTCCAGGTGCCCGGCGCCGTCGGCCCGCTGCTGCTGGGCGTGGCCGCCTGGCGCGCGCAGCGCGGGGTCGCGGCCTTCTCCCTGCTGTGCGGGGTCGTCGGGTCGGCCGCCTGCGTGCTGTACTTCAGCGGGAGCGACCTTGGGTTGGGCCCCGGCGTGATGGAGCATCTGGCCTTCGACCCACTGACGGTCTGGACGACCGTGCTGGGCGCCGTCTTGCTTGGGCGCTGGCTGGCGGCGCGCCGCAGCGGCCGCTGAGCCGGGACGGGTGTCGCCGGAGGAGCTTGCTTGCCTGCTCAGGCTGTCGTGCCTGGCGTGGCGCTTCACCAACGATGATCTCGCCGACGCCTGCGCCGACCCGGCGACCCGACCCACACCCATGCCGCATGACCACCACGCACGAATTTCCATACGGCAGCACTAAGGGTCCCGAGAACGTTACGGCCTTCGTTCGATACGACCAGGTGTGGCCGCCGTAGGGTGCTTCACATCAAATGCGTTGTGTTGGCAGAGGCCAGCCGGACGCCGGTGAACTGACGGTTCGGTGGGGGATGGCGCAGGCGAGGGGCAGGACCGCGAGGAACGAGTAAGAGAGATCGCGACCCATGCGCCGAGCGGGGTGTCGAGGGCGAGGGCGGGGCCGCCGACGGAGGCGGCCGTGAGGCCCACAACGGGATGGTGGACAGGGCGACCAGGCCCTGACGACGCGGGTCCAGCGGGGCCCTCGTCCGGAGAGCGCGTCGCCGCTGAGCATGCCGATGACCGAGACCCGATGGCGCCGAGGCCGATGCCGTCCTTGAGCAGGGATTCCATGGCGCCGGGGCGGCTGAGCAGGACGCTGGCGAACACAGCGTGCCAGGGCCAGCGAGCACCACCCGGTGCGGCTGCCGGTCCGGCGGAGGTGCTCGACCCGGGGAAGCTCGCGGCTACCGGGAGGTGACGGTCACCGTCGAGGACGACACGTTGCCCGCGGCGTCGGTCGCCTCGGCCCTGAGGGCATAGGTCACCCCAGAGCGGTTGGGGACCGTCCAGGTGCAGGCGTAGGGCGCGAACGGGCTGACGCAGGTCAGCGAACCGTTGACGTAGAAGGCCACCTTGGTGATACCCGAGCTGTCGGACGCCGTGGCCTTGATCGTGACCGTGGCACGCCGTTGGACCCTCGCACCGTGTGCCGGCTGGGTGATCGTGACGGTCGGCCGGATGGTATCGGCAGCCGGCTGGGTGGGGAAGCTCCGGTAGTAGAACAGTGGGCCCGCCTCCCCTGGGGCGGCTCCCTCGGAGAAGATGAACTGGGTCGACACGAACCCTCGGCTGCCTCCGGGCAGCGTGAGCTCGGTGTAGGTCCCATTGCCGAACGAAGTGCTGCCGCCGTCGGTGTGGAGCTCGAGCCGGGTCAGCGCGTTGGCGGTCCGGTCGAACAGATAGGGCCGCCAGGTCCCGAAGTCGTTCTTTCTGTCCTGGGCCTCGACCAGCGAGTATGGCCTGCCCTGGTAGCGGAGGGCGTCGCGGTCGCCGACATTGCCGCCGATCGTTCCCAGATTGGTGAACAGGGTGTTCAGGTTGGCGTCGGTCTGGGTCTTCCAGCTGGAGAAGTTGGTCAGCGTCCCGACCGCCTGGCGATCGACGTCGCACCCCTTGAAGTAGTGGAACCCCACGTTGATGATCGAGTGGTCCAGATCGGGATGCAGGGTGGCGGCGTAGATGTTGGGGGTTCCCTCGTTGCAGGCAGACAGCGTCCGGTTCACCGCCACCGATCGGTCCTCGACACCGGCCAGCAGGGCGTTCAGGTTCGGATAGTGCTGGAACGCCAGGCAGCTGCCCGAGCCGCCGCAGAATGCACCCCGTCCCGTCTTCTCATACGCCACCAGGAAGCCGCCGTCGGAGAGCTCGGCGATGGTCGGCTGGGAGGCGTCGTTCTCCAGCGTGGCCGCGTAGTGCCAGTGGAGGAGGTCGGTCGACGTGGCCAGCCGAACCTTGAAGACCCCGCTGATCAGGTGATGGTAGACGGCCAGATAGCCCTTGCCTGGCGGGGCGGGGACGATCTTGGCCGTGTCCATCCCCACGCCCTGGTCGTCGGTCGTGCCATAGCGGCGCCCGTCCGCGGTCCTGACGTCCTCGAGCGAGGCCGCCAGTTCCGGCGAGGCGGCAGCGTGGGGCATGTCCATCAGCATCCCGGTCCCAAGCAGCAGGCACACGGCAAGGATTGATCCGGCCAACCGTGCTGGCAAGCTTCCCACCTTGCGTCAACGAGCACTGGGGCTGTCGCGGCGCTCGGAGGCCGCGGCCCGGGATGCTCTCACAACGGTCAAGAACCCCGAGCCTCCTAGCCGATCGCTATCCGTATGCGGGACCAGCTGTGGGCGCTGGTGGAGCCGTTGCTGCCGGCGCCGCCTCGCCCGCCGTACGGCGGCCGGCACCGCACCATCTCAGATCGCAACTGCTTCGCCGCGATCGTGTTCATGGCCCGCACCTCCACCCCGTGGCGGCTACTGCCCGCTCGAGAGCTCGGCTGCGGTTCGCCGGCGACATGCTGGCGCCGCCTAACGGAGTGGGCGAAGGCCGGCGTGTTCGACGCCTTGCATCTCGAGGTCCTGGACCGGCTGGGCGAGCAAGGCCGGCTGGACTGGTCGCGGGCCAGTGTGGACACCATGAGCGTGTGGGCCAGGCGTGGGGGGACCAGGTGGACGCAATCCTGTCGATCGTGGCAAGCCCGGGAGCCAAGCTCCACCTGGTCTGCGACGGTGGTGGGCTGCCACTGACCGCGGCCGTCACCGCCGCCAACGTCAACGACACCATCATGTTCCAGGCGGTCCTCGACGACGTCCCGCCGATCCGTACGCCGTCGGGCCGTCGGCGCACCCGACCGGGCATGGTCCACGCCGACAAGGCATACGACAGCGGCGCGAACCGAGCGTACCTGCGGCGTCGTGGGATCAGACCGCGAATCGCCCGGCGTGGGGTGGAGTCGTCGGTGCGGCTTGGGCGCCGCCGCTGGAGGATCGAGCGGGCGTTGTCGTGGCTGAGCTGCTTCAGGCGCCTGCAGGTGTGGTGGGACCGCGATGCGGGACGGTGGTTTGCGTTCGTGCTGCTGGCCTGTGCGGTTGTCTGCTTCAACCGGCTCTGACCGGCCACAGAGGCGCCACGACGCCTTGCGTCAACGCTTCTTCGCGGGGCGCGCTCCGGCCGCTCGGAACGTGGGCGGCAACTGACTCAGTGCGTGCTGCTTGATCTGGAGGACCGCCGCCGGCGCTGGGTGCGGGGCGGCATCGGTGTGCGGTCGGTGGGCTCGCCGGGAGTCGGCGCCGGGAGCTGGGCCATGATCTGGAGGCCGCGGTCGTTCTTCCCATCGGGGGAGAGATCCTTCCATCCCTGGACCTCCGCTAGGGTCCGCTCGGCCCAGTCGTCGACGGTGGTGAGGAGGCTGATGAAGAAGTCGACGGCGTGGGCGCGGATGTAGACCTGGTCTTGCAGCGCCGCCCGGCCGTCCAGGAACTCCTGTTTCACGGCGCCGCCGAAGGCCAGCATCTCCTGGGCGTCGTCGCGTACCTGCTCCAAGGTGGCCACGAGCTGCTCTTTGGTCCCCAGCGGGGCGATGAAGAGCCGGATCATGGCCTCGAAGTCCATCGCGAACGGCGACACCGGGGTGTCGAGCCACTCGCGCAGGGTCTGCCGCCCTTGTTCGGTGATCGAGTACACCGTCCGCGGCCGTTTCCCGACGTACTCGCGCCTGGCTGCGACCAGCCCCATGGCGTCCAGCCGCTTGACCTCGCGGTAGATCGCGCTTTCGGCCCGCGGCCAGACGTAGCGGAAGTAGCGCACCCGCTGGCGGGCCAGCTCATAGGTGGACCACGGGTGCACGGCCAGCTGGGCCAGGACGGCGTACGAGGTCGTCGTCAGGCCTGACGGCGCATCATCCATAGCGCTTGACATACTCCAAACGCAAGCATTAGGTTACTGGCGTTTGGAGTATACCGACGAGGCGGGTCCGGGGACAACCGACCGGCTTGGAGGAGGCCCTGTCATGACCATCACCGGCACCATCGAGCTCGCCGGACTTGACGGCGGACACCACACGCTGACCTCCGAGCAGCTGGAGGACCTGGACGCGCGGGTCCAGGGCCGGCTGCTGGTGGCCGGCGACCAGGGTTGGAACGATGCCGTTGCGATCTGGAACGGCATGGCGGCTAGGCTCCCTGCCCTGGTCCTCCAGCCGGCCTCGGCTCACGACGTCGCCGCCGCGGTCGGGTTCGCGCGGGACCACGGGCTGCTGCTCGGCATCAAGGGCGGGGGCCACAACATCGCCGGAACCTCCATGGCGCCGGGCGGCCTGACCCTGGACCTGTCCCGCCTGCGCGAGGTCGCCGTCGACCCCGAGGCAAGGCTCGTCCACGTCGGCTCGGGCTGTCTGCTCGGGGAGGTCGACCAGGCAACCCAGGCCCACGGGCTGGCCACCGTGCTCGGCTTTGTGTCCGAGACTGGTGTGGCCGGCCTGACCCTGGGGGGCGGCTTTGGCTATCTGGCCCGCCGCTTCGGCTGGACGGTCGACAACCTCGCCGAGGTCGAGGTCGTCGGTGCCGACGGCCAGCTCCGCACCGCCAACCGCGACCACCACCCCGAGCTGTTCTGGGCCCTGCGCGGTGGTGGCGGCAACTTCGGGGTCGTCACCCGGTTCAGCTTCCGCCTGCACGAGGTCGGCCCCACCATCACCGGCGGCCTCATCGTCTGGAGCGCGGAGCGGGCCGCCGACGTGCTGGCCGCCTACCGGGACCTCACCGAACAGGCGCCGCGAGAGCTGACCGCTGCGGCGATCGTGCGGCTCGCCCCGCCGGCTCCGTTCCTGCCCCAGGTCTGGCACGGCAAGCCCATCGTCGGGATTCAGGTGTGCCACAGCGGCGCGAACGCCGCGGCCGACCTTGCCCCAGTTCGCGCCCTCGGGAACCCGATCGTGGACCTGGTCGGCCCCAAGCCGTATGTGGCCGTGCAGTCGATGCTGAATGCCATGGAGCCCAAGTGGCTGCACCGCTACTGGAAGGCCGAGTTCCTCCCTGGCCTGTCGAGCGAATTCCTGGACGCCTTCCGGAGCAGTGCGCTGCGGGTGACCTCGCCGCTGTCCCAGTCGATCATCTTCCACGTCGCCGGCGCGCTCAACGACCACAAGGACGACGACGGGGCGGTCGGCAACCGCGACGCCCACTACATCGGCGGGTTCGCCGCCACCTGGCCACCCGGCGCTCCCTCCGATCCGCATGTGGCCTGGGCCCGGGATGGATGGGAGCGGATCCGGCCCTTCTCGACCGGCGGGAACTACGTCAACTTCCAGCTCGCCGATGACGACACCGCCCGGACCGCCGCCGCCTACGGGGCCAACTATCAGCGCCTCCAACGCGTGAAGGCCGACTACGACCCCGACAACCTGTTCCGCGTCAACCGCAATATCCCCCCGGCGCCCTGACGGCCAGCCCACCAGCGCGAACACGACCCGAGGCGGGAAGAGGAGTCAGCTCCACGCAAGAGAGCCCAGATCCCTACCTGCGGCTAGCTCACAATGCCAACGGGGTCGAGACCCGGCAGGTCAGCATCAACTCCAACCAGCCAGCAGGAGCGAAACGATCACGTAGGCGTCAGCGGGGGCGCCTGGCGGCTGCGGGAAGGCCGCTGATTGAGGACCTCGTCCAGGGTGGTCGCGGAACGGTGGGGAACCGGTCCCGGATGGCGGCCACATCGACGCCCATGTCGGTGGTGTTCCTGACGATCGCCGCCTGGCTTGGCGGGCGAGCATCGGGGAGACGGGCCGAGCCAGCACCGATATCGCAGGCAGCATCGGTCTGGACTGGGAAGCTGGTCGCGCTTCAGGGCTGAGCGAGGGTGGTGGTGACCTGCCCGCCCTCGCGGACGTCGGCGGGGTCGGTGGGGGTCGGTGGGGTCGAGCCTCGTGGCGTCCGGGCCGGGGTCAGGCGATCCAGCGGTCGCGGGTCTCGCGGCGGGTGGTCGGGAACCGGCGGGGAGGCCGCAGGCTGAGGGCTGGGCGGTAGCGCTTGCGCTGCGGGGCGTAGCCCTCGGTCTCGGCCGGCCAGGGGCGGGCGGGCCAGTCGCGGGTCGGCCAGGGGCGGGCGGGAGGCCATCGATCAGAGTTCACGTATGAGGTCCTTGGGTGGTCGGTGGATATTGCACACCCAGGGTCGCGCCGTCTGAGCTATCTGTCCAATAGAAGATATTGGATAGATTCAGCGACCAGAGAGATCAGTCAGGGGACCGGAGCTCAGCGGCCGATCGTGAACCGCACCACGGTGCCGTTCGGGCCGGAGGGGATGGCGACGGTGTCGGTGAGCTGCCTGGCGACCCAGAGGCCCATGCCCTGCTCGGCGTCGATTGTCAGCCGCAGGGTGGGCTTGCCCAGCGGGGTCCAGGCTCGGTGGCGACCCGCAATCCCCAGTGCCCTTCCCGGAGCGCCTGCGCCGTCAGGACGAGGAACCTGGTCGGCCCTCCCCTCGAGCGGCCAGTAGGACGAGCTGGTCTCCGGGGGCGGCGCCCTCGGTGAAGAGCTCGGTCAGGACCCGCCGGCGCTCGTCCTCCGACTGGTAGGTCCAGCAGACGTGGTCGCCGGCTCCCAGGCCGGGGGCGCCGTCGAGCGACCCGGTGGCCCGCTCCGAGTCCGCGGCCGGGTCACCGCCCCCACCCGCCGGTCCACCGAGACCCCCGTCCACGAATCGAGCCACGACTTGACCCTCCGCAAGGACGGCAGCTGGCCCATTGGGTACCGGATCTTCACGAGCTAGTGGCTCGGTTTGGTACCGGCTACTAGGGGAGCTGCTGGAGGGCCCAGCTGTTGCCGTCGGGGTCCTTGAAGTAGGCGTAGGAGACGGTGGGCTTGCCGGGGGCGCCCATGTCCTGGACCTCGCTGACCTCGACCCCGCGGCTGAGGAGCTCGGCCCGGGCGGCGTGGATGTCGGGGACGACCAGGTGGAGGCTCTGCACGGAGCCGGGCGGGGTCTCGACGATCCCGACCCCGATACAGATCGAGCAGGCGGAGCCGGGCGGGGTGAGCTGGACAACCCGGAACGACTCGCCGAAGCGCTCGTCGAGGTCGGCGTTGAAGCCGACCTGGTCGGTGTAGAAGGCCTTGGCCCGGTCGACGTCGGTGACGGGGATCGGGACCAGCTCGAGCTTCATCTCCATGGCGGGCTTTGTCCTTTGCCGGAGTACTTGGGGGGACCTCGGGAAGCTATCCTCTGCTTGCATCGGGGCCGGGACAAGGAGAGACGGGCGTGAGCGAGACCGGGAGCGGGCCGGGCGGGCCGGGGCCGCTCGACGGGCTGCGGGAGCAGGTCCGGGAGGCGGCCAGGGCGGCGGCCGCCCACGACCTGGCGCCCAAGCCGCCGCGGGCCTCCGAGGTCACCCTGTCCCAGCACATGGACCTGTCCAGGGCCAACATCATGGGCAACGTCCACGGCGGCGAGATCATGAAGCTGATCGACACCGCCGCCGGGATCGCGGCCAGCCGGCACGCCGGGGGACCGGTGGTGACGGCCTCGCTGGACCAGATGAGCTTCCTGCACCCGGTCAAGGTCGGTGACGTGGTGCTGGTGCGGGCCTCGGTGAACGACGTCGGGCGGACCTCGATCGAGGTCGGGGTCCGGGTCGAGGCCGAGGACATCCTCAGCGGCCGGCGGACCCACACCTCCTCGGCCTATCTGGTGTTCGTGGCCCTGGACGAGCGGAGCCAGCCGCGGCCGGTGCCCGGCCTGGTGCCCGAGACCGACGTCGAGCGGCACCGTCAGGCCGAGGCCAAGATCCGCCGCGAGCACCGCCTGGCCAGGGCCGAGGCCATCCGGCGGCGGCGCGACCAGCTCGAGGCGTGAGCCCGGCGACCCGGCCCGCCGGCGAGGGGGCGGTCACGCCCGGACAGGTGCTGGCCGGGCTGCTGCTGGCCGGGGTCGTGCTCTGGCTGCTGGTCCCCTTCGCCGGGGTCGACCCGCCCGGGCGGCTGACGGTCAGCAACGCCCCCTGGACCGACGAGGGCTTCAACCTGGCAGGAGCCCGCGAGTGGGTCCTGGCCGGCCGCTTCGCCACCGGCGACGTCGACCGGAGCCTGACCAACGGCGCCTACAGCGCCCTGGCGGCGGCGACCTTCGCCGTGACCGGGCCGAGCCTGGCCGCCGGGCGGGCCCTGTCGATGGCCGCGGTCGCGGTGGCGGTGCTGCTGCTGGCCGCCGGGCTGGCCCGGCCGCTCGGGCGGCCGGCCGCCCTGCTGGCGGCGGTCGCCCTCGGCGGGGCCAACCTCGTCCTCGAGCACGGCCGGCTCGCCCTGGTCGAGGCGGTCGTGGTGGCGCTGCTGGTCGCCGCGTTCGTGCTCGCCACCCGGGCGGCCTGGCGGCCGTCGCTCGCCGCCGGGGCCGGGGTCGGGCTGCTGGTCGCGGCGGCGGTGTCGGTCAAGGCGAACGCGCTGCTCCCCGGGCTGGTGCTACTGGGCGTGATCCTGGTCGCGGCGGCCGCCCGCCGGGACCGGCGGGCCCTGGCCATGGGGCTGGCCGGGCTGGCCACGCTGGTCCTGGCCGGGGCGGCCTGGCTGGTGGCGGTGGCCCTGCCCAACTGGGAGCGGTTCCGGACCGCCCTGCGGATCTGGCCGACGGTCGAGTACCTGGGCACCCCGATGGCGATCGCGGGGCGGGTCGGCCGCTACCTGGCCGACTCCGACCAGGCGCTCGGGCGCAGCCTGCCGCTGCTGCTGGCGGCCGCCCTCGGGCTGGCCGCGCTGGCCCGGCGCTGGCCGGGGCTGGACCCGGCGGCCAGGGACGCCCTGGTCATGGCGGGCCTGTGGGGGGTCGGGCTGTGGCTGGCGGTGGCGGTGGGGGACTACCTGCCCGGCCACTACACCGCCCCCAACCGCTACGTCGTCCCGGCCCTGCCCGGGCTGGCCGTGCTGGCCGGGTTCGGGTTGGCCGACCTGGCGGGCCTGGCCGGACGGCTCGTCGGTGGGTCGGCGGAACGCGAGGCGGGGGAGCGCGGCTCCGGGACCCGGCGGGCCGGGTGGGTGGCCGGGGTCGCGGGGGTCGTGCTCGGGGTGGCGGTGGCCCTCCCTGGGGTGGCCGTCTACCTGGACGGGGCGATGGCCAGCGGGCGGTCGCGGGAGCAGGGGCAGCGGGCGCTGGCCGCCACCCTGCCCGGGGACGCGGTGGTGTTCGGGGCGTACGCGCCGACGCTGCTGTTCGACACCAGGCTGACCGCGCTGACGCCCTGGCCGACCGCCGACGCCAACGTCCGCGACCCGGTCGGCCGGTTCGGGGTGACCCACCTGCTGGTCGGCGACCTGCCCGCCGACCCGACGGCGCAGGTTGCCGGCCTCACCGCCCGCCGGGCCCGCCCCCGGCTGGCCCGCATCCCCTGGGGCGGGGGCGAGGTGTTCCTGTACGGCCCGCCGATCGGCGTCGGCGCCGAGGTTTCGCCGGTTGCCTCGCCGATTGACTACGATCCTGCGGTAGACCCGTCCCGCCAGACGTAGGTAGGTCCCGATGCGCCCTGACCCGTCCCAGCCCAAGGTCGTGGTGGTGATGCCCGCCTACAACGCCGCCCGGACGCTGGTCCGGACCTACCGCGACATCCCGCCGGGCGTGGTCGACCACGTCATCCTGGTCGACGACCTCTCCCGCGACGACACCGTGGCCGTGGCCGAGCTGCTGAACCTCCAGGTGGTGGTCCACCGCCAGAACCTCGGCTACGGCGGCAACCAGAAGACCTGCTACGACACCGCCCTGGCGGAGGGCGCCGACGTGGTCGTGATGCTCCACCCCGACTACCAGTACGATGCCACCCGCATCCCCAACCTGGTCGCCCCCATCCTCGCCGGCGAGGCCGAGATGGTCCTGGGCAGCCGCTTCCTCGGTGACCCGCTGGCCGGCGGCATGCCCCGCTGGAAGTACGTGGCCAACCGGTTCCTGACGACCCTCCAGAACCGCGCCTACGACCTGCGCCTGTCCGAGTACCACACCGGCTTCCGGGCCTACTCCCGCAAGCTCCTGGAGACCATCGACTACCAGGCCAACTCCAACGACTTCGTCTTCGACCAGGAGCTGGTCGGCCAGGTCGTCCGGGCCGGCTTCCGCATCGCCGAGATCCCGGTCCCCACCCGCTACTTCGCCGAAGCCAGCTCGGTCAACTTCCGCCGCTCGGTCATCTACGGCCTCTCCACCCTCCGCACCCTGGCCCGCCACCGCACGGCCGACCGCTGATCCCCCGGGGGCTGTGGACAGTCCCCGGCAGGAGGGTCCTGCCCCGGATACCGTCCGGCCATGACCCACGCATCCAGCGGCGTGGCCGTAACCGACCCATCGGGCCGTACCGTCATCCTGAGCGCCGAGCGCTGGGTGCACATCACGACCAGCCACCCCGAGCTGCGTCCCCATCGCGTCGACGTCCTGGAGGCGGTGTGAAGCCCGACCAGCCGGGTTCCAGGGAGGAGGCCGGACGAGGAGTGGTACTACCGTCGTGGGGCGGGTCCTAGCCGATGGCTGAAGGTCGTCGTAGCCTATGAGGGAGCGGTTGGCGAGATTCGCACCGCGTTCGCCCGGAGGGCCTTTCCATGACGGTCATCCTTGGGGACCTGGAATTCGACAACGTCCTGTACGACGGCGGCGCCGACGTCCTGTACCTCCACGTTGGCGACCCCGCTGTCGCGGTCGAGTTCGACGAGTCGCCGGAGGGCCACGCGCTGCGCTATGACGCCAGGGGCCACCTCGTGGGCGTGACCATCGTGAACGCTAGGTGGCTGCTCGAACGGGACGAGCAGGTCACCATCACGCTGCCGAAGCCGATACGGGTCGACCGGGAGGCGCTGGCCGCCGCCATCGGGCCGAGGGACTAGGGCGGGTCGGGAGGCCGTAATAGCCGAGACGCGCCCGGCGATGGGCGCGTCTCGGGTTCTGCACCCCTCGGGGCGTTGTCAGGTCAGAAGCGCCAGGGGAGCGAGCAGACGCACGGGTCCGGGCGGTGCTTCTTCGACTTCTTGGTCTTCTTGTGGTGCTTCTTGAACTTCTTCTTTTTCTTCTCGTGGCCCGGGTCGTCGTCGAGCGTGGGAGCGGTGCAGAGGGCGGCGGGCTGGGAGCTGACGCCCACGTTGCCTGTCCAGGTGTTCAGGGGGCCGGTCGTCTGGTCCCGGCAGTCGACCTCGTTGCCGAGGGCGGTGTTGCCGATGACGGTGCCGCGGTTGGTGCGGGGCGCGAAGTGGATGCCGAACTTGGTGTTGTTGCGGGAGCGGTTGGCGAGCACCTGGTACTGCCGGACGCCGGTGGCCGAGACCTCGATGCCGGACAGCTGGGCGTGCTCGACCTTGTTCCTGCGCACGGCCACGTTCCTGGGCGCCGCCGGGGCGGTGCCGAGCTCGCCCGAGTTGGTGATGTCGATACCGTTGCCGCTGGCCGACTTGACCTTGTTCTTCTGGACCACGATGTTGTTGTTACGGGCGCCGATGTAGATCGCCGAGACCCGCTCCGGGAACTGCGGGTCGTTGACTCGGGCCCGGATCCAGTTCGAGGTCACCCGGACCCGGGTGCTGTTGAAGACCGACGCGAAGGTCTTGTCGTCGACGCTCTTGTTGTGCTCGATCACGATGTCGCGCTGGAGCTTGCCCTTGTCGGCGAGGAAGATCGCGGCGCCGTTGTGGCGCTCGAACCGGTTCGAGGTGATCAGGACCTGCTGGGCGCCTTCGCTGGAGTAGATGCCGTAGGCGCCGGTCGGGCCCTCGAACTCGTTGTTGGCGACGAACCGGTTGCGGCAGATGAGGGTTGGGTGGGTGCCGCTGGCGCCGAGGTGGATGCCGTTGCCGTTGTCCTGGAAGATCGTGTCGCGGATCAGGTACCCGGAGTGGGCCGGGCT
The DNA here is from genome assembly GCA_030146615.1 of Actinomycetes bacterium. Classification (GTDB taxonomy): domain Bacteria; phylum Actinomycetota; class CALGFH01; order CALGFH01; family CALGFH01; genus CALGFH01. The sequence continues at coordinate 14,494 of JASLBL010000716.1, forward strand.
GGTGTACATGCCAGGCGGGTTGTTCTGCGCGCCGGGGGCGCCAAGGATGGTGAACCCGTCCCAGGTGATGTCGTCCGCCCGCAACTGGACCAGCCCAGGAGCCATCGTGCCGGCCACCCCGGCGACGATCGACTCGCGCCCCCGGCCGTGGCGGGTGGCGTCCCGGCCGGCGTTCGCGCCCTTGATGGTCAGGTCCGGCTCCCTGACCGTCACGACCTCCTGGTAGAGGCCGGGGCAGACCTTGATGGTGTCGCCGGGGTCGGCGGCGTCGACCGCCGACTGGATGGTGTGGAAGGCGCGGCGGTGCTTGCCATAGCAGGTCTTGTGGCGGTGGGCGTCCTCGTCGACGACCAGGACGCGAGCATGGGAGCCGCGGGACCCTGTAGCGCCAGCCGGGGCTGTGGCAAGGCCGACGGCGGCGACGACCGCCAGCAACAGCACTGCTCCACGTCGCTTCATGGACAGACGCCTCCAGGAGAGAACCGGGTTAGAACTTCTCGGGCCAGACAAGCGTCTGAACTATAACGGGCGTCTCGATCACGACCAAGCACCCGCGACCACTCGTCGACTTCCGGCTCCTCTCCCGAGCTTCGCGACTTGCTCAAGCCGGGTCAGGGCCGGGCCGACAACATGCCTGGCAAAGGAGGAGATCACATTGCTAGGCACCCCACGCCTGACAGACGCCCGGATCCTGGTCGTGGACGACGAGCGGGTCAACGTCGTGCTCCTGGAGCGCATCCTCGAGCAGGACGGGTACCGCAACGTCAAGAGCCTCACCGACCCGTCCGAGGTGGTGGCGCTCTACGACCAGGTCGAGCCGGACCTAGTCCTGCTCGACCTGCACATGCCCAAGCTGGACGGCTTCGCCGTGATGAAGCTGCTGGAGAACCGGATCTCCAGCGACACCTTCCTGCCGATCCTGATCCTGACCGCCGACATCCGGCCTGAGATCAAGCGGCGGGCGCTGTCGGCCGGGGCCAAGGACTTCGTCACCAAGCCGTTCGACCGGACCGAGGTGCTGCTGCGGATCCAGAACCTGCTGGAGACCCGCTTCCTGCACCTGCGCATGCGCCACGACGCGGTCCCGGAGGGGCAGGCGACCTGACGTGGAACAGCAAATGTGGCGGCGGTACGGCGACGCCGTCTACACCCTGATCACCCTGGCCGTCTTCGGCTTCGAGACGATCGCGCTCGGCGCCCTGAGCCTGGCGTTCCTGCTCGGCCGCGCCTCCGGGATCGCCTCGACCCCGGTCGAGGGCATCCTGCTGGGCATCGTCATCTCGACGGCGTCGGCGCTGGCCCTGCTCGGCCTCTATCTCCTCTCCTACCACTTCATCAGCAACATGCGGGACCGCTGGCAGGCCGACCAGCTCGACCAGTGGACCGAGTGGTGGGTGGGGCTCGCCCTCACCGGCCCGGACGAGCCGGTCGACAACCACGACGACCGACGCCGCCTGCCCCGGGTTGCCGTGCACGCGGTGCTCAGCCTCCTTGAGGCGGTCAAGGGCGAGGAGGGCGACCGCCTGAAGCAGGCGCTGGCCAGCAACGGCGTCGACCGCTGGTTCCTGCGCCGGGCCCGCTCCGGCCACCTCACGGCCAAGCTGGACGCGATCGAGAGCCTGGGCAAGGCCCGCCTTCCCCACGCCCTCGACGAGCTGCTGGCCTTGTTCCACCACTCCAACCCCGTCGTCCGGCGGATGGCCGCCCGGGCCGCCGGGGTCACCCTGGCCGTCATGCCGCCCGAGCCTGGGCCGGACGGCCCGCACGCGCGGTTCATCCAGGCCATCAGGCACGCCGACCTCCAGCCGGGGGTGGTCCAGGAGTCGCTGCTGCTGCTGGAGACCAGGGCCGGCCCGGTCCTGCGTGAGCTGCTGGCCGACCCCGAGCTGTCCGACACCCTGCGCTGGGTCGTCCTGGAGACCATCGGGCGTCTCGGCTTGGCCGACATGGCCGAGGAGGCCGCCGCCTCCAGCAACCACCCCGACCCGGAGCTGCGGGCGGCCACCTTCCGGTGCCTGCGCCGCCTCGGGTCGGTCCCCGAGGAGGCCGAGGCCCCGCTGCTGGACGCCGTCGACGACGAGGTCGACTTCGTCCGGGTCCAGGCCTCGCACGCGGCCGCCTTCCTCACCGCCGAGGCCGCGCTGCCCAAGCTGGAGCCCCGCCTGGAGGACACCTCCTGGTGGGTCCGCCGGGCCGCCGCGGCGTCGCTGACCCGCCTCGGGGAGATCGGCGTGGCCACCGTCAGGCGGGCCGCCGAGGCCCACCCCGACAAGGCCGCCCGTGAGATGGCCGTGCAGATCCTGCTGGAGGCGGACGAGCTGACGCCGGCCGCCGCCCGTCTCGCCACCGGAGTTGCCTAACCATGTGGAGAACCCTGCTCACCGGCTACCAGTACGTCCTGCTGGTCTACTTCTCGTGCCTCAACATCCTGTACGCGCTGTTCTCGTGCATCGGGCTGCGCGCCATCGTGGTCGTCTTCGCCCGGGAGTTCTCCCAGGGGTCGCTGCGCGACCTGCTCGAGCGTGACGTCTACAAGCCGGTGTCCATCCTGGTCCCGGCCCACAACGAAGAGGTCAGCATCGTCGGCAGCGTCCAGTCGCTGCTCAACCTCCAGTTCCCGGAGTTCGAGATCGTGGTCGTCTCCGACGGCTCCGAGGACGAGACCATGGAGCGGCTGATTGAGGCCTTCGCGCTGGCCGAGCTGCCCTGGGCGACCCGTCAGGACCTGCCCAGCGCGCATGTGCGCCGCACCTTCCGGTCGCTCACCCACCCCAACCTGATCGTGGTCGACAAGGACCGGGGCGGCAAGGCCGACTCGCTCAACGCCGGGCTCAACATGGCCCGCTACCCGCTGTTCGCGGCCGTCGACGCCGACTCGCTGCTCGACGGCGAGGCGATCCTGCGGGCGACCCGGCTGTTCGTCGAGGACGAGACGCTGATCGGGGTCGGCGGCACCATCCGGCCCCTGAACGCGGCCGTCGTCGAGGACGGGCGCGTGATCGAGGCCAAGATCCCCAAGCACTGGCTGGAGCGGTTCCAGATCCTGGAGTACGCGCGGGCGTTCTTCACCGGGCGGGCCGGCTGGAGCCACTTCAAGAGCCTGCTGATCATCTCCGGCGCCTTCGGGCTGTTCCGGCGGACGGCGGTCCTTGAGGCCGGCGGCTTCAAGGTCGGGACCGTGGCCGAGGACATGGAGCTGGTCGTCCGCCTCCACAAGCACTTCCTCTCCGAGCGCAAGCCCTACAACATCCGCTTCACCCCCGACCCCATCTGCTGGAGCGAGGTCCCCTCCGACCTGGGGACCCTGCGCCGCCAGCGCAACCGCTGGCACCGGGGGCTGTGGGAGACGCTCTGGACCCACAAGAGCATGCTGTTCAACCCGCGCTACGGCCGCCTCGGCATGGTCGCCGTGCCCTACTTCTGGATCTTCGAGGCGCTCGCCCCGGTGATCGAGATCAGCGGCTACGTTTTGGTCGGGGTCGGCGTGTTCGCCGGGTTCGTGAGCCCGCGGTTCGCGATCCTGTTCGTCGTCCTGGCCGTGCTCTACGGGATGCTGGCCTCCCAGCTGGCCGCCGGCATCGAGACCTTCCTCTCCAACCGCTACCCGCGGCTGCGCGACCGGGCCATCCTCTTCCTGGCCGCGTTCCTGGAGTTCGTCGGCTACCGGCAGTTCCTGGCCCTGGAGCGGACCATCGCCACCGTGCAGGTGCCGTTCAAGCGGGGGCAGTGGGGCAAGATGCACCGGAAGGGCCTCCGCTCCAACACCGAGACCCCGCCGCCGACCGACCCGGTCGACCCGGTCGACCCGGCGCGGACCCCGGCAGGCGTCTGACCGCTCGGCGGGCGGGCCTCAACTTCGGGGGCCCGCCTGCCGATAGATACCCGTTGTCACCGGTCCAACGGGGAGGCAGTCCATTGCGCAGGGCAACCGCCGTCCTGGTCCTGGCCGCCATGCTCGCCATCGGCGGCCCGGCCGCCGTCGCCACCGCCCACGAGCCCAGGAGCGGGTTCAGGAAGGTGCGCGTGCCCCCGAGCATGGCCGTCTATGAGTGGCACAACGCCGGCGACCTCGCCCCCGCCGAGGTGCAGCGGCGGCTGCGCTTCCTGCGGGCCAACGGCTTCCGCACCGTCTACCTGGACATCGGCAGGTACCTGGACGCCGCCGACCTGCCGGTCGAGGACGAGACCCGGCAGACGAAGATGGGCACCATCCGCCGCCAGATCAAGCGGTTCGTGGCCGCCGCGACCGGCTACGGGCTGTCAGTGCAGGCGCTGGGGGGCGGGCCAACCTGGACCCAAGAGCGCCACCGCTACCTGGGGCCGAAGCTGGTCAGCCTGGTCGGCGACTACAACAGCAGCGTCGGCCACTTGGAACGGCTCAAGGGGGTCCACCTCGACCTGGAGCCGTACACCCTGGAGGGCTGGCTGGACGAGAGAAACGTCGAGAGGAACCTGGTCGAGTACCTGACCACCATCGAGGAGATCGTCGACACCTACCGGTCGCAGCTGGACCGGTCGGCCAACCGCGGCCTCCAGCTGGGCTTCGCCATCCCGTTCTGGTTCGACGGCCGCGGCGACGCCCCTGGCCCGGTCACCTTCGGCGGCGACACCAAGCCGGCCGCCTTCCACGTGATCGACCTGCTCGGCGACCTCAGGGGCGCCTACCTGGTGGTGATGAGCTACCGCAACTTCACCCGCACCTCGGACGGGTCGATCGCCCACGCCCGCGACGAGTTCCGCTACGCGGCCATGATCGGGGCCAGGTCCGGGCTGATCGTCGGGCAGCACTACGGGCCGGCGCCGGGGGAGGAGCACATCAGCTTCCACGGCCGGCCCCGCTGGGTGTTCTGGCGGGCCGCGGCCGAGATCGCCCTCGCCTTCCGCCGCTACCCGCAGTTCCGGGGGTTGTCGGTCGACGACCTGGACGCGTTCATGGCCGCCGACCCCTGAGCCCGATCACCGCCCTCAAGGCCGCCATCCCCGCTGCCGATCAGTAGGCGTCGGCGCCGCCGACAAGGCAGTGCCAAGCCCCCCGCCCGCCCCGGAGGTGATGGGGACCGGTGCGTCCTCCCGACTTCAGAGCACTGTTCGACGCCGCCCCCGGCTCGTATCTGGTCCTCGACCCGGAGCTGGTGATCGTGGCGGTGAGCGACGCCTACCTGCGTGACACCATGACCGTCCGGGAGGACATCCTGGGACGGGGCCTGTTCGACGTCTTCCCCGACAACCCGGACGACCCCGAGGCGACCGGCGAGCACAACCTGCGGGCGTCGCTGGACCGGGTCCGGCGGGACCTGGTCCCCGACACGATGCCGGTGCAGAAATACGACATCCGCCGCCCCCAGACCGACGGCGGCGGCTTCGAGGTCCGGTACTGGAGCCCGGTCAACTCGCCCGTCCTCGAACCCGGCGGGGACCTCGCCTTCATCATCCACAGCGTCGAGGACATCACCCGGCGCCTGCAGGCCGAGCGGGCCCTGCGGGAGGCCAAGGAGGAGGCCGACCGGGCGAATGCGGCCAAGAGCGAGTACCTGTCGCGGATGAGCCACGAGCTGCGGACACCCCTCAACGCCATCCTCGGGTTCGCCCAGCTGCTGGAGCT
>JASLBL010000015.1 GCA_030146615.1 Actinomycetes bacterium
CCAGGTGGTGTGGGGCGGCCTGCTCGACCCGGACCGTCACCAGGTCTCCGGGCGCCACCGCGACCGCGCCCGCCGGACCGTGGTCGGCGGGCGCCGGACCCATCCCCATTCCCACAGCCGCCGGGGCCGGGAAGTGGCAGAGCTTGTTGGTGCGGGTGCGGCCCGACATGCGGGTGGGGTCGGTCTTGGAGGTGGAGCGCTCGACCAGGAGCTCGACCTCGGTGCCGAGGAGGGCGCGGTTCGCCTCCAGGCTGATGCCCTCCTGGAGCCGGAGGAGGCGCTGGAAGCGGTCCGTGACCACGTCGGGCGGGACCTGGTCGGGCATGGTCGCGGCCTCCGTGCCGGGGCGGGGGGAGTACTGGAAGGTGAAGGCCGAGTCGAACCTGGCCTGCTCGACCAGGTCCAGGGTGTCGGCGAAGTCGGCCTCGGTCTCGCCCGGGAAGCCGACGATGATGTCGGTGGAGAAGGCAACCCCAGGGATGGCGGTGCGGAGAGTGCCGAGGATCTCGAGGTAGCGGCGGCGGCGGTAGCCGCGGCGCATCAGGCGCAGGACCCGGTCCGAGCCGGACTGGAGCGGGAAGTGGACGTGCTCGCACAGGGGCCGGCAGGTGGCCATGGCCTCGACCACGTCGTCGCGGAAGTCCTTGGGGTTGGGGCTGGTGAAGCGGAGGCGCTCCAGGCCCTCGACCCCGTCCAGGGCCCGGAGCAGGTCGCCGAACAGCTGGCGGTGCCCGGGCAGGTCGGTGCCGTAGGAGTTGACGTTCTGGCCGAGCAGGCTGACCTCGAGCACGCCGGCGTCGGCCAGGGCCTGGACCTCGGCGACCACGTCGCCAACCCGGCGGCTGCGCTCCTTGCCGCGCAGCTTGGGGACGATGCAGAAGGTGCAGGTGTTGTTGCAGCCGACGCTGATGGCCACCCAGGCCGACCACTCGCTGGCCCGCCGGGCCGGGAGGGCGGAGGGGAAGCGCTGCATCTCGTCGAAGAACTCGGCCTGGGCGGTGCCCTGGTCCCGGGCCCGACGGAGCAGGACGGGCAGGCTGTGCAGGTTGTGGGTGCCGAACACCACGTCGACCCAGGGGGCGCGTTCCAGCACCCGGCCCTGGTCCTTCTGGGCGAGGCAGCCGCCGACGGCGATGGTCAGCCCGCGGCTGGCCTTGGTGGTGGCCAGGTGGCCGAGCGTGCCGTACAGCTTGTTGTCGGCATTCTCCCGGACGGCGCAGGTGTTCAGCACGACCAGGTCGGCGTCGTCCAGCCCGGCCGCCGGCTCCAGGCCCTCGGCCTCGAGCAGCCCGGCCAGCCGCTCCGAGTCGTGCTCGTTCATCTGGCACCCGAAGGTGCGGATTACGTAGCGCGTGGCCATAGTGCCGGATGGTACTCGGGTGGCGTCCTCACTGGGGCTTGGCCCCCTACCGCCGCCGACTCACTTGGCGTACTCGATGCTGCGGATCTCGCGAACCACCGTGATCTTGATCTGCCCCGGGTACTGGAGCTCCTGCTCGACCCGCTTGGCCATGTCGCGGGCCAGGACCTGGGCGGCGACGTCGTCGACATCCTCGGGCTTGACCATGATCCGGACCTCGCGGCCGGCCTGCATGGCGAAGACCTTGTCGACGCCAGGGTAGCTGCCGGCGATCTCCTCGAGGCGCTCCAGGCGCTTGACGTAGGACTCGAGCGTCTCCCGACGCGCGCCTGGCCGGCCGCCCGAGATGGCGTCGGCGGCCTGGGTGAGCACCGCCTCGATGGTGCGCTGCTCGACCTCGCCGTGGTGGGCCTCGATGGCGTGGACGACCTCGGGCCGCTCCTTGAGCCGGCGGGCCAGCTCGGCGCCGATGATGGCGTGTGAACCCTCGACCTCGTGGGTGAGGGCCTTGCCGATGTCGTGCAGGAACCCGCAGCGCTTGGCCAGGGCGACGTCCATGCCGAGCTCGGAGGCCATGATCCCGGCCAGGTGGGCGGTCTCGATCAGGTGGCGGAGCACGTTCTGACCGTAGGAGGTGCGGTACTTGAGCCGGCCCAGCACTCGGACCAGCTCGGGATGCAGGTCGGTGATGCCGACTTCCAGGCAGGCGTCCTCACCGGCCCGGCGGACCTCGCCTTCGACCTCCTGCTTGGCCCGGTCGTAGGTCTCCTCGATGCGGGCCGGGTGGATCCGGCCGTCGGAGACCAGCTTCTCCAGGGTGAGGCGGCCGATCTCGCGCCGGACCGGGTCGAAGCAGGACAGCAGGACGGCCTCGGGGGTGTCGTCGATGATCAGGTTGACGCCGGTGACCGCCTCGAAAGCCCGGATGTTGCGGCCCTCGCGGCCGATGATGCGGCCCTTCATGTCGTCGGAGGGCAGGGGTAGGACCGCGACGGTCGACTCCGAGGTCTGCTCGGAGGCGACCCGCTGGATGGCCAGGGTGACGATCTTTCGCGAGCGGCGGTCAGCCTCCTCCCGGGCCTGCTGCTCGAGGTCGCGGACCAGGCCCATGGCGTCGCGCTTGGCGTCCTCCTCGATCTGCTTGATGAGCACGGCCTTGGCCTCGGCGGCGGTCATGGCCGCGACCTGCTCGAGGCGGCGGCGGTGCTCCTCCGAGGCGGACTCGAGCTCGGCCCTGGTCGCCTCCAGGGCCTGCTCGCGGTCGTGCAGGGTGACCTCGCGGCGGTCGAGCAGGGTGGCCTTGGCGTCGAGGCTCTCCTCCCGGCCGGCTAGGCGCTCCTCGCGCTGCTGGGCCTCGGCGAGGCGGGTCCGGGTCTCTACCTCTACGTCAGCTCGAATCTTGGTTGCTTCGGCCTCGACGGCCTGGCGCAGGCGCAGGGCCTCGTCGCGGGCCTCGACGGCCGCCTCGCGGCGGGCGGTCTCGGCCTGGCGGCGGGCGTCTTCCAGCAGGGCCCTGGCCTGTTGCTCGGCCGAGCCGAGCACGGTTGACGACTGTTTGCGCTGGTACTGCGTTCCGACAAAGAACCCGACGACGATTCCAGCAAGCGCTCCGACGATGAGAACGACGGCCTCCATGGCGGCCTCCTTTACAACCCCATCCGGCCGGGGGAACCCGGCCGGCGAAAGCCACCCGGCGACGCCGCCGAGACCGTCTGACCTGGAGACGGCAGCAGCGCCGAGCGGCGCCCGGCGCTGCAGAGGCCCTGCGATTACGGTCCGAAGGTCGGATCCGACGGAACGTTCAGGCGGGGAGGCCGAGACGGCGCTCTTCTCCCCAGGCAGGAAGGTCCGGTGAACAGTCGGTGTACCAAGGTTACGTAATCATAGGTTGAGCTCGGCATTGCCGGGCCATCTCAGGGTAGGCCCGCCCGCCCCCTTGGTCAAGGAAGAGCAGGTCAGAAGGGGTATCAACCAGGAATCAGCCGGTCCAAGAGATCGTCTCAGTCAACCCCGACAACCTCCCCACCACTGTCCCCGTTCCTGGGACAAAGCCCCCGGGCCCGGGCCCGGAGGCGGCGGCTGGGCCGGGGGCGCGCCACCAAGGGGATGCCGAGGCCGGCGGCTGGGGCTCGTCGCGAGCACCGGGTCCCGGGTGACCGGCGGATCAGTCGACGGGAACCAGGTCTCGGGCGACCGACTCGGCGAGGTCGGGCGGGTAGCCACGGCGGGCGAGGTAGGTGGCGAGGCGCCGGAGCTGGGTGGGGGCGGGGAGACCGGCGAGCTGGGTGAGGCGGGCCTCGGCGACCTCGCGGCAGCGGTCGGCCCGGACCTCGGCCGGGACGGCGGCCTGGGCGGCCCGTTCGGCGACCGCCGGGTCGACACCGCGGTCGCGAAGCTCGGCGGCGATCGCGGGCGCGTCCAGCCCGCGCTCCGCCCGGCCCTCGGCGACCAGTTCGGCGAGGGCCGCGTCGTCGACCAGGCCGGCCCGTTCCAGCCGGTCGAGCGCCTCGGCGACCGCGGCCACCTCGAAGCCGCGACTCTCCAGCCGCTGCCGCAGCTCGGCCCGGGTCCGGGCCCTGGTCGTGAGCAGCCGGAGGGCGGCGGCGTGGGCGGCATCCGATGACGCCGCCCGTTCGCCGTCCAGCGGTGCACCTCCCCCCGGTTGCACCCGCCTGGTCCCGATCGCCCCCCGCCGCCCGACCACCATCAGTCAGCCCTCCGCCTCACCGCGAACCCGCTCCCTCGGCACGGCTTGGCCCGCTCCTCACCCGGCACGGCTTGGCCGGCTCCTCACCGCGGGATCCCGGCCGTCAGCCGTCCACCATTCCGGGCGACCCGGATCAGAGCTTGTCCTGGTCCTTTGCGTCCTTGGGCTTGCCGGGGTCCGGCTCGGGGGCGGGGACGGGGGCGGGTGGGAGGCCGATCCCGAGCTGGGCCTTGACCTTCTCCTCGATCTCGCGGGCGAGCTCGGGGTTGTCGCGGAGGAAGTTGCGGGCGTTCTCACGACCCTGGCCCAGCTGGTCGCCGTCGTAGGTGAACCAGGCCCCCGACTTCTTGATGAGGCCGACGTCCACGCCGACGTCGAGCAGGCTCCCCTCCTTGGAGATCCCCTGGCCGTAGATGACGTCGAACTCGGCCGAGCGGAACGGCGGTGCCAGCTTGTTCTTGACCACCTTGGCCCTGGTGCGGTTGCCGACCACCTCGGGGCCGTCCTTCAGCGACTCGATCCGCCGGACGTCGAGCCGGATCGAGGCGTAGAACTTGAGCGCCCGACCCCCGGAGGTGGTCTCGGGCGAGCCGAAGAGCACGCCGATCTTCTCGCGGAGCTGGTTGATGAAGATGGCGGTGGTCTTGGACTTGGAGATCGTCCCGGAGAGCTTGCGGAGGGCCTGGCTCATGAGGCGGGCCTGGAGGCCGACGTGGGAGTCGCCCATCTCGCCCTCGATCTCGGCCCGGGGGACCAGGGCGGCCACCGAGTCGACCACGATGACGTCGATGGCGCCCGAGCGGACCAGCATGTCGGCGATCTCGAGGGCCTGCTCGCCGGTGTCCGGCTGGGAGATCAGCAGCTCGTCGGTGTTGACCCCGAGGTTGCGGGCGTAGGTCACGTCGAGGGCGTGCTCGGCGTCGACGAAGGCGGCGATGCCGCCGGCCTTCTGGGCCTCGGCGATGATGTGCAGGGCCAGGGTGGTCTTGCCCGAGGCCTCGGGGCCGTAGATCTCGACCACGCGGCCGCGCGGCACGCCGCCGATGCCGAGGGCCAGGTCGAGGGCGAGGCTGCCGGTCGAGATGGCCTGGACCGGGTCGGCCGGGCCGTCCACGCCCATGCGCATGACCGAGCCCTTGCCGAACTGCTTCTCGATCTGGAGCAAGGCGACTTCGAGTGCCTTCTCGCGTTCCACGGTCCCTCCCCGCATGCCGTCGTTGCGGGCAGTATAGGTCGCGGCCATCACAGTCCCTTTCCGAAGTTGGCGGCCCTGGGTCGTTCGAGTCGGCGAGCACCGTACTACGAACACCTGTTCGGTACAACGATCATAACCGGATCTGGGGACAGTTCTTTCGGCCGGACAGGCGCCGGGCCCGACGGCGGCGAACGGCCCTAGCCGGTGAGGGGGAACTCGCGGACGACGCGGTAGCGGGCGCCGCGAGGGCCGCCCAGGGTGCTGCGGAAGCAGGCCAGCTCGCGCGCCTCCCAGGGCTCGCTCTCGGCGGCCGCGGCGGCGACCAGGTCGAGGGCCTCCTGGGGGACGGGCGCCGGGGTCGAGAAGCGGGCCAGGGTCAGGTGCGGGGCCAGCGGCCGGTCCTCGGAGCGCAGGCCGGCGGCCTTGCCGGCGCTGGACAGGGCGGCGGCCAGGCGGACCAGGATCTCGGTGTCGCCGCCGATGCCGGTCCACAGGACCCGGGCCTTGCGGCCGCTCTCCGGGAAGGTGCCGGCGCCCTCCAGCCGCAGCCCGGCCGGCCCGACGGCGGTCGCGGCGGCCTCGCCGACCCGGACCACCTCGTCGGCCATCTCCGGCTGGACCTGGCCGAGGAAGGCCAAGGTCAGGTGCCAGCCGCCGGGCGGGGCCAGGCGGGCACCGGGGAGCAGCGGCTCCAGCTCGGGCAGGGCCGCCTCCAGCGGCGCGCGGGCCGGCCCGGGGACCGGCACGCCAAAGAACAGCCGCCCGGCGAGCAGGTCCGGGTCGGCGACGGTCGGGTCGGGGCCGCCGCGCCGCGCCCGGCCACTCCGGCTCATGCCAGGCCCTTCAGGCGGCGGCAGGCTAGGTCGAGGGCGACGGAAGAGGTCCAGAGGCGGACCTGGGTGCGGTCGCCGGGGGCGGTGAGGGTGCGGGTGGTGGTGCCGGTGGCGTCGGCGACGGCCAGGCAGAGGGTGCCGACCCGGCGGCCGGACTGCTCGGTGGGGCCGGCGACGCCGGTGGCGGCCAGGCCGAGGTCGGCGCCGAAGGCGGTGCGGGCGCCGGCGGCCATGGCGGCGGCGACGGGCTCGCTGACTGGGCCGTCGGCGTCCAGGAGGGCCGGGTCGACGCCGAGCTGGGAGGCCTTGGCGTCGGTGGCGTAGGCGACGACGCCGCCCAGGTAGTAGTCGGAGGAGCCGGGGACGGCGGTGATGCGGCCGCCGAGGAGGCCGCCGGTGAGCGACTCGGCCGTGGCCAGGGTGAGGCCGCGCTCGCGGAGCAGCCGGCCGACGGCCGCCTCCAGGGTTTCGTCGTCGGTGCCGTAGACGATGTCGCCGAGCTCCTCGCGGATCCTGGCCTCGACCGGGGCGATCTCGGCCAGGGCCTCCTCGCGGGTGGCGCCGACGGCGGTCAGGCGCACCCGGACCTCGCCCGGGCTGGCCAGGTAGGCCAGGGTGACCTGGCCGGCCCCGGCCTCCTCCCACAGCGGGGTGAGCCGCTCGGCCAGGCGCGACTCCCCCACCCCGGCGGTGCGCAGGGTCCGGGAGACGATCGCCCTGCCCTCGCCGGCCCGGGCGGCCAGGTCGGGCAGGACCACCGACTCGAGCATGCCCTCCATCTCGCGGGGGACGCCGGGCACGGCGTAGGCGGGCTTGCCGTCGATCTCGAGGATCAGGCCGGGGGCGGTCCCTCGCGGGTTGTCGATCGTGCGGGCCCCCTCGGGCACGTCGGCCTGGCGCAGGTTCATCTCGGCCATCCGCTGGACGCCCATGCGCGCGAACCGCTCGCGCAGCCACGTCTCCAGCTCCGGCCGGCGCACCAGCTTCACGCCGGCCACGGCGGCCAGCGCCTCCCGGGTGACGTCGTCCTGGGTCGGGCCTAGGCCGCCGGTCAGGATCGCCGCGTCGGCCCGGCCGAGGGCCTCCCGGATCGCCTCGGCGATCCGCTGGGTGTTGTCGCCGACCACCGTGTGGCGCAGGCAGTCCCAGCCGACGTCGGCCAGGCGCTGGCCGATCCAGGCGGCGTTGGTGTTGACGATCTGGCCGAGCAGCAGCTCGGTGCCGACCCCGATGATCTCGCAGCGCACGCTCGCTCCCTTGCCGGCCGACCGACGACGGCGAGGATGCTACCCGGCCAGCCGGGCCACAAGCTCCGGGCCCTGGGCGGCGGTGACCTCCACCGGCAGGTACTCCCCGACCCGCAGCGGCCGGGGCGCGCCCTCGACCCGGACCGCCCCATCGGCGTCGGGGGCCTCCCGGTAGCTGCGGCCCTCGGCGCTGCCGTCGCCCTCGACCCGCTCGACCAGCACCTCCAGGCGGCGCCCGACCCAGGCCTCCTGGGCCTCGGCCAAGAGGCGGTCCTGGAGCTCCTGGACCCGCTCGACCCTGGCCCTGGCGGTGGCCACAGGGACGCGGCCGTCCAGGTCGAGGGCGGTGGTGCCGTCCTCGGGCGACCAGGCGAAGAAGGCCACCCAGTCCAGCCGGGCCGCCTCCAGGAACCCCTCCAGCTCGCGCACGTCGGCCGTGCGCTCGCCCGGGAAGCCGAGGATGAAGTTGGAGCGGAAGGCGGCGTCCGGGTCCAGTTCGCGGATTCGCCCGACCAGGTCGAGGAAGCGCTCGGCCGAGCCGCCCCGGCGCATGCGCCGCAGCACCGGCGCGCTGGCGTGCTGGAGCGACAGGTCGAAGTAGCTGCACACCACCGGGTTGGCGGCCATCTCCTCGAGCAGGCCGGGCGTGAGCTCGTCCGGCTGGAGGTAGTTGAGGCGCACCCGGCGCAGGCCGTCGACTCCGGCCAGGTCGCGCAGCAGCTGGATCAGGGCCTCGCGGCCGCCCAGGTCCTTGCCGTAGCTGGTGGAGTTCTCCGCCACCAGGCAGACCTCGGAGACGCCCTGGCCGGCCAGCCAGGCGACCTCGTCGAGGATCTCGGTCGGCCGCCGGGAGCGGAACCGCCCCCGGAACGACGGGATGGCGCAGAACGAGCAGTCCCGGTCGCAGCCCTCGGCCAGCTTGACCAGGGCCACCGGGCCACGGGCGGGCGCCCTGGCCGGGAACGCCGCCCCCGCCGGGGTCGGGAACACCATCGGCAGGGCCCGCCGCCCGGCCGGGACGAGGGAGGGAAGGCCGGGGGCCGCCGGCATCCGGGTCGCGGGGACGTTCGGAGGCCCATGGCCGTTCGCGGGCCCGGGAGCCCCGCCGAGCAGCTCGGGCAGCCGCCCGTAGTCGGCAAAGGGCACGATCGCATCGGCCTCGGGCAGCTCGACCCGCAGCTCCTCGGTGTACCGCTCGGCCAGGCACCCGGTGACCAGCACCGTCCGGGCCCGCCCCTGCTCCTTCAGGGCGGCCGCGTCCAGCACCGTCTCGATCGACTCCCGCTTGGCCGCCTCCACGAACGCGCAGGTGTTGACGACCACCGCGTCGGCCTGCTCCGGGTCGGCCACCACCCGGTAGCCGGCGGCCGCCAGCAGCCCGGCCGCGTTCTGGGAGTCGACCTCGTTGCGTCCGCAGCCGAGGGTGACGATGGCCACGGTCTCCGGGGCAGGGGCGGCGGGGGCGGGTTCGGCTGGCGGCATGGGGCCAAGCCTACCCGTCGGGCGACCCGGGGCTGGACTCGAGGCGGCCGGACTGGGTCTGGCGGACGAAGGCGGCGTTGTCCCAGGCGTCGGGGATGGTGGTGGCGTCGACGTAGCTCATGCCCGAGCGGAGGCCGCCGACCAGCTCCTGGATGATGCCGGCGACCGGGCCCTTCAGGGGGAACTCCATCTCCTCGCCCTCGGGGACGTACTGGTCCAGGGCGTCGCCGCGGCCCTCGATCTCCAGGCGGGCGGCGGCCGCGCCCAGCGAGGCCATGCCTCGGAAGACCTTGTACTCACGGCCTTGGCGGCGGACGACCTCGCCCGGGCTCTCGGGACGGCCGGCGAACAGGCCGCCGATCATCACCGTGCTCGCCCCGGCGGCGATCGCCTTGGCCACGTCGCCGGGGTGGCGGATGCCGCCGTCGGCGATCAGAGGGACGCCGGTGGTCCGGGCGACCTCGGCGCAGTCGAGGATGGCGGTGAGCTGGGGCACGCCCACCCCGGCGACCAGGCGGGTGGTGCAGGCGAAGCCGGGACCGATGCCGACCTTGACGGCGTCGGCCCCGGCCGCGGCCAGGTCGGCGAAGCCGTCGGCGGTGGCGACGTTGCCGGCCACGACCTCGCTGCCGGGCCAGGTCGCCTTCAGCTCCTTGACGGCCTCGATGGTGTGGTCGGCGTGGCCGTGGGCGACGTCGACGACCAGGGCGTCCACGTCGGCGTCGAGCAGAGCCTGGGCCCTGGCCAGGTAACCGCCGCGCACCCCGAGGGCGGCCGCGACCCGGAGCCGGCCCTGGCCGTCGCGGGTCGCCTGGGGCAGGCGGTCGCGCAGGCCGATGTCGCGCAGGGTGATCAGGCCGGCCAGCCGGCCGTCGCCGCCGACCAGGGGCAGCTTCTCGATCCGGTGGCGGTCCAGCAGCTTGCGGGCCTCGTCAAGGTCGATACCGGGCTGGGCGGTGACCAGCCGCTCGGACGGGGTCATGGCCGCGGCCACGGTGTCGTCTGACTCCGCTCCCGCAAGGTCGCCTCCCCGCCCCGCCTTGCCGGCGGCGGCGCGCATGTCGCGGGCGGTGAGGATGCCGACCGGCCGGCGCTCGGCGTCGACCACCACCAGGCCGGTCACCCCCAGGCGCCTGGCCTCGGCGGCGGCCTCGGCCACGGTCCGCTCGGGCCCGATGGTGTAGGGCTGCTCGATCACCCGGCCCAGGTAGCGCTTGACCCGCCGGACCTCCTCGGCCTGGGCGTCGACCGGCAGGAACCGGTGGAGGACGCCGAGCCCGCCCAGCTCGGCCATGGCGATGGCCATGGGAGCGGTGGTCACGGTGTCCATGTTGGCCGAGACGATGGGGATGGCCAGCTCCACCCCGCGGGTGAAGCGGGAACGGGTGGAGACGTGGCGGCGGGAGCGGATGCTGGAGCGCCGCGGCACCAGCAGGACGTCCTCGAAGGTCAGCGCAAGGCGCGGTTGGTCGGTCATACGCCCAGGCTAGCCAGGTCGGTGGTCCCCGGCCATGCCGTCGATCAGCTCGCGGAGGATGTCGATGTGGCCGGCGTGCCGGGCCGTCTCCTCGATCATGTGGATCAGCACCCAGCGCATCGTGACGGCGTCGCCGAACCAGGCGGTGCCGGTGTCCTCCACGTCGAGCTCGGCGATGACCCGGTCGGCCGCCGCCCGAGCCCGGCCGTAGAAGGCCAGGATGTCCTCGGTCGTCTCGTCCGGTCGGGCGCGCATGTCGGACTCGGGGTCGTCCTCGTCGTAGGGCAGCGGCTCGGTCTGGCGGCCGAAGGTCTCGCAGAACCAGCCGTACTCGACCGACCCCAGGTGCTTGACCAGGCCGAGCAGGCTGGTCCCGGACGGCACCATGGGCCGCCGCAGGTCGTCGTCGCCGAGGCCCTCCAGCTTCCACAGCACCGCGTCGCGGTGCCGGTCCAGGCTGACCTTGAGGCTCTCCTTCTCCGCCCCGGTGAACGGGACCCGGATGACCATCGAAGCGCTCCCTCTCCTAGTCCAGTGACCTGCTCTTGGGGGTGAACCGGTGGCGCCAGATGTCGCCGGAGCGGTCGGCAACGCCGAGGTCGCGGCCGTTGACGGTGAGGCGGACCCCGGCCGGGTAGCCGAGGACCAGCTCCAGGCTGCGCCTGGCCGTGAAGGTGCGGCGCTGGCGCGGTCCCGGGGTGCCCTCGAAGGCGACCCGGCCGTCGGCGGTGACCCGGGTCCAGGAGGCGCCGGCGTACCGCAGGGTGACGGTCACGTCCTTGGCCGTCGGGCGGGCGGTGGCCGGCGGGGCCGGCTTGGCCGCGACCCCGGCCCCGCTGGTCCTGGGCGGGGCGGTCCTGGCCGGGGTGGTCACGAAGGCCGGCTGGGCGTCGTCCGGGTCGGGGGCCGGCCGCAGCAGTCCCCACAGCGACACCAGCAGGACGATGGAGACGCAGACGATGGCGACGGCCAGCCAACTGCGCCCGCGCGGGCCCGACTCGAGGCCGCCGATGGCCCGGGGGACATGCTCGAACAGCGGCGCCTCCGGCGTCTCCTGGGCCCGGTAGGCCTCCAGCAGCGGGGCCGGGTCGACGCCCAGGTAGCCGGCGTAGGAGCGCAGGAAGCCTTTGGCATACACGCTCCCGCCGAGGTCGCCGAACCGCTCCTCCTCCAGCGCCTCCAGGTAGCTCGACCGGATCCGGGTCGCGACGGCAGCGTCGTCGAGCGACTTGCCCTGCGCTTCCCGGGCTGAGCGCAGCGCTTCGCCGATGGTGGGCAGCCGGGTCATCCCTTCATCCCGTACATATCGGGGCAATGCGGAGAATCGCCTCCGTAGTTCAGCGGATTCTGACCCTAACCGGCGGGCGACAGCAACCTACTCGCCGTCGCCGACGATCTCGCCATAGGTCTCCTCGCGGCCGCGCAGCTGCTGGAGTTCCTCGACCGTCATCAGCACGTCGCGGGGCTTGGAGCCCTCCGACGGCCCGACCACGCCCCGCTCCTCGAGCTGGTCCATGATCCGGCGGGCTCTGGAGAACCCGACCTTCATCTTCGACTGGAGCATCGAGGTGGAGCCGAGCCCGGAGCGGACCACGATCTCCATGGCCTGGGTGAGGAGCGGATCCTCGTCGCCGTCGTCGTCCTCGCTGGCGGCCCGGCCCTCGGCGACCACCCCCGGCTGGTAGGCGGCCTGCTGCTGGGCCTTGCAGTAGGCGACGACCGCCTCGACCTCCTTCTCGGTGATGAAGGCGCCCTGGACCCGGCGGGGCTTGGAGGTGCCACCGGGTAGGTACAGCATGTCGCCGTGGCCGACCAGCTTGTCGGCCCCGCCGGCGTCAAGGATGACCCGCGAGTCCTGGGCGCTGGCCACCATGAAGGCGATCCGGCTGGGGATGTTGGCCTTGATCAGCCCGGTGACCACGTCCACCGACGGCCGCTGGGTGGCGACCACCAGGTGGATGCCGACCGCCCTGGCCATCTGGGCGATCCGGCAGATGGCGTCCTCGACGTCGCGAGGCGCCACCATCATCAGGTCGGACAGCTCGTCGATCACGACCACGATGTAGGGCAGAGTCGGGCGCTGCTCGCTGCCGTCGGGCCGGCCGTCGTCGTCCAGGCTGGTCGAGGGCAGCGGCGGCAGGGTGCCCTCCTTGGCCGCCTTGTTGTAGGCGGCGATGTTGCGGACCCCGGCGATGGCCAGGGTCTCCAGACGCAGCTCCATCTCCCGCACCGCCCAGGCCAGGGCCTCGCTGGCCCGCTTTGGGTGGGTGACCACCGGGGTGATCAGGTGGGGCACGTTCTCGTAGCTGGTCAGCTCGACTCGCTTGGGGTCGATCAGGATCAGCCGCACCTCGTCGGGCGGGTTGCGCATGAGCAGGCTGGTCACGAGCACGTTCAGGCAGACCGACTTGCCCGACCCGGTCGACCCCGCGATCAGCACGTGGGGCATCTCGGCCAGGTTGGCCAGGACCGGCTCGCCGCCGATGTCCTTGCCGAGGGCCACGGTCAGCGGGTGGCGCTGGTCGTTCTTGCCGGTCTTGCCGAGGATGTCGCCGAGGGTGACCAGCTCC
>JASLBL010000019.1 GCA_030146615.1 Actinomycetes bacterium
GGGACGGCGGTCAGCCTCCCGATCGCCGAGCGGCCCCCGACCGTCGGCGCCGACGCGGCCCAGGCGGCCGCCGACCGGGCCGCCACCCTGCTCGAGGCCCCGGTCGAGGTCACCGCCGGCGGCGGCGAGACCGACCTGCGCCCGGCCGACCTGGCCCCGCTGGTCCGCACCCAGGTCGCGGCCGGCCAGCTGCGCCTCGGCCTCGACCCCGGCGGCCTCGACCGGCTCCTCCGCCGCCAGGCCCGCTTCGCCTACACCGAGCCCCGGGACGCCCGGTTCCAGCCCACCGGCTCCCGCGTCCGCATCCTCCCCGGGGTGGCCGGCCTGGAGGTCGTCCCCAGCAAGGCGGCCGCGGCCGTGCTCGAGGCCGGCACCACCGGCACCGGGACCGACCGGTCGGCGGCCCTGCCCACCACCGCCACCCAGCCCGAGCTGACCACCAAGGAGGCCAGGGCTCTCGGCATCAAGGAGGTCATGTCGACCTTCACGACCACCTTCAACGCCGGAGACGCCCCCCGGGTCCACAACATCAGCCTGATCGCCGCGGCCGTCCACCGCAGCCTGGTCAAGCCCGGGCAGGTGTTCTCGATGAACGGGGCCACCGGCCAGCGCACCGCGGCCAAGGGCTACCGGACCGCCCACGTGATCCAGAACGGCGAGATCGTCGACGGCCTGGGCGGCGGGGTCTGCCAGGCCGGCACGACCATGTTCAACACCGCTTTCTTCGCTGGCCTGCCCGTGCCCGAACGGCGCAACCACAGCCTGCACATCAGCCACTACCCGATGGGCCGGGACGCCACCCTCAACTGGCCGACCACCGACCTCAAGTGGCGCAACGACTCCCCCTACGGGATCTACATCACCAGCCGGGCCACCCCATCCACGCTGACCTTCACCTTCTGGTCGACCTCAAGGGGCTACAAGGTGACCTCCAGCACCTCGAGCGCCAGCAACTTCCGCGCCCCGGCGACCAGGTACAAGGACGACCCGACCCTGCCCAAGGGCAAGGAGGTCGTGGAGGAGTCCGGGTCCTCCGGGTTCGACGTCACCGTCTCCCGGACGGTCACCAAGGGCGGCACGGTCATCCGCCGCGACAGCTTCGTCTCCAACTACAGCCCCTGGGTCCGGGTCGTCCGCCGCGGCACCGGGCCCAAGGAGCCCGCGAAGCCGGGCGCCGGCGCGACGGCCTGAACGCTCGGCCCGACCGGCCGGGGCGCCGATCTGCGCCCCGCGGGTGCCAATCTGGCAAGGTGGGCACGGCTGTGCTTGGCTACCAGCGGCCCGGCCCCAGCCGGGTCGCGGTGACCACCTCTGGAGGGAACGAGGATGTACCCCGACAACCTCAAGTACACGAACGAGCACGAGTGGGCACGGGCCGAGGGCGACCGGGCCACCGTCGGCATCACCCACTACGCCCAGGACGCGCTCGGCGACATCGTCTATGTCGACATCCCGCCGGTGGGCACGGCCGTCACCAGCGGGTCGACCTTCGGCGAGGTCGAGTCGACCAAGTCGGTGTCGGACATCTACAGCCCGGTCACGGGCACGATCGTCGAGCGGAACGACGAGCTCGACAAGAGCCCCGAGCTGATCAACACCGACCCCTACGGGGAGGGCTGGCTGGTCGTCATCGAGCTGGCCGACCCCGGCGAGGTCGACCAGCTGATGGACGCCGCCGCCTACAGCGACCTGGTCGCCGAGTCCTGACGAATCACCGTATCGTGGAGGTTGTCAGCCTCAACCTCAGGCCTGCGTTGACCCGTTTTTGATCCGTCCTCTACAGTCACCGACCAAAACGACGCTAGCTCGCCCGCTCCGGCGGACCCGGGCAGCGGGTGACCACGATCGAAGCCCCGGGAGGGCAGCATGTTCTGCACTCAGTGCGGTCACAAGAACCCCGAAGGGGCCCACTTCTGCGCGAACTGTGGGGCTGCGCTGGTCACGACCCCGGACGACTCGACCACCACGATCAGCCTCGCCGCCCAGGACCTCGAAGCTGAGGTCGAGGAAGAGGTTGTCGCGCCCGTCGAGGAGCTGCGCGAGAACACCGCCATGCTGGTCGTGCGGCGCGGGCCGAACGCCGGCAGCCGCTTCCTGCTCGACAAGGAGGTGGTGACCGCCGGGCGCCACCCCGAGAGCGACATCTTCCTTGACGACATCACCGTCTCGCGCCGCCACGCCGAGATCCGCCGCGGGGCCAGCGCCTTCACCGTCCATGACGTCGGCTCCCTGAACGGCACCTACCTGAACCGGGAGCGGGTGGAAGACGGCGAGCTCGTCGCCGGCGACGAGCTCCAGATCGGCAAGTTCAAGCTGGTCTTCTTCGCAGGCAGTCGACCCGGGGGTGGCGGGTAGGGCCATGCGGGATCCGGTCCAGCGCAACGTGCCGCCCCGGCCGGGCGGCGGTGGAGGAGACGCCGCCGGCCCCGGCAAGCGGGCCCGGCAGTCCGGCGCCACCGGGACGATGAGCATCGGCGAGGTGCTGGGGATCCTCAAGCCCGAGTTCCCCGACATCACCGTCTCCAAGATCCGCTTCCTCGAGGGCGCCGGCCTGGTCCAACCGGACCGCTCCGCCTCCGGCTACCGCAAGTTCTCCGAAGACGACGTCGCCCGCCTCCGGTTCGTCCTCCGCGCCCAGCGCGACCAGTACCTCCCCCTGCGCGTGATCCGCCAGCGCCTCACCGACCTTGAGCAGGTCGGCGGCCTGGAGGGAACAGGTGCAGGCGGGTCGGGCGCCGGGGCCGGGGCACCTGGGGCTGGGCCGGGCGCCGGGCCCGGAGCGGCTGGGGCCGGGTCGTCGGCGGCGGGGTCGCCGGAGGCTGGCGGGCCTGGGGCCGGACCGACCGGGTCCGGGACCGGGGCGCTTGGGGCTGGGACCGGGTCGCCGGGCGCAGGGGGCCCCGGAGCCGGTGCTTCTGGAGCCCGAACGGCGGGAGCCGGGACGGCTGGGGCCGGGGCCGCGGGAGCCGATGCGGCCGGGACCGGGGCACTGGGGGCGTTGGCATCTGGGGCTGGGACGACCGAAGCGGCGGGAGCCGGGGCGACGGGAACGCTCAGGCCAACCGGCCCCGAGGCGCCGGGGCCTTCTGGTGCCGGGGCGCCGGGTTCGGTGACGGCCGCCGGGCAGCCGGCACGAGGGGCCGGCGGGGGATTCGCGGCCGCGCCGCCGTCGGATGCGCAGTTCACCCGGGACGAGCTCTGCCGCGCCGCCGGCGCCAGCGTGGACCAGCTCCTGGAGCTGGAGTCGTTCGGCCTGGTGAGCGCCCGCGGCAGCGGGGACCGGGGGGCCTGGTACGGAGGCGACGACCTGGTCCTGCTGCGCCTGGCCCGCGAGCTCGCCGACTACGGCCTGGAAGCCCGACACCTGCGCATGTACAAGCTGTTCGCCGAGCGCGAGGCGGCATTGTTCGAGCAGGTCGTCGCCCCCCTGGTCCGCCAGCGCAACCCCGAGGCCCGCGCCCGCGTCCGCGACACCATCGAGGCCCTGGCCCAGCTCGGAGGCCGGATGCGCGACCTGGCC
Source organism: Actinomycetes bacterium (assembly GCA_030146615.1). GTDB lineage: Bacteria > Actinomycetota > CALGFH01 > CALGFH01 > CALGFH01 > CALGFH01. The sequence goes on from JASLBL010000019.1 coordinate 3,521, forward strand.
CTCCGCTCCGCCGTCCACGGCCTGGCCGACACCCGCGACTCCCATCGTTGACCAGTTGCTAGAGCTACTTATCGACCTAGCAACATGTCAATAAATCACCAAACCGCCTCCCGCCGGGAACGGTCTCCGTTGCACAGCCCGTCCCGACGGCGGCCGGCCTCCTGGGTCATGGCCATCGCCGTCCTGGCGGCGATTCTGAGCACCCACGGTGGGTCGGCACCCGCCGCGGCGGCCCGCACGGCCGCCATGCCGGCGCCCCGGGTCGCCCCCGCGGCCCAAGCCGGAACCGGTGCGGTCGGGGCCCTTGGGCAGGCGGTGCCGAGGACCGGGCAACCGGCGGTATCGGCGCCCCGGGTGAAGGCGAAGGCGGTGATCCTGGCCGACGAGGCCACCGGGCAGGTCCTCTACGAGCGCAACGCGAGCTCGGCCCGGGCGATGGCCTCCACCACCAAGGTCATGACCGCGCTGCTCGCCCTCGAGCGGCTCGACGAACGGAAGGTCGTCGTCATCGGCGCGGGGCCGCCGCAGGTGGGGGAGGAGTCGCTGCGGCTGCGCCAGGGTGAGCGGCTGACCATTCGCCAGCTGCTGCTGGGCCTGATGCTGAAGAGCGCCAACGACGCCGGCGTGGCCCTCGCCGAGGCGGTCGACGGGAGCGAGGCGGCCTTCGTCCGGCGGATGAACCGCAAGGCGGCCGCCCTCCGGCTGCGCGCGACCCACTACGTGACCCCGTACGGTCTCGACCGGCCCGGCCATCAGACCAGCGCCCGCGACCTGGCCCGCCTCTGGGAGGTGGCCATGCGCCGGGCCGACTTCCGGTCCCTGGTCGCCACCAAGGCGGCCCGCCTCCCCGGTGGACCTTTGTCGCTTCGTCGATTCGTCACCACCAACCAGCTGCTCGGCTCCTACCGGTGGACGGTCGGTGGCAAGACCGGGTTCACCAACCGGGCCGGGCGGTGCCTGGTCGCCTCGGCCAGCCGCGGCGGACGCCGGCTGGTCGCGGTCGCCCTCGGCTCGCCCGACGCCTTCCCGGACGTCCAGGCCCTGTTCGACTACGGCTTCTCCAAGTTCGTCCGCGTCCGCCTGGCCCAGCGCGGCCAGCCGGTCTCCCCGGCCCCCGGCCGCGCGGCCGTGTTCCAGGCCGACACCGACGCCGACGCCCTGGTTCGCCTGGACCAGCTGGACAAGGTCCGCCTGACCGTCCCCTCGGCCGCCGCCACCGGGCCGACCTCCGCCTCGTTCACCAGCGCCGGACAGCCGCTGGTCACGGTCCGCCTGGCCCCGGTCCCGGCGGGTGGGGCCGCCCCGACCTCGACGCCCACGCCATCGCCCACGACCTCGAATGGGGCCGCCACACCGGTCCCCACCGGCACCGCCGGGCTCGCACCGGGAACAGGAGGCCCAGGGGCAGGAGGCCCGGTGGGGACGACCCTCACCGGGGGAGCAGCCGTCAGAGCGTGGCCAGTCCCGCCCGGGGCCCCCGCACCGTCGATCGACCCATTCCTCCGCCGCGACCCCCCGTGACCCCGCCCGACGGCGACCCCACCCACCAAGCCGGGCCGACGGAACCGGCGGGGGGTGAGGAACGGCCGGCGGTGCGACTGATGGTGGATCGGGAGGCGTTGCAGGGGCGGGTGGCGGAGTTGGGGGCTGAGCTGCGTGCTGACTACCAGGGCGTGGAGCCGATCCTGGTGTCGGTGTTGCGGGGTGGGGTGGTGTTCCTGGCCGATCTGGTGCGGGCGGCGGCGATGCCGTGCCGGGTGGACTTCATGGCGATCTCGCGGTTCGACGCCTCGGAGGACACCGGGGTGGTCAGGATCGAGAAGGACCTCGACCTGGACCTGTCGGGCGCCCATGTGCTGGTGGTGGAGGACATCGTCGACACCGGGCTGACGCTGACCTACCTGCTGCGGGTGCTGGCGACGCGGGAGCCGGCGACTCTGCGGGTATGTGCCCTGCTGGACAAGCGGGCCCGGCGCATCGTGGACGTGCCGCTGTCCTATGTCGGCTTCGAGGTGCCGGACGTGTACCTGGTCGGGTACGGCCTCGACCTGGACGAGCGCGAGCGGGGGCGGGGGGAGCTCCTGGCCGTCGACGATCTGGAGGCGGTGCGCGCCGACCCGTCCCTGCTCGACTTTCCGACCAGGACCGATGGGGCGTGGAGGCCGCCTCGGATGTGAACTCCGACAGGCTGCAACCTTCGCTCGGTATGTCGCATCGCCCGGAGGCGTCTGATAGCCTCGGGCAGGTGGTAGGCGCCCGTCCGGGCGCCAAGAACGTTCGACGCCCGAGGGGGTTGCGCGTTGGTCGAGCTGACCCTCGTCGGCGTCAGGATCGAGCTTCCAACCCAGACGCCGATCGTGCTCCTCAAGGAGCGCGACGGTGAGCGCTTCCTCCCGATCTGGATCGGCAACGTCGAGGCCACCGCCATCGCCTTCGCGCTCCAGGGTGTGGCCACCCAGCGGCCGCTCACCCACGACCTGCTCAAGAACCTGCTCGACGAGCTGGTCGTCTCCATCGAGCGGATCGTGATCACCGAGCTGAAGGAAGGCACCTTCTACGCCACCATCGAGCTGCGGCAGAACGGCTCCAAGTTCTCGGTGTCGAGCCGGCCGAGCGACGCCATCGCCCTCGCGGTCCGGGCCAACACGCCCATCTTCGCCGAGGAGGACGTGCTGAGCGAAGCCTCTATCCTGATCAAGAGTGACGACGAAGAGCGCGAGGTGGAGAAGTTCCGCGAGTTCCTCGACCAGGTCAGTCCGGAGGACTTCGAGTAGTTCTGGATGGGTTTCACCCTCTGCTGAAGGTCGAGATATCGCAGGTCGATAACGGTGGGGTTGCTTCGTTGACGCGACACACCGCGACCCCTAGGCTTGACGTAACATCGTTGTAATTACGCAAGATCCGGGCAAGGAGGAACTGGATGGCCGCGCGATCGTCTCCGGCGGCGTCTGAGCCGGGATTCCGCGGCCCCACCGTTCACAAGCTGGTCGGCATCAGCTATCGGCAGCTCGACTACTGGGCCCGGACGGGCCTGGTCACCCCGTCGGTGCGGGCGGCGGACGGGTCGGGCACCCAGCGGCTCTACAGCTTCACCGACGTGGTCGAGCTGCGCATCATCAAGCGGCTGCTGGACGCCGGCGTCTCGCTGCGTCAGATCCGCGACGCGATCGGGTACCTGCGCAAGGAGTCGGGGGGCAAGCCGCTCAGTGACATCACCCTGATGTCGGACGGGAACCGGATCTATGCCTGCCACTCCAACGAAGAGGTGGTGGACGTCCTCTCCAACGGCCAGGCCGTGTTCGGCATCGCCGTCGGGCGGGTCTGGGCCGACACCGAGGGCGACCTGGCCCACCTCCCCGGCGACCAGCCGGGCGCCCGGGTCGTGGAGGCCGACCCCGGCCCGGTGGCCGAGTCGGCGGTCGCCGAGGCGTCCGGCGGGGTCCCGCCGCGGGCGGCACCGCAGGGGACCCAAGGCTAGCGCCGGCCATGGCCTCCAGCGCGGGAGCGACTCGGCCGGCCGACCAGATCACCTTCGCGCACAACTCCGAGCGCCAGTTCGCGCGCCTGCTCGACTTCTACCGGGTGGACTGGGAGTACGAGCCGACCGCCTTCCCGATCGAGTGGGACGCGGCCGGGCAGCCGGTGCAGCACTTCCGGCCCGACTTCTACCTGCCGGGGTTCCGGCTCTACATCGAGATCACCACGCTCAACCAGCGGCTCGTGACCAAGAAGAACCGCAAGGTCCGGCGGCTGCGCGAGCTCTACCCGGACGTCCGCATCAAGGTCCTGTACCAGCGCGACTACCTCTCGCTGCTCGCCAAGTACGGCCTGGAGCCCCCGAGCCAGATGGCCCCGCCCACCCCGACCGAGGGCGGCCCCACCCTCGTTCCCGCCGC
>JASLBL010000034.1 GCA_030146615.1 Actinomycetes bacterium
CCGAATCCCCGCATCTCACAAATCACGACTGACGAGCTACTAGGACTGCCTTGCTGCGCCATGACAGCGGCGGTCGGAGCGCCGATCCAGCAAGCCTCCTCGTGTGACGCGACGCCGGGGCGTCGTCGCGACAGCGCGTCATCGCTCGACGAGCTTCCAGTAGGAGTCCTTCCGGGCGATCTTGTCGCCCTTGAACTCGAACAAGTCGCAGCCGCGTACCTCGATCCGCTCCCCTTGGACGGTGGTTCCGGTGAGCAGCCACTCCGAGCAGCCTCGGTCGCCGCTGACCCAGTGACGGTCCTCGCCGTAGTGGACGTCGGGGATGCCGGCGAAGCGGCTTGCCAGCCCCGCGCGCACCTCCTCCCGCCCCTGGAATCTCCGTCCCCATGGATGCGGCCCGCGTGGCAGCTCCAGGACCGGGTCGTCGGTGAAGAAGCTCATCACCGCGTCGAGATCGTGGGCGTTGAAGGCGTCAACCAGGCGCTGGAGCGTCTCGCTGGTCACCTTGTCCGTTCCGGTCACTCTGAACGCCTCCTTCGCTGCCTCATCGGTCGTTGTGGGCGGATCGGACGCGAGACGCGGGCCCGCTCGACGGCGGCGAGCTGCGCGTCGCTGGCCGGCAGCCGGTAGACCTCGCCGATGAACCGGGCCAGGTCCGCACGGTAGTCGTGGCCCTGGCCTCGAACTGTCCGGGAACCACGTTGGCGGCGTTCTTCATGTCGACCAGCGTCTGGACAAACGTTGTCGGGCTGCGCCACTGCTCGGCCCCGGGGACGGTGGCCGCTCGGGTCTTGGCCGGGCCGAGCCAGTCGGGCACCCGGACCAGCAGGTCGAGCCCGAAATGCCCGACGGCGTCGTTGGCATGGGTGATCATCACATAGCGCAGCCGCTGGCGGGCCGCAGGCGCCAGCGCCTCGAGCTCGCCGAAGTCGTTGAACCGGCCGACCAGGCTGGGGTCGACGTCGGGCCGGTCCGAGCTCAGGACCTCGTTCTTCCACTTGCTCATATACGGGGTGCCGATCCAGATCGCCCCGTCGACGCCCGCGTCCAGCAGCCCCTGGGTCCCCCGGTGGGCGAAGGCGTCCTGGCTGGTCCAGGCGCCCAGGCTCTCCCCGAACAGCACCACCCGCGGCCGCCTTGATCGCCGGCTTGACGGCCACCGGTGTCCCCACCGAGCAGGCGGCCCCGGCGGTGCTGGTCTACCGGATCGCCCCGTTCTGGCTGCCGGTGCTCCCGGGCTGGCTGGCCTTCACTCTGCTGACGCGGAGAGACGTGATCTGACCGGATCAGAGCAACCAGGCAACTGCCGTCAGGACAGGTCCGCCGGAGTGGGGAACCTCGGGGGAGTGCCGCGGAGCGGACGCAGGGAATGCAGCTGGAGGCGGAACAGCACCCCCCAGACCGCCAGGAACGCCAGCCCGCCGCCGGCCACCGCCGTGGCCCGCGACGCCTCGGCGACCTGGAGGACCAGCACGACGATGGCCGCCGCGAGGGCGGCATCTACGGTGGCGACGATGGTCGGGGTGTTGACTAGGAAGTGGACCCACAGCCACTGCCGGCTCGGACGATCCAGCAGGTAGGAGGCGATCACGCCTTGCTCGTCGTCGTGGTGGCCGGTACTCAGGTAACGCTCCAGGCCCGGCTCGATCTCCAGGTAGGCGTGGCGTAGCCGGTTCATGGCCAGCACCAGCTGGAACTCCTCGGTGTTGATCTGCACCAGGCGTGCGTAGGCGGCGATGCCGAGGAGGAACACGACCGGCAGGAGCACCAGCGCGAGCGTGGCGGTCTGGGCTCCGAAGCCGGTCGCGTCGGCCAGCAGCGCCAGGGCGATGATCGAGGCCGACAGCACGGTCAGAAAGACGGTTGCCCGGCTCATGGCCTCGTTCCAGATCAGTGACCGTGCCGCGAGCAGGCTCCAGTGCTCGGTGCCCAGGATCTGGGCGGCGTGCGGGCCGAGCGGGCGGTCGCTCCCTGGGTGGTGGTCGGTGGGTTCCATGGTCGCCTCCTCTGTTGCGCGGCCTCAGCCTACGGGCTCGCCGTGACGCCACTTGGAGACTCCGGCTCAGTTGCGGCCGCCGTCCCCGTCGCCCAGATCCGGGAGCAGGACCTGGAACGACGCACCGCCGCCGGGGCGGTCCTGGACCCAGGCTCGGCCGCCGTGGAGCTCGGCGAAGCGGGCGACCAGGGAGAGGCCGATGCCGACCCCGGGGGCGTGGGAGGATGTGCCGGGGCCTTGGCGGAAGGGCTCGAACAGGGTGGCCTGCAGCTCCCGGGGGACACCGACGCCGGCGTCTTCGACGGCGAGCAGGACCCCTTCGCTGCGGCGGGCGAGCTTGACCCACACCGGGGTGTCGGGGTGGTGTGCCGGCCGGCGTTGGCGACCAGCCGGTCGACCAGGTCGGCGGCGTCCTCCGGGGCCAGGCTCGACCCGGCCCGCTGGAGGGTGAGGCCGATGCCGATGACCGTGGCCAGCGGGCTCACCGTGCCGGCCGCGGACCCGGACGGCGTGGTGGCGGAGCCAGACCACGCGGCCGTCCTTGTGCAGGATCCGGTACTCCACGTGCCAGGGATCGCCAGTGCGGTCACAGCGCTCGTTCTCGGCCAGTATCCGCTCGCGGTCGTCGGGGTGGAGCACCGACTTCCAGAAGTCCGGCTGCATGGTCTCCTCGCCCGTGTAGCCGAGGAGCTGCTGGTTCTGCGGGCTCTTGTAGATGAGGGCGCCCCGGGGAGTGTGCACCTCGGAGTAGAGCACCGCGGGGATCTGCTCGGACAGCTCCCGGTAGCGACATTCCTCAGCCCCCGGCAGCCACCCCTGGCTCCCCATGGCCGGCACGCCCCTTCCTCCGACACATCCGGCTCACTTCACTGGATCGAAGAGGCTATAGCATGGTCCTGCTCTCTTGAGAGGATGCGGCTGGTGCGCTGGCGGGGATGGGGGCTGGTGTTGGCCGTCCTGGCCACGGTCGGCGGGCTCACGGTCGCCGGCCGGCTGCTGGACCTCCCCGACGACCGGCGGTCGCGCCCGCCGTCCCCGACGACCACGACGACCCCGGTGGTGAGCGTGACCACCTCGCCGCCGGCGACAGTGACCCCAGCGGCGTTGCGGCGGCCGGTGCGGCTGCCCAGCCTCCGCAGCGACGGCTCCTGCCCGACCTCGCCCGCGGTTGGCCCGCGGCTGACGCCGGGGCGGCAGGTGGCGGCCGTGGCCGTTGGCGACGGGCCGGTGTACCCGGTGCTGTTCCGGGCCGCCACCGAGGGCCGGCTGGACCGTTCCACGGTGGCCTACTGGGACGCGCCGGCGCCGTTGGGCGGCCCGGTGATCGTCCGCGGCCACCGGCTGGGCGCCCCCCAGGACCGGGTCCGCTTCCAGGACGACGGGCAGGAGCCGCGCCTGGTCCACGTGCTCGAGCCGGCCGCGGCCTACCTGGCCGGCGCCGAGGGCCGCTGGTGGCGGCCGACCCGCCTGCGCGCAGGGGCCGGCTGCTACGGCCTCCAGATCGACGGGCCCGGGTTCAGCCAGGTGCTGGTGGTCGAGTTCGGTTGACCCAGCGGCGCCGCCGGCGACGCCACCAGCGGCCCTCGGCGCCGGCCGCCTGGGCCAGCCCGACCGGGTCGCCGAAGGCGGCGGCGGCGGCCAGCAGGGCGGCCGGGCTGGCGGGGAGGGCGGGGAAGGTCTCGGTGGCGGCGGCCACGGGGAGGTCGGCGAGGGCGGCCGCGAGGAACTGCAGGGCGGTCACGGCGACCGGGTCGCGGCCGGGGAGCAGGCCGGCCTGGGCCACGGTGAAGGCGGCCGACAG
>JASLBL010000097.1 GCA_030146615.1 Actinomycetes bacterium
TCGCTTGACCTCTGCGCAGGCCGAGCAGCGCTTGAGGGCTATGCGCGCTGGGTCGGGTGACCTGGTAGGGTCGTGCTGCATCTGGGGGTCCTCTCGGGTGCATTGGCCCTGGCGCAGCGGCTACTGCGCCGGGGCCGCTCATGCGGCCAGCGAGAGGACGGGGCGGGGCCCGGATGTCAGCGGATTTGTCAACGGGACGTGCCCGAATGGGGTAAGACAGGATGGGACGGACCAGCACGACGAGCGTGCGAAGTGCCTGGTCAGATGGGATCTAGTGGGACGCGTCAGGACGGCCCGGGACCCCTCTCAGGGGGTTGTGGTCCCGAAGGTCGGGGGTTCGAGTCCCCTCGGTCACCCCACCGCTGACCAGGCAGTTCGCGCTTCACCTGCCTTCGCCTACGGGCGACCCGACGGCCCAGCCAGGGATCTAGGCCGATGGACGAAGCCATAACGACGCCGACGCGGGTTGCATCGTCTGGTCGACTGCCGCCAGCAGCTCGGCCGACAGCGTGTCCAGATCGACCTGGTCGCGAAGGCGGATGCTGAACGCCTCAGCGGCCCGCGCAGCGGCCAGTATCCGACGGCGAGGATGGCGGTGGGAACGACCAGGATCACGGCGCCGGCCCCAGGCCAGCGGCCACCAGCGGTGCGACGGCAGGCGGCCGTCCGGGGACAGCAGGATCAGGAAGACCGCGAGGATCACGATGCCCGGCACGTTGGTCCAGCCGGTCAGCCAGCTCGCCAGGTCTCCGCCGGGCAGCGACAGCCGCCGCGAGGTGAGGCCGAAGGCAAGGGGCGCGTAGGCGCGGCGAGGTTGTACACGGCCAGGAAGACGCCGTCCACGATCAGCAGCCAGGCGAGCAGGTGGCGACGGTCGCCGACCACGATCAGCGCCCCATCAGCGGGAGGCCAGCGCGTTCAGGATGCCGATGGCGTGGTGGTTGGCCACCAGCTCGAGGAGGTTCTCGCCGTTGAAGCTGGCCAGGGTGACGCCGGCAACCGGAGCCAGCAAGGGAGGCCACCCAGTGACAGTTGCTCCTGCCAGGGTGGTGGGCTCAGCTGCTGGGAACGTCTGGGTGCTGGGTGTCGGGGAGGAAGACCCGGAAGGAGGCGCCCCCGCCGCGGCGGTCCTGGACCCAGGCACGGCCGCCGTGGAGGCTGGCGAACTGGGCGACCAGGGCCAGGCCGATGCCCGAGCCCGGAGCGTGGTCGGCGATGTTGCGGCCCTGGTGGAAGGGCTGGAAGATCTGCTCGCGGAGCTGGGCCGGCACACCGGGTCCCTCGTCCTCGACCAGCAAGAAGACGCCGTCATCCTGAGCCTCCAGCCAGACCCAGATGGTGGTCCCCGGTGGGGTGTGCTTGGCCGCATTGACGACTAGGTTCTCAATGATCCGCTCCAGCTTGGGAGCATCGACGGCCAGTCGCAGCGGCGGGGCACCGACCACCACCGGGTGTTCGTCGTTCATGTCGACGTCCTCCACCACCCGGTGGACCAGGGCGCCGAGGTCGATCAGCTGGCGACGCGGGGTGAGGGTGCCGCGGGCGAGCCGGTCCAGATCCAGCAGGTCACCGAGGAGCCGATCAAGCCTGCGGGCGTTGCCCGACAACCGATGCAACAAGTCGGCCAGGTCGCGGGCGGGCAGGCCGGCGGCGCGGTGCTCCAGGGTGAGGGCGATGCCCAGGATGGTCGTCAGGGGCGTCCGAAGATCGTGGGAGACCGCCTGCATGAAGGTGGTCTTCATCTCATCCACGGCACGCAGGTGCTCGGCCGCGGCCCGCTCGCGCTCCAGGGCGGCGGCGAGCTGATGGGCGGCCTCCTGCTCGCGGTCCAGCGCCTCAGCCAGGTGGTCGGCGGTCAGGTGGGTGGTGGTGATGTCGGTCAAGATCCCCTGCCAGAACAGGGGGCGGCCGTCGCCGGCACGGATCAGGACCGCCTCGTCGCGGACCCAGCGCACCTGGCCGTCGGCGGTGCGCATGCGGTACTCGCCCGAGAATGGCTCCCCGGTTCGGTTGGTCCGCTCGCACTCAGCCGCGACCCATTCAAGGTCCTCGGGATACACCAGCCGGTCCCACAGCTCGGGGTCGCCGATGCAGTCCGCAGCCGACACGCCCACCAACGCCTGGATCTGCGGGCTCACATACAGGACCGGATTCGGTGCCTCGGGGCTGAGCGCATACACCACACCGGGGAGGCGTTCCAGCAACGCCTGCAGGCTCGCCTCGACATCGATCAGGCGTCGCTCAAGCTCGCCACGGGTCACCATCTCAGCCCGCAGCTGGATCTGGGTCATGACCAGCCCAGCCAGGTCGGTGAGGAGAGCCACCTGCTCCGGGGTCCAGTCCCGCGAGCGGTGATCGGCCACGCACATCGAGCCCAGGGCATGCCCGGAGGCGTCGATCAGTGGGACCCCGAGATAGGCCGCCAGGCCAAGCTCCCGGACCAACGGGTTGTCCCAGGCAAGGGCATCACGACCAGTGTCGCCGATCGCCAGCGGCTGGCGGGCCACCACCACGTGCTGACACAGCGAATGCGACAGCGGCGTCTGCCTGGCCGAGGCCCACGGCTCGGGCAGGCCCACGCATGCCTTGAAGAACTGGCGGTCGTCCTCGATCAGCGGCACCAGCACAATGGGAACCTCCAGCAGGCGAGCGGCCAGCCGGGCCACCCGATCAAAGGCCTCCTCGGCCGGAGTATCGAGCAGGTTGGTCTGGCGCACCGCAGCCAGCCGGCCAGGGTCAGCCAGCACGCTGGTCAGCCGCGACGCCATGTTGTCGAGCCTCCTTCGACCACCGCAGGTGAGGTGCTCGGTCCTGTAACCGCTGCATTGGCCACCAAACCGGGCTATCGCCTCACAGCAAGCAATCGCAATCGGCAGTTCTGATCAGCCGCTACCTTCCGATGCCGGCCCGCGGCAGACGCAACAGCGCCCTTCACCCTGCGATCGCGACGGCTCCGACCCCGAGGGTGCGGCCGCTACCAGTGGCCGCGGTGCACGACCTCTTCGAACGGGCGCCGGTTCGGCCGCTGGATCGGGGTGAGCGGGCGATCGGCGGGGACGCCGAGCGAGATCAGCCAGGCGCAGAACCGGTCCTCAGGAACGCCCAGCAGCCGCCGGGCCAGCGCCTGGTCGGCGACCGCCGCATGAGCGCTGCCGATGCCCAGGTCGGCGGCGGCCAGCATGATACTCATCGTCGCCTGCCCCAGGTCGTACTGGACCAGGTCCCGAGAGCGGGCGTCCTCGGGGACCGGGGCCACCAGCGCGATCGTCGCCGCCGAGCGGGCGACGTGGCCAGCGCTGCGCCACACCCTGGCCAGCTGGCCGAGCTGCTCAGGATCGGTGCAGACGATGAAGTCCCAGGACTGCTGGTTACCGGCCGAGGGGGTACGCCGGGCAGCCTCCAGGATCCGGTCCAGGTCCTGGGGCGCGATCGCCTCCTTTCCGTAGGACCGCACGTTGCGCCGTGCCCTGATCGCATCCCACGTCTCCACCTCGACCTCCCAGCCTCGCCCCGAGCGCGGGGCATGTGCCGTTGGTGCCGCAACCGGGCCAACTGGCGTGGCGGCGGAGACGATGTTGTACCGCCAAGGGTCCCGGTGCCACCACATCTCGACCTGGCCCCCGCGGGTCTTGGGGGTGGTGGCGGCGACCCCGGTCAGGGCCGCGCGGGCCGCGGCCTGGGCATCGATCGGGTCGGACTTGCCGCCGGCGCCGGCAGTCGCGCGGTCGGGCCGATCAACCTCCACCACCTCCAGGCCGTAGGCGCGCACGAGCCGGGTCAGGCCAGCCCATGGAACTCACTCTGTTCGGCGCTTGCGCTTGCTGCCTTCAATGGCAGGTCAGAAGGCGGCCATGGCAGCAATCCACCGGCTGATCAACGTGTTCTTGCGCCGAGCCTGGACCGGCCAGTTCCCTTCTGGACCCGAAGTAGCCACGGTCGGCAGTTTCGAACCTCGGTGTCACACGGGCGTCAGAGCGGCGGCTTGATGTCGAACTTGATGCCGGTCTCGCGCTCCGAGACCGCCCAGAGGGTCGCCATGGCCTTCCGGTTCCGGGAGCGACCGAACATCGGCCGGTGCACCGGTGGCCCCCAGTTCACCCAACGCGGCGTGTACAGGCCGCCGCCCACAGCGCTCGGGTCCGTGGCCGCCCGCAGCAGGGGAAGTGCGCCCTGGGCCGGCGTCATCCCGAACCGCTCGACGGCGGCGCGGAAGAACCGCTGGCTCCGGCCCCCGCCGGTCTCGCGTACGCTCCGGGCCTGCAGGTCGGTATTGGTGAACCCCGGGTGCACGACGATGCTCCGCGCCGGCACCCCCGCCGCGCGGAAGCGCCGATCAAGCTCGAGCGCGAAGTGGAGGTTCGCGAGCTTGGACTGCCCGTAGGCCCGCCAGGGATCGTAGGAGCCTCTGAGGTGGGGGTCGTCCAGGTCGATGGGGCGGCCGGCGTGCCGGCCGGTGCTGGTGACCGAGACCACCCGAGCGTCGGGGCTCTGGAGCAGGGCCGACAGGAGGTGGGCGGTGAGGGCGAAGTGGCCGAGATGGTTCACGGCGAGCTGCAGCTCGAACCCGTCGGTGGTCCGCCGCTCGGGGATGCCCATCACGCCGGCGTTGTTGACCAAGACGTCGATCCTCGGATGGTCGGCGAGGATCCGTGCGGCGGCCTCGCCCACCGAGGCCAGCGAGGCCAGGTCGAGCGGCCGCAACTCCAGCGAGGCGTCCGGGAGCTCGTCGCGGATCGACGCGCGCGCCGCCTCCGCCTTGGCCTGGTCGCGTGCCAGCATGACGACCCGGCCACCCTTGCGGGCGAGCTCCCTTGCCACCTCGAGCCCCAGGCCACCGTTGGCGCCGGTCACGACGGCGACCCTGCCCGACTGATCCGGGATGTCCGCGGTGGTCCAGGCCATACCCGATGCTACGCCGACGGCCCTCGGAAGCGGGCCAGCAGTCATCTCCTACACAGCAGTCCTAGCAACGGCTTCGGCGCCGCAAGTTAGGAGAAGAACTCGTCGTAGGTGTACTGGTCCTGAACGTACTGCCACACCTCGACGACCTTGCCGTCGCGGACGTGGCACACCAGAACCTCTCGATCCTCAAGGGTGCGGCCCTCGCGCTGGCCCGTGGCCAGGTGCAGACCGACCGTGTGCTGATCGTCGGCCACCACCTCATGCACCTCCACCCGGAAGGTCCCGGCCGTCAGCTCCACCGTCCTGCCGAAGAAGCCCAAGACCGCCTCGACGCCGCGGTGGTCGCCGGCCAGTACGCTGCGGCCCGGGAAGTGCCACACGATCCCAGGGTCGAACAGCTCGCGCAGGGTCTCCATGTCGCCCTTGGCGAATGCCCCATAGCCCCTGCGGACGAGGTCCTCGTGTGGGTGTGCCATCGCTGCCCCCTCTCCTGCACCGAGTGTCCCGCAACCTACGACGTCGTCGGCCCACCGACAAGACTGGATCGGTCAGCACTTGAGGGCTCAAGACGGCCGGCCTGAGCAGAAACGCACTTCGCCGGTGACCAGACCGATGCAGTCGGATGAAGCCGTCCAGGACCCCGGCCAGATGTGGGCCAGCCCCGGCCGGACGCCGCTGGCCAGAGCGAGAGAGTGAGGCGTCGTAGCTGAGCAGGAAGGCGGCCGCCCCGATCCCGAGCACGCCGCCAGCGCTGGCGGGCTGGACCCAGCGGCCCTCCCGCAGCAGGCGAGCCAGTTCAGCGTTCACGGTCACGCTCCCCGTGCTGACGGTCGGGTCGCGTGCGATCCGGTCGCCCGCCGGCCGGTTGGCGCTGGCGGCCTTGGGGGCAAGGAGCCGCTGGCGGGTGCGGGTGGCCAAGTCGTGGGTGCGGGCTGCTCGGCCCGCTCGGCGCTGGGTCCGTTCCAGCAGCCGCCCGGGCCGCGTCTGGTCGGTCGGCGAGCGCCTGGCCGTCAGCTGATCATCCCAAAGCTTACGAATCCGCTATCTATGTCGCTCCGGAATTGCGAGGAATCACGCTCATGTGAAAGAAGCGCCCGTCAGCCGTTGCGCCCCTACTCGCAGTCACGGAGGAGCACCCATGCGCACCCGCCTGCCCCGGCTGTTGGCGCTGGTCGCGGGACTTGCCGCCCTGAGCCTGCCCACCGTCGCCCTCGCCCAGGACAGCACCACCACCCTCACGGCAACCTTGACCGGGGAGACGGAGGTCCCGGGACCGGGTGACCCCGATGGCGCCGGCACCGCCAGGATCACCCTCGAGCAGGCTCGAGTCTGCTTCGACATGACCTGGGACAACATCGGCGGTGCGACCCAGGCCCACATCCACCAGGGTGGGCCGGGGGTGGCCGGCCCCATCGTCGTGCCGTTGTTCGAGGTGGCTGATCCCCTGCCCCCCGGGCAAAACGGCCAGGAGGGCTGCGTGGATGCCGAGGCGGCCGTGATCGACGCCATCCGCCAGAACCCGGCTGGCTACTATGTCAACGTCCACACGCCGGAGCTGCCCAAGGGCGCCATCCGCGGGCAGCTCCAGGCCTCCTCGCAGCTGCCGTTCACCGGCAGCTCCAGCCGACCGCTGCTGATGTTTGCGCTAGTCCTAATGGGGGCCGGCGTGCTGCTGCTTACTGCTGTTCGCCGGTACGCGCCCGCTCCCGCCCGCCGGCTGTCGCGGCCCTAGAGCCGCGCTGCCACTAGCCCGGGCTAGCAACCCAGGACAACGTACCCAACCGGCTAGATGGAGGCGCGGCCCACCACTGGGCCGCGCCTCCTTGTCCCCGGGGCCGCCCTGTCAGCGCCACTCACTGCTGCAACGGGACCAGGACATGCCGATCCGCGCTTGACACCGACGCCCATTTCGGGCGCCAGCCGTTGCGCTGCTCGGGGCCGTCGCTGGTGGAGTCCTCCTGGCGGCCTGTAGCGCCGCGAACCCGCCCCCTGCCGCGCCGCCGGGCACAACCCGGCCGGCCCCCTCGCGCGCGCCGACGAGCACGGAAGGCGCCCGTGGGGTTGAGCTTGGCATCTTCGAGGTGACCTGCCATACGGGCAAGGGGACTACGGCCTCGGGCAGGCCCAGCTCCCGGAAGACCGTCTCGGTCGATCCCAAGGTGGTGCCCTTGGGGACGCGGCTGGTGATCGACAAGGTCGGCCCTCGGGTGGCCGCCGACACCGGCGGGGCCATCAAGGGTCGGCGGCTCGATATCTGGGAGCCATCGGCGGCCGCCTGCACGCGGTTCGGTCGCAGGCAGCTGCGCGTCTGGCAAGCACCCTAGCCGGTCCGTCTCTGGTCCGTGTGACCAGGGGCCACCGCGTGCTCTGAGGTGAGAGCCCTACCCGATATGGCGCTCGAAGGTGACAAGGAGGCCCTCGGCCCCCCCGGGTCCAATCCGACCCTTCACGTCCGCGCTGGTGATCGCCTTGAGCTGCCAGCCCTGGGAAGCGTGGTCGTTGAGGAGCTTCTCAAGCTTCCCACCGGACATCTTGCCGCCGACCAGGCTCTCGCGGACCTCGACGACCTTGTATTCATAGCGCTCCGGCATCGGCTTCCTCCACTCGGCGGGTCGAGGGGCCTAAGCCTAGACCGACTACGACAGCTTCAGCGATCAGACCGGGAGCCCGGTACACGGCGGGTACACGCAGGGGTGGCAGACGAAGGACTGCAGCCGTCACCAGCAGGCGGTGAGTGACAGGGGATGAGCGTTAGGCCCTCAGGAGCCGAACCCTCGCGATGGGCGACCACCACCGGCCGCTCCACCGCGCCGGCAATGTCGGTTCCGATGTGCAGCTGCCGCGCTTGCCGACGAAGCTGGAAGCAAGTACTCAAAGGGATGGGTGCTCGGCGTCAGGAAGGAGCGGCGTGTGGCCACCTTCGAGAACACCGTGGTGATCGGGCGGCCGATCGAGGAGGTGTTTGGGTTCCTCGCCGACTTCGAGAACATCCCCAGGTGGAACTACGCCATCGTCCAGACCAACAAGGTGTCCCAGGGGCCCGTGGGCGTGGGGACGATCTACCAGCAAGTCCGCTCGGTGCCGAGACACAGCGAAGAGCGCTTTGAGGTCACCGCCTACAACCCGCCCCGCCAGCTGGAGCTACGAGGCCAACTCGGGCCGTTCCCCGCGCGCCTCGCCTACGCCCTTGACGCCGTTCCAGCGGGAACCCGGGTCACGAATGCGGTCGAGCTCGAGCTCCGCGGGCCGGGCCGCCTGCTCGGACCAGTCGCCGTGCCGCGGGTCCGGGACGCCGTCGCCGCCAACCTCCAGGAGCTCAAGCACCTGCTGGAGCAATAGGCCACCCCCGGCCGAGGGTTCACACCTGCAGCCCGGTCTTGCTCCTAATCGTCGCGAGGGTGTTGTGGACGGCGCGCCCACCTGCCCGGCCGGTGTTGGGGGCCGAGGCGACGATGGCCGAACCGGCTGGTCCGATGACCTTCAGATGCCCGCTCGCGGTCCGCTCCACCTGCCCACCCGCCCGCTGCACGGCGGCGACGATCACCTTGGCTTCCTTGGACCGCCAGCGTTTCGGGGTTGCTTGTTTCTTCAGCGCCATGCCAGATGCCCCCAGCATCCCCAGGACCCGTCCATGACCATCGTGGACGGCGCACCCGCTGCCCGCAAGCCCAGGCCCGCTCCTGACCCTGGGCGCCTCCCTGCTGCGGCTGCGGATCACGGTGGCACCTGGTCGAACCTCACCGACAGGTGTAGCGCCGCTACCTATGAGGGAAGTGCTCAAGGGCCATCTCGACGGGCTGCTCCTGGCCACGCTGGAGGCGGGACCGCGCCACGGATACGCGGTCATGGAGGCGTTGCGGGCCGGCAGCGGCGGCCGGTTCGACCTGCCGACCGGCACGGTCCATCCGGCCCTCCACCGGCTGGAGCGTGCCGGGCTTGTCCTGGCTGCCGGGCTGGGGCTGCTCGCCACCGGCCCACTGGTCGGGTCGGCGTGGCTGGGAAGCCGCCGATCGGTCCGGCGACGGCGCCCACCGCGGCCGGCTTGGCGGCGGTGCTCTGTGTTGCCGGAGACCTGCTGTTGCTGGCCGGCCTGGTGGCCTGGGCAACGACGCCTGGCGGGCTGGCCTGGCCGCTCGCGGTCCTGGCCGCGGCCGCCAGCGCCACCCGGCTCACCCTGGCTGGCCGGTACGTGCTGCCATGATGGCTCCCCGGTCGCCGGCGTTGCCACGGCGAGGACGCTTCCGCTGATAGTGTAGCGTCGCTATATGTAGTCACGCTACTTACATTACCCGTCCCGCTTGACCTTGGAGTGCACTCCAGGGTTTACCCTGCCGGCATGGCACTCACCGTTTCCGCACTCGCCGACCAGGCCGGGCTCAGCGCCGACACCGTCCGCTACTACGAACGTGTCGGGCTCCTGCCCGAGCCGGCCCGCTCGGCCGCCGGGTACCGGCTGTACGACCAGGACGCGGTCGGCCGGCTGCGCCTGATCAAGGGCGCCCAGCGGGCCGGGCTGCGGCTGCGTGAGATCGGCGAGCTGCTCCAGGTGGCCGACAAGGGACAGTGCCCCTGCGGCCACACCGAGACCCTGCTGCGCGAACGGCTGGCCGAGGTCAGGGCCGAGCTCGAGCGCCTCCGGGCCCTCGAGGCCGACCTCACCCGGCTGGTGGAGCGGCGGCCGGGCCCATCCTGCCCGGAGGCCACCACCGCGGCCGCGACCTGGTGGTGCGCCGACGATTGCGCCGACCCCTGCCTGCCCACGGAGAGGAGGTGACCGCCATGCGACTGGACCCGTCCACACCCGACTGCCCGTGCGACGACTGCCCACCGGGCTGCTGCCAGACCGCCTGACCTCGGCACCGCGAGACCGGCCAGGCGCCACCGGTCTCGCCGGAGCCGATGAGCATGAACACGTCGAGGAGGAAGGATGTCGGTCGAGGCGAACAAGCAGCTGATCTCCGCGCTGATCGACGAGGTGTGGAACGAGCACGACCCCGCGGCCGTCGGCCGCTTCTTCGGCCCTGGCCTCCGGGAGGAGATCGCCGAGCACCAGCGGCAGCTGCTCGGTGGGTTCCCCGACCTGCGGGTCACGGTGGAGGACGACCTGATCGCCGACGACGACCTGGTCGTGGCTCGCCTGACCCTCACCGGGACCCATGCCGGACCGTTCGCCGGCCAGCCCGCCACCGGGCGGGTCGTCTCCTGGTCGTCGATCCGGATCTACCGGGTGCGGGCCGGCAAGGTCGTCGAGACCTGGGCCATGCAGGACCGCCTGGCGTTGCTCCAGCAGGTCGGCGCCATCGCCGAACCGGTCGCGGTCAACTGGGCCGGCGGCGCGAGCCAGGACCCGGAACGAAGCGTGTGACCCTGCACCGGGTCGAGCTCAACTTCGACGCACCGAGATCGCACGGCCGGCCTATCGCCAGCATTGACGGTGTCGGGCTTGCCGAGGACAACGAGCTGCTGGCCACCGTGCGGCACGCCTACGAGGCCAACGGGCCTCAGCCGCTCCGGTAGACGGGCCCCGCCGGACGCAAACCCCAAGGACCTCCCGAGCTGGGAGGTCCTTGGGAGGTGCAGCGCTCCTAGCCCTTGACCGATCCGGCGGTGAGGCCGCGGACGAAGAACCGCTGGAGCGAGATGAACACCAGCACCGGCACGATCATGCTGATGATGGCGCCGGCGGTCAGTATCTGCCAGCCCTGCTGCTGCGACCCGACCAGCCCGGCCACGGTGACGGTGACGACCTCGCGCTCGCCCGGGCCGAGGAACAGCAGGGCGATCAGCAGGTCGTTCCAGACCCACAGGAACTGGAAGATGGCGAACGAGGCCAGGGCCGGGACCGACATGGGCACGATCAGCCGCCAGAAGGTCTTGAAGTGGCTCGCCCCGTCGATCTTGGCCGACTCGACGACCGCCTTGGGCAGCGTGGACATGTAGTTGCGGAGGATGTAGATGGCCAGCGGCATGCCGAAGCCGATGTGGGCCAGGTAGACGGCGGCGAACTGGCCGGTCAGCCCGAAGTTGCCGTAGATGCGCAGCAGCGGCACCAGGGCCACCTGGTTGGGCACCACCAGCAGGGCCACGATGAGCACGAACAGGGAGTCGCGACCCGGGAACTGCATGAAGGTGAAGGCGTAGGCCGCGAAGGCGGCGATCATGATCGGGATCACGGTCGCCGGCAGGGTCACCGCGAAGCTGTTGATGAAGGCGTTGCCCATCCCCTCGTTCCAGGCCTGGCTGTAGTTGGAGACGGTGTACTGGGTGAAGTCCAGGGGCGAGGTGATCACCGTCCACCAGCCCGAGGTGTTGGCGGCGTCCGCGGTCCGGAACGCCGTGACGACGATCCCGAGCGTCGGGACGATCCACAGGAAGCAGAGAATGATCAGGGCAACCTTGACCAGCCAGTTGGCCCGTCCGGCGCCGGGGGCCTCGCCGGCCTCGCGGCCCGGGAGGGCGCGTCGCGGCTTGACCTCGCCCGGGACCGGGGTGGGAGGAGGAGTGGTTCCGGTCGTGGTCATCGTGCTGCCTCCTCGGCCCGGAAGTGGCGAACCTGGTAGATGATCACGGGCAGCACGGCGATCATCAGCATGACCACGATGGCCGAGGCCCGGCCGTTGTTGCCGTTGCGGAACAGCTCGTTGAAGAACCGGACCGCGATCACGTCGGTGTTGAAGTTGCCGTTGGTCATCACGTAGACGACGTCGAAGATCTTCATGACGCTGATGAGCACGGTGATGAACACCGTGATGACCGTTGCCCAGATCTGCGGGACGATCACCCGGAAGAAGATCTGGCGCTCGTTGGCCCCGTCGATGCGGGCCGCCTCCACGGTGTCGATCGGCACCCCCTTGACGGCGGCCGACAGCAGCACCATCGAGAACCCGACCTGGGCCCAGATCAGGATGATCATCAGCAGCAAGCTGTTGAGCCGGAGCGTGTCGACCTGGAGCCAGGCCACCGGGTCGAACCCCAGGGCGGTCCAGACGGCGTTCTGGAGCCCGATCTGCGCCTCGCCCTCGGGGCGGGCCTCGTAGATGAAGCGCCAGATCGTGGCCTGCCCGACGCCGCTGATGGCCATGGGCAGGAAGATGATCGACTTGCTGAGCTTCTCGGACTGGGGGCCGAGCCGGTCGGCCAGGACCGCCACCCCGAGGCCCAGGGCCACCGTGACCGCCGGGACCACCGCGATCCACAGCAGGGTGTTGTACAGCGTCTGGCGGAAGTCACTGGAGCCGAGCAGGTCGGTGTAGTTCTCGGTGCCGACCCAGGCGGTGCTCTGGGCGTTGGCGAAGCTCAGGATGAACGTTCGGATGGCCGGGTAGACGAGGAACAATCCGATCGCCGCCACCGCCGGCCCGATGAAGACCCAGGGCTTGAGCCGCTCCTCCCACGTCGTGGGGAGCATCTCGACCAGCTTGTTGAGGATCCAGTACAGCAGCAGGGCGGCGCCCACGCCACCGACGATCGCCAGCAAGGCGTTGATCAGCCTGATCATCGACTTGCTCCTTTCTGCTCATGGCGCCGCGCGCCGCCCTCATGTGGTGGGTGCGCGACCCTCTCGGGGTCGCGCACCCACCCACCACAGCGCTTAGCTCGGCCAGCTCTCCTCGATGTCCTTCAGGGCCTCCTCGAGGCTCTTCTGACCGCTGATCCAGGCGGTCATGCCCTTCCAGAAGCTGCCGGCGCCAACGGCACCTGGCATCTGGTCGGAGCCGTCGAACCGGAACACGGTCGATGCGTAGGCGAGCTCGGCGATCGTCTTGGTCGTCTCGTCCGGGTACTGGCTGGTGTCGAAGGTC
>JASLBL010000123.1 GCA_030146615.1 Actinomycetes bacterium
CCCGGCGGTCGCGGCCGTCGCGGCGGCGGCCTTGGCGGCGGCCCGGACGGTGGCCTCGGCTCCGGCGGCGGCCGGGCGCCGGGTCCAGCAGAACGTCGGCAAGCAGGCACGCAAGGTCACTCCCAGACGGCGACGGAGGTCGAAGATGAAGCTGGGCAAGCTCGGAATGGTCGTCGGTGGCGCGGTCGGCTACGTCCTCGGCACCAAGGCGGGCCGGGAGCGCTACGAGCAGATCACCGCCAGCGCCCGCCAGCTGCTCGAAAAGCCGCAGGTGAAGAAGGTCGTCGACAGCGTCCCGGGCGACCTCGGGGCCCGCGTCGAGCAGGCCGCGAACCGGGCCGCCGACAAGGTCGCCCAGGCCGGGGACAAGGTCGCCTCCAGCCGGCCGGCCACCTCCGCCACCAGCGGCTCCACCAGCGGCACGACCACCACCACGACCACGCCGGCGACCCCGAGCACGCCGAGCTCCTCGACGACCGCGACCACCACGCCGAGCGTGCCCTCCACCGGCACCACGGCCACGGCCGCCGGCGAGTCGACCGGCACCACCACCGAGACCGGCACCACCACCGAGACCGGCACCACCACCGCCAAGCGCGCCGCCAGCGAGCGCAAGTCCAAGAACACCAACCCCAACAGCTGACGACGCGCTGCGCTCGACCCGACCGCCCGGGGCCCGGCAACCGCCGGCCCCGGGCGTCGCTTGTGGAACGGGCTAGCCGGCGGCGGCCTGCTCCCCGGCCAGGGCGCGCTCGTAGGCGCGCTCGTAGCCGGAGATCATCGCCTCGGCGGAGAACCGCTCCTCGACTCGGGCCCGCATGCGGTGCGGATCGAGCTCGCCGACCCGGCCGATGGCGGCGGCCATCTCGTCGACCGAGGAGACGATGAAGCCGGTCTCGCCGTCGGCCACGACCTCGGGCACCGAGCCGTTGCGCCAGGCCACCACCGGGGTCCCGCAGGCCATCGCCTCCGTCATCACCAGGCCGAACGGCTCCTCCCACTGGATCGGGAACAGCAGCGCCGACGCCCTGGCCAGCAGGTCGGTCTTCTGCTCGTGAGAGCACTCGCCGTGGACCTCGACGTCGTCGCCCAGGATCGGCTCGACGTTGGCCGCCCAGTAGACACGCTCGCGCTCGTTCTTGGTGGTGGCGCACATCACCAGCCGGCGCCCGGCCCGCCGGGCCGCCTCGACGGCCAGGTGCGGCGCCTTCTCCTCGTCGGCCCGGCCCAGGAAGAACAGGAAGTCGTCCTTGTCCTCGCGGAACGGGTAACGGTCCATCAGGATGCCGTTGTAGACCACCCCAGCCCAGCGCAGGTCGGGCGGGGCCATCAAGCGCTGGCTCTCGGAGATGGCCACGAACCAGTGCTGGCGCGCGACGCGCCGGTAGAGCATCAGCGTCTGCTCGGTGAAGGGACCGTGCAGGGTGTGGATGGTCGGGCAGTTGCTGAGGGCGCCGACGCTCACCCCGACCGGCCCGGTGTGGTCGTGCAGGATGTCGAACTCGTCGCAGTGCTCGTAGACCGAGACGATGTGGCTGGCCTCGTACCACGGGTCGCCGATGGCGTCGCGGGGCGGCTCCTCGTCGAGCGGCGAGACCAGCCGGGCCTTGGTGTCGGACCCGGGCGCGGCGAACAGGGTCACCTCGTGGCCGCGGTCGGTCAGCCCGTCGGCGAGCAGCGCCACCACCCACTCGATCCCACCATAGCCGCTGGGCGGGATCGTGTACCAGGGAGGAGCGATCAGCGCGATTCGCATACCCAGGTGATTGCCCGGACATATCGGCCAGCAAACCGAGGGGCGCGCAGCCCTGAACGACCGCCGGGTCTTGCTTCTGGCTCGGTGAAGGGTTGCTAGGCCGAGCGGGACCCGGGGTTCTCGTCCCCTTCGGCCGTCGGGCGCTCGGACAGGCTGTCGACCAGCGCCCGGATCTCGCTGTCCGGGTACCGGCGGTGGCCGCCAAGTGTGCGGACGAAGGGCAGCTTGCCCTCCTTGGCCCAGCGGGACACGGTCTTCGGAGACACCTGGAGCAGGGCCGCGGCCTGCGACGCGGTCAGGTGCTTGGGCTCAGACGGCTTGGGTTGGCGCATTGGACTCCCTCATACGGTCATGGTCCGGACCGGACCTCCGGCCGCTCATGGTGTGTCGAGCCGGCAGCGGCGAAGCTCCTGCGCATCCGGTAGTTCTGTACTCAAGATGCTCGGCTGGAGCCTGCTGGACCTTGATGACCACCACTAGCCCCTCCCTCCGGCACACCGCCGCGTACCTTCTGGGCTCCGCGACGACTTAGGGGCTATTGCGT
This sequence comes from Actinomycetes bacterium, assembly GCA_030146615.1. GTDB lineage: Bacteria > Actinomycetota > CALGFH01 > CALGFH01 > CALGFH01 > CALGFH01. Next base: position 2,301 of record JASLBL010000123.1, read on the forward strand.
TCCCAAGGGCACCATAAGTGCTCAAGGGGAGTTCAGCAACCCACGTGGTTACAGGGTATGCTCGCGCCATGTCTCACATATCGGGACAGCCCGCCCAGTACGCGGCGGACGTCTACAGCGCCCGCTGCCCGTCCCGGGCCGCCCTCGCCCTGATGGCGGACAAGTGGGCCGTGCTGGTCGCCGGGTGCCTGGTCGACGGGCCCAAGCGGCACTCCTGGCTGCGCCACCGGATCGGGGGCATCTCCGGCAAGATGCTGACTCGGACCCTGCGCGAGCTGGAGCGGGCCGGCCTGGTCGAGCGGCGGATCTTCCCCGAGGTGCCGCCGCGGGTCGAGTACTCGCTCTCCCCCCTCGGCGCCACCCTGCGCGAGCCGGTGGCGGCCCTGACCGAGTGGGCCAAGGCCAACGGCAGCCTGGTGGTCGAGGCCCGCACGCGCAACGGCCGGGCGGTGGAGCGGGCCGGCTAGGCCGGCGCCGACCGCGGCTCGTCGCTCAGGGGTGGCGGCGGCCGTCCTTGAGCATCTGGAGGGCCTGGGAGACCCGGCGGCCGCGGGTCGCCTCCCGCTTGGCCTCGGTCACCCACTCGGCGTACTCGCGCTGGTGGGTGAAGGACAGGCCGTCGAAGGTGGCCTGTGCCTCGGGGTCGGCGGCGAGGGCGGCGGCCAGGCCGGGCGGCGGGTCGACGGTCCGGGGCTGGTCGTCCGCCTCCAACTCGATCACCACGGTGTCGCCGGGCTCGACCCCGGTGGCCTCGCGCAGGGCCCGCTTGACCGGCAGGTAGGAGCGGCCCCCGTAGACGGCCACGGTGCTGCGGAACGGCTGGCCGTTGATGGTGCCCCTGACCGGGGCCCTGGCCTTGCCGAAGACGGCCGGGACGTCCAGGGGCACCTCGAAGAACACGCCGCTGTCCTCGGCCTCCAGCACGGTCTCGAACCGGTGGGTCGCCATGGCGGAGATCGTAAACCCTGCCAACCTCCCCGACGCGGCAGGATCCGTGTTGTACCCTTCCGCCAGCCCACAACACCTATCCACAGGTGGTGCACATGCGGCGAATCGCCGTCGCCAACCAGAAAGGCGGCGTTGGCAAGACGACCACGGTGGTCAACCTGGGCGCCGCCCTTGCCGAGCAGGGCCGGCGCGTGCTCGTGATCGACCTGGACCCTCAGGCCAACGCGAGCACCTGGCTGGGCACGGTCGACGCCCGCGCCCTCTACGAGGTCTTCGAGAGCGGGGCCCCGCTGGAGAAGGCCGTCCGCGCGACGGGCGTCGACAACCTCGACCTGGTGCCGTCGTCGTCCTGGATGACGAGGGCCGAGCGCAACGCCACCACCCAGGCCGGGGCCGAGATGATCCTGCGCCAGGCGGTCGACGAGCTCCCCCACGACCACTGGGACTACATCCTGATGGACTGCCCGCCGGCCCTCGGCCTGCTCTGCTACTCGGCCCTGGCCGCCTGCACCGAGGTCCTCATCCCGGTCCAGACCCGGGTCATGCCACTGGCCGGGCTGGTCGCCCTCAGCCAGACGATCGACACCGTCAAGCTCCGCCTCAACCGCCGCCTGCGGCTCACGGCCGTCCTGGCCTCGCAGGTCGACAAGCGCACGGCCCTGTCGCGGGAGATCGTCGAGAGCCTCCGCGAGCGGTTCGGGGACGTGGTCATGGAGACCATGATCCGCGAGAGCGTCCGGGTCGCCGAGGCCCCAGGGCACCGCCTCCCCGTCACCATCTACGCCCCTGACAGCTCCGCGGCGCAGGACTACCGGGCCGCCGCGGCAGAGTTCGACGCGAGGAGTGCCGCGGATGGCGAGACCCAAGCGGATGGGCGCCTACAACGCGCTCGATGACCTGCTGCCGGGTCCGGCCTGGGGGGCGCCCGCGGACCAGGGGTCGCCCTGGGACCTGAGCGCCGGCCCGGCCGCCGAGCCGTCGCCGCCGCCCCGGCGGCCCAGGCTCCAGCCAGTCCCCGACCCGCCCCGCTCCCGCCAGGGCCGCGGGCCCAATGCCCTGGACGAGCTGCTGCCCGGCCCCCAGGGTCCCGACGGGCTCGACGACCTGCTCCCCGGGCCCCCGGGGCCACCAGGCCGGAGGCTCGGGGGGGCACCGCCGGGCCGAGGCGACCGTGGCCGGCGGCACCTCGGGGTCTGGAACCCGCTCGACGGCCCGCCGGGGCCGGCCGGGCCCGAGCCGGTCCCGCCGCCGGCCCCGGCCAGGGCCCGGGTCAGCTTCCGGCTGCCGGCCGACCTGGTCGAGACGGCCAGGGACGCGGTCGCCCACCTGGCCGGGACGGCCGACCAGACCACCCTGACCGCCCTCACCGAGCGCGCCCTCCGGGTCGAGCTGGCCCGGCTCGCGATCACCCACAACCACGGCAACCCGTTCCCGCCCCGCGACCCCTGACCCGCCCCGGGCCCCCGCCGCAGCCCGGTTACCCGGCCGTTAGGCCGGGTTGCGACCGTCCAGGGGTGTCCCGCCGCCATGTTCTCCCGCGCGACCCAGCTCGACCACGAACGTCAGATGCAGCTCGCGGACCTCGCCGACGGCCTACAGGTACTGACCGGAGGGGTCGGCGCCGGGGCCGGGGCGGCCGGGGAGGGCGCGGCGGCGCATCTCCTCGAGCTGGTTGCGGGCGGTCATCTGCTGGGCGAAGAGGGTGGCCTGGATGCCGTGGAAGAGGCCTTCGAGCCAGCCGACGAGCTGGGCCTGGGCAACCCGGAGCTCGGCCTCGCTTGGAGTCTCCTCGCCGCTGAAGGGCCTGGCGACCCGGCTCAGCTCCTGGGCCAGGTCAGGCGAGAGGCTGTCGGACAGCTCGCGCACCGAGATGTCGTAGATGTCGCGCATCCGGTCCCGGCCGGCCTCGTCAAGCGGGGCGTGGCGGACCTCCTCGAGGAGCTGGCGGACCATGGCCCCGATGCGCATCACCTTGGCCGGGCTGGGGATCGCCTCGGTCGCCTGCGGTCCTGTCGGCTCGCCGACCACCACCTCGCCAGTCACGACAGGCGGGGACGGCTGCTGGGGCTGCTGCTGTGTCATGACGGCATCTTCGCGCGTTCCGCCGACGGACTGCCACTTGTAGCGCCGCCTCGACCGATGTATAACATGTTCGTTATGTACCGGTCCGAAACCCCGGTCGGCGGCGCCCTGGCGGCGCTGGCCGACCCCACCCGGCGGGCTATGGTCGAGCTGCTGGCCGAGCGGCCGCGCCGGGTCGGGGAGCTGGTGGAGGCGTTCCCGGTCAGCCAGCCGGCGATCAGCCGGCACCTGCGGGTGCTGCGCCAGCACGGGCTGATCGAGGAGCAGCCGCTGGACGGCGACGGCCGGGGGCGGGTCTACCGGCTGCGGGCGGGGTCGCTGGACCCGCTGGCCGGGTGGCTGGACGAGATCCGCCGGTTCTGGGCCGGCCACCTGGAGCAGTTCCGGGCCTTCGTCGAAGCCGAGCACGCCAGGGAGGAGCCCTAGATGGACGGCACCGCCAGGGTCAGCCAGTCGGTCGAGGTCCGGGTCGACCCGGCCACCGCCTTCGACCTGTACACGCGCGAGATCAACCGCTGATGGAAGCGGGACAGCTGGTACTGGAACGACCGCCAGCGGGCCCGCGGGCTGCGGATCGAGCCGTTCGTGGGGGGCCGCTTCGTCGAGGTCTACGACGAGGCCACCGGCGAGGGGTTCGAGATCGGCCGGGTCAGGGTCTGGGAGCCGGGTCGCCGGGTGGTCTACTCCTGGCGCCAGGCCGACTGGCCACCCGGCGAGGAGATGGAGATCGAGGTCAGCTTCGACCCGGCGGCGGCCGGCACCCTGGTCACCATCGAGGTCCGCGACTGGGAGCGGCTCACCGGCGGGGCCGAGATCGGCCGCGGCTACGGCGAGGGCGCCAAGGAGCTGCTCAGCTGGTACGCCGAGGCGGCCGCCGCCGGCTGACCGGCCCGGCCGGTACATCTCCAGGCGGAGGTGGCGGGTCGGCCGCCAGGATGACGCGGCCGGGCCTCGGGAGCGGTACGGTGCGGCGATGGGAGTTCCGGACGCCCGCCGGCAACGGCTGCGCGCCGCCGGGCCGTGGGCCCTCGACGGGCTGCTGGCGGCGGCCACGGCCGCCGCCGGCGTGACCCTGCTGGCCACGGTGCTCCCGTTCGACCCCGGGTCGCCGCGGTCGCTGGCCGCCTACCTGCTGGTGCTGGCCCACACCCTGCCCATCGCGGTGCGCCGCCGCTGGCCCCTGCCCGTGCTGGCCGCCGGCCTGGCCACCGGGGCGGCGTTCGCCGCGCTGGGGCTGAACCTGGTCGCGCTGACCTTCGCGCTGCTGGTCTACGTCTACACCGTGGCCGCCCGCCGCCCGCGGCGACTCTCGCTGGCCGGCCTGGCCGCCACCGAGGCCCTGCTCACCCTGGTCTGGCTGGCCAGGCCCCGGTCGATCGGCGACGGCGGCAGCCTGGTGCTCGACGGCCTGATCCTGGCCGCCGCCTGGTGGCTCGGCGACGGGGCCCGGCGGCGCCAGGAGGCGATCGTCACCGCCCAGCGACGGGCGGCCGAGCTGGAGGCGGCCCGCGAGGAGCTGGCCCGGCGGGCCGTCACCGAGGAGCGGCTGCGGATCGCCCGGGAGCTGCACGACGTGGTCGCCCACAGCATGAGCATCATCGCCGTGCAGTCCGGGGTCGGGGTCCACGTGCTCGACAGCCAGCCCGAGGAGGCCCGCAAGGCGCTGGTGGCGGTGGAGGCGACCAGCCGCCAGGCCCTGGTCGAGATGCGGCGGCTGCTCGGCGTGCTCCGCCAGGAGGACGGCGCAAGGGGCAGCCTGGCCCCTGCGCCCGGCCTGGCCGAGGTGGAGGCCCTGGCCGCCGAGGTGGCCAGGGCCGGGGTGCGGGTCGAGGTCCGGATCGAGGGGACGCCGCAGGAGCTGCCGGCCGGCCTCGACCTGTCGGCCTACCGGATCGTCCAGGAGGCCCTGACCAACGTGGTCCGCCACGCCGGCCCGGCCATCGCCCGGGTCGCGGTCCGCCACGCCCCCGGCCGGGTCGAGATCGAGGTGGTCGACGACGGCCGCGGCGCCAATCCCGGTGACCCCGGCCGCGGCGGCCACGGCATCGCCGGCATGCGCGAGCGGGCCGCCCTCTACGGCGGCACCCTCGAGGCCGGCCCCCAGCCCGGCGGCGGCTTCCGGGTCACGGCCACCCTGCCGGTCGAGGAGGCGCCCAGATGACCGCGGAGGCGCCCCGGGTCGTCAGGGTCGTGATCGCCGACGACCAGCGGCTGGTCAGGGCCGGGTTCCGGGTCCTGGTCGAGTCGGCCCCCGACCTCCAGGTGGTGGGCGAGGCCGGGGACGGGGTCGAGGCGGTCGAGCAGGCCAGGCGGGAGCTGCCCGACGTGGTCCTGATGGACATCCGCATGCCGCGGATGGACGGGCTGGAGGCGACCCGGCGGATCGTGGCCCTCGACCAGGCCGGCGGCGTCCGCGTCCTGGTCCTCACCACCTTCGACCTGGACGAGTACGTCTACGAGGCGCTGCGGGCCGGGGCGAGCGGCTTCCTGCTCAAGGACACGCCCCCGGCCGACCTGCTGGCCGCCATCCGGGTGGTGGCGGCCGGGGACGCGCTGCTCGCGCCCAGCGTGACCAGGCGGCTGATCGCCGAGTTCGCTCGCCGGCCCGAGCCGAGCGCGGTCACCCCGGCCGCGCTGGCCGCCCTCACCGACCGGGAGCGGGAGGTGCTGACCCTGGTGGCCAGGGGCCTGTCCAACGCCGAGATCGCCGAGCTGCTGGTGGTGAGCGCGGCCACCGCCAAGACCCATGTGAGCCGCGTGCTGGCCAAGCTCCAGGCCCGCGACCGGGCCCAGCTGGTGATGCTCGCCTACGAGACCGGCCTGGTCACCCCAGGAGCCTGACCGGGAGGATCCCCCGCTCTGCATCCCTGGGCCGACGGGCGGCCCCGGCCTGCGCCTCCAGGCCGACGCCCAAGTGCGGCCGCCAGGCCGACGACGCGGCCGGCCCCGGGCCGTAGCGTCGTCGCCGACACCGGCGCAGCAGCAACAAGGAGACACGCCATGGCGGCGATCAGCGTGCAGGGGCTCACCAAGCGCTTCGGCGACGTGCTCGCCGTCGACCAGCTCGACTTCCAGATCGACCAGGGCACGGTGGCCGGCTTCCTCGGCCCCAACGGCGCCGGCAAGACCACCACCCTGCGGATGCTCCTCGGCCTGGTCGCCCCGACGGCCGGCACGGCCACCATCGCCGGTCGGCCCTACCGGGACCTCCCGGACCCGGCCCGCCGCGTCGGGGCCGTCCTGGAGGCGAGCGGGTTCCATCCCGGGCGCTCGGCCCGCGACCATCTGCGGGTCCTGGCCGTCGCGGCCGGGCTCGACCCGCGCCGGGCCGACCAGACACTCGAGCTGACCGGGCTGGCCGCCTCCGGCCGGCGCCGGGTCGGCGGCTTCTCCCTCGGCATGCGCCAGCGGCTCGGGCTGGCCGCCGCCCTGCTCGGCGACCCCGAGGTCCTGATCCTCGACGAGCCGGCCAACGGCCTCGACCCCGAGGGCGTGCGCTGGCTCCGCGGCCTGGTCCGGGGCCTGGCCGACGAGGGCCGGACCGTGCTCGTCTCCAGCCACGTCCTGGCCGAGGTCGCCCAGACGGTCGACCAGGTCGTGATCATCGACCGGGGCCGCCTGGTCGCCCAGTCGACCCTGGCCGCCCTGACCGCCGACGCCGACCGGACCGTGCGGGTGCGGACCCCGCAGCCCGAGGCCCTCCGCGACCTGCTGGTCGCCAGGGGCGCCCGGGTGACCCTCGACGGCCCGGACCGGCTAGTTGTCGCCGGGGCCACCACCGAGCAGGTGGGCCAGGCGGCCGCGGCCGCGGGTGTCGTGCTCCACGAGATGCGCTTCGAGCGCTCCAACCTCGAGGACGTCTTCCTCGAGCTCACCGGCAGGAAAGGAGACCGGCCATGACCCGGCTCGTCCAGGCGGAGTTGCTGAAGCTCCGCACCACCCGCACGGCACGGATGCTGCTCGTCCTGGCCGCCCTCGGCACCGCGGCCCTGGTCGCCGTCGTGCTGCTGCTGGCCGGCCGGCCCGGGCAGCCGGCGCTCGGCGAGGACGCCCTGCGCCAGCTGGTCCTGGTCCCGGCCCAGCCGCTGACCCTGGCCGCCCTCGTCCTCGGCATCCTCGGCATGGCCGGCGAGCTCCGCTACGGCACCGCCACCCCGACCTTCCTTGTCACCCCCTGGCGGGGCCGGGTGGTGGCGGCCAAGCTGGCCGCCGCCGGCCTCACCGGCCTGGCCATGGCCCTGGTGTCTTCGGCGGCGGTTCTGGCCGTCGGCCTGCCCTGGCTGCGGGCCAAGGGGATCGAGGTCGCCGTGGCCGACCCCGGGCTCGCCGCCCGGATGGCCGGGCTGGCCGTCGCGGTGGCTCTGTTCGCCGTGGCCGGGACCGGGCTGGGCGCGCTGCTCCGTAACCAGGTCGCGGCCCTGGTCGTCGGCCTGCTGTGGTGGTCGCAGGGCGTCGAGCGCGCCCTTGCCGGCCTCCTCCAGCAGCCGGGGCTGGAGCGCTGGCTGCCCTTGGGCGCCGCCTCGGCGCTGACCAGGCCGGGTGACGGCACCCTGCCCATGTGGGCCGGCGCCCTGGTGTTCGCCGCCTACGGCCTTGTCCTGGCCCTCCTCGGCGCCCGCCTGGTGGTCCGCCGCGACCTGACCTGAGGCAGGCGGTAGGGCCCGGGGCGGGCGTGGCGGCCTGGAGCCGGCAGGTGGGCGCGGAACAGGTAGAGCAGGCCGAGGATCGGGGCCAGCAGGGCGGCGTCGGTGGGCGACGTGGTCGTCGTCACCAGGAACGGGATGGTCGTGGTGGTCGCCGGCCCGCCGGTCGTGGTCGGGGCGAGCGCGGTCGTGGTGGTGGTCGGCTCGACGGTGGTCGTGGTCGGCGCGGCCGTCGTGGTCGTCGGCGCGGCCGTGGTCGTCGGGGCGATCGAGATAACCGGGGCCGGCGGGGGCTCGGT
>JASLBL010000157.1 GCA_030146615.1 Actinomycetes bacterium
ACGAATACTCGCAGTGGAGTCCTGGCAAATGGAAGCAACTCAGTAGAAAGCCATTTCAGATCAGGTTCTGGATCAGGGCATATCTCCTGCGACCCAAAATTGCTTCGAGGTGCTCACTCATTGGCTACGGGTGGTGCTCAAGCCTTACCAGTATGTCCGCCAGGTTCTGGCGGCTTTGCATGGTGTCGGGGTGGTCGGCGCCCAAGCGGGCCTCGCGATTGCCAGGGCACGCTCGTGTAGGCGGCGGGCGCCGACGGTGCTCGGCTACGGCGGCGAAGCCTTCGTCCGCGTCGCCGAGGCCGCGCAGGCCAAGTGGACCGACTCTGGGTCGGGGGGATCGTGGTCGTCCTGAGCGCGTGGCGGCGCTGGTCGGTCAGGAGCCGCGGATGAGGCCGCCCCGCATACGAGCGCCCACTCGGCGACGCCCGCGCTCACCGCGAGGCGAGGCGACGGGTTCTCGGACGATCCGCCGAGGTCGCCGTCATGGCCGACGCTCATGCCATGTTGAAGACGACCTGATTGCGGTTCGGGGAAGATCTCGACGCCCGCCGGGGCGAGACGTATCTTTCGACACAAAGGGCACACAGAACCCTCCAGGAAGGAAGAGGCCATGAAACGGCGCAGATCGCTTCTCGTGCCCGTGCTGGTCGGTGCCTTGGCGCTGCTCGGCGCCGCATGCGCACCCGAGGAGGACGCGGGAGGGTTCACGCCGGGTCCCCTCGGTGCGGTCACGGTCGGACCCGACGCACCGATCAAGCTCGGCGTCATCCAGACGATCACCGGCGACACCGCCAGCCTCGGGCAGGACCAGGTGCGAGCGATCGAGATCGCCATCGCCGACAAGGGCGGCCGGCTCCTCGACCACCCGGTCCAGCACCAGGTGGAGGACGGCCTCTGCAGGGCCGAGGGTGGCACCACCGCCGCGCAGAAACTCGTGGCCGACCCGCAGATCGTCGGCGTCGTCGGCACGAGCTGCTCCGGCGCGGCCGTGCCGGCCGCGGAGATCCTCGGCCCCAAGGGCATCACGATGATCTCCGGGTCGAACACCTCCCCGGCGCTCACCTCCGACCTGCGCGGCACCAAGGGGGACGCCAACCACAAGGGCTACTTCCGCACCGCCCACAACGACACCATCCAGGGCCAGGCGGCGGCCACCTTCGCCTTCCGGGAGCTCCAGGCGAAGAAGGCGGTCACGATCCACGACGGTGACCCCTACACCGAGGGCCTGGCCAACGCCTTCGGCGCCTCCTTCAAGGAGTTGGGCGGGACGATCGCCCTGGCCACCGCCATCAGCAAGGGCGACACCAACATGCGGCCGGTCCTGACCGAGGTGGCGGCGACCAGGCCCGACGTCGTGTTCTTCCCGATCTTCCAGCCGGAGGCCGACTTCATCGTCCAGCAGGCGACGGACTTCCCGGCGCTGGCCGACACCAAGAAGCTGTTCGGAGCCGATGGCCTCCTCTCCGACACCTACGTCGTCATCGACCAGACCGAGGGCATGTACTTCTCCGGGCCGGCGACACCGACCGGGCCGGCCTACCAGGAGTTCGTCGGCAAGTACGAGCAGGAGTACGGGGAGAAGCCAATCCAGTCCTTCCACGCCCACGCCTACGACGCCACCAACATGCTGTTCGCGGCCATCGAGAAGGTGGCGGTCCGGGACGACGACGGGTCGGTCCACATCGACCGCCAGCGGCTCATGGACGCGCTGTACGCCACCGAGGGCTTCCAGGGCCTGACCGGGACCCTCGGCTGCGACGAGTTCGGCGACTGCGCCGACGCCAAGATCGACATCGTCCAGAACACGCCGGCGGAGAGGACGATCGACCAGGTCCGGGGGAACGTGCTGTTCACCTTCGAGCCAGGGACCAGCTGAGCGAGCACTGGTCGGGTACCCGGGAGCGCCTGGGTACCCGGCCCTGGCTCGGGTGACTCGACGACGAGGAGGCGCGTGGCCAAGACCAGCCTGGAACCGCGAGGGCCGCTCGCCGTCAAGCGGACCTTCCAGTTGCCGATCGTCGACGGCTTCCTGTGGCTCGTCCGGATCGCTGCCGTCGTGGTGATCGCCGTCGGCGCCTTCAACAGCCTCACCAGCGGACGCCTGAGCGGTCAGCAGTGGCGTGACCTGGTGGTGTTCGGGATCGCCCAGGGCTCGATCTACGCGCTCATCGCCTTGGGTTACACGATGGTCTACGGCACGCTCCGCTTCATCAACTTCGCCCACGGCGAGGTGTTCATGATCGGGACGATGACCGGCTTCTACGTCTCCGACGGGCTCGCCCGCACGTCGCTGTGGGAGGCTCAGCCGTTCGTCTCGTTGCTCATCGTGCTGCTCTGCTGCATGACGGTCTCGGCACTGGTCGCCCTGCTGCTGGAGCGGGTGGCCTACCGGCCGCTGCGGGGTCTCCCCCGGCTGCTTCCGTTCATCACCGCCATCGGGGCGTCGTTCTTCCTCCAGTACACGGTGGCCACCCTGTTCGGCACCAGTGTCAAGGCCTACCCGTCGGTCAGCGCCCTCGGCGGAGCCGTCACCCTGCTGGGGTTCCGGATCCTCAAGGTCTACCTGCTGGTGATCGTCGCCGCGCTCCTGATGATGGCCGGCCTCTACCTGTACGTGGAGAAGACCAGGGCCGGGAGGGCCATCCGGGCGGTGGCCGAGGACCCGGAGATCGCCCGGCTGATGGGGCTGAGTGTCGACCGCACCATCGCCAGGGTCTTCGCGATCGGTGGGGCCCTGGCCGGGGCCGCCGGCTTCCTGTTCGGACTGGTGTTCCAGAACGTGCACTTCTTCAGTGGGTTCCTGCCCGGCATCAAGGCGTTCACCGCCGCCGTCCTGGGTGGCATCGGCAACATCCCGGGCGCCGTGCTGGGCGGCCTCCTGCTCGGCTCGGTGGAGTCGTTGGGGCCGAGCCTGGTGCTGGTCGGGCTCGACATCCCCTCCGCCCACCAGCTCAAGGACGTCGTGGCGTTCCTGGCGCTGGTGCTGGTGCTGATCTTCCGACCCACCGGCATCCTCGGCGAGCGGGTGAGCGAGGAGCGAGCCTAGCCATGGCGGAGCCGACCGTCGCCGTCGAGGCGCCCGCGGCCGCCGGCGGTGAGCTGATCCCCGCCCGGCAGGTCGATCTCCGGCGGGCGGTCAGGCTCGGCCTGGTCGGTGGGCTCATCGCCGTGTTCGTGTCGGCCAACGGCATGGTCCAGGCGTTCTCCGAGCGCGCGTTGCTCGGCGAGGGGACGCTCGGCTCGCTCCTGCTGGTGGCCGTCCCGCTGCTGGCCGGCTACCTCGCCGGCCGGCCGCCGCCGGTCCTCCAGGGGTTCGCCACCCCTCGCCCCGGCCGGCGCAACGTCGCCGGCGGGCTGCTCGCCGGACTGCTGAGCGGCGTCGTCATGGCGGTGTTCGTGACGCTGATCGCCACCTTCGACGTTCGCGGGGTCCTCATCAACGTCACACCGGAGCTGGTGCGCGAGTCCCCCCGGCTGCTCACCTTCGGGCTGGAGCCCGGTCCCGGGCTGGTGCTGGTCCTCACCCTCGGCGCCGTGCTCGGTGCCGTCGCCGGGACGCTCCACCTGCTCGGCGAGCGGTGGCGGAGGGCCGTGCTCGCCGCGGCCCTGTGGGTACTCGGGTTCGCGATGCTGCAGCCCTTCGTCGTCCAGGTGCTGCGAGGGTTCCAGGCGCAGCTGCGGATCTGGACGGCGCCGGTCAGCGGCTTCCTGTACGAGCCGAGCGGCGCGCTGAGCGTGCCAGGGGCGGTCGCGGTCGCGGCGGTGGCCTTCGGCATCCACGCGCTCCTGACGCGGGAGGGTCGACGGCCGGTGCGCACACGGCTGGAGGTCCTGCCCGAGCGGTCCCGTCGGCTCCTCAGGCTGGCTGTCCTCGCCGGCCTCCTGTTCGGACTTGGCCTGCTGCCCCAGGTCCTCGGGCCGTTCCTCAGCGAGGTCCTGAACATCGCCGGCATCTTCCTGCTGATGGCGCTCGGGCTGAACATCGTGGTGGGCTTCGCCGGCCTGCTCGACCTCGGCTACGTGGCCTTCTTCGCGGTCGGCGCCTACGTGACCGCCCTGCTCACCTCGCCCCAGTCCAGCCTGGGCGTCGGCTGGGTCTTCTGGGCCGCCGTGCCCTTCGTGGTCCTCGCCGCCGCCGTGTCGGGCCTGGTCGTCGGCACCCCTGTGCTTCGGATGCGCGGCGACTACCTGGCCATCGTGACCCTCGGGTTCGGCGAGATCGCCCGGCTGCTGTTCCTCTCCGACTGGCTCAAGCCCACCTTCGGTGGCGCGCAGGGGATCATCCGGGTCCGCGACATCACCATCGGGCCGATCGAGATCGCAGGACCGCAGGGGTTCTTCTACGCCATCTTCTGCTTCGTGTTCCTGGCGACCTACGTCACCTACGCGCTGCAGGGCTCACGGGTCGGGCGGGCGTGGATGGCGATGCGGGAGGACGAGGCGGTGGCCGAGGCCATGGGGGTCGACATCGTGACCGCGAAGCTGTCGGCGTTCATCGCCGGCGCCATGCTGGCCGGGTTCGGTGGCGCGCTGTTCGCGACCAAGATCGGCTCGGTGTTCCCCCACAGCTTCAACGTGATCGTGTCCATCACCATCCTGGTGGTGATCATCGTCGGCGGCTTGGCCAGCGTGCCGGGGGTCGTCCTCGCCTCCTTCGTGCTGGTGGGCCTGCCCGAGCTGCTGCGCGAGTTCGAGGAGTA
>JASLBL010000170.1 GCA_030146615.1 Actinomycetes bacterium
TAGCGCCAAGTTCCGCTCCCGCTAGACGGAACCTCAGCCGCAGACCGCGCCCTGGTCGGCCCCGCCGACCAGGGTCGCGTACTTGGCCAGGGCGCCGCGGGCGTACCGGGGCTCGGGCGGCTTCCAGGCCTGGCGGCGGCGGTCCAGCTCGGTGGGGTCGACCTCCAGGTCGAGGCGGCGGGCGGCCACGTCGATCGAGATCGGGTCGCCGTCGGCGACCAGGCCGATGGGCCCGCCGACGAACGCCTCGGGGGCGACGTGGCCGACGCAGGCCCCGTAGGTCGCCCCGGAGAAGCGGCCGTCGGTGATCAGCAGCACGTCCTTGCCCAGCCCGGCCCCCTTGATGGCCCCGGTCACGGCCAGCATCTCGCGCATGCCGGGTCCGCCCTTGGGGCCCTCGTTGCGGATCACCAGCACGTCTCCCTTGCCCACCTGGCCGCCGGTCACGGCGGCGAAGCAGTCCTCCTCGGACTCGAACACCTTGGCCGTGCCCCGGAAGGAGAGGTTCTCGTTGCCGGGGATCTTCACCACCGAGCCGGCGGGGGCGAGACTGCCCCGGAGCACGGCCAGGCCGCCCTCGCGGGCGATCGGCGACGCGACCCGGCGGACCACCTCGCCGTCGGGCTCGCCGGCGCCCTCCAGGTTCTCGGCCATGGTCCTGCCGGTGACGGTCAGGGCGTCGCCGTCCAGCAGCCCCGCCTCCAGCAGCTCGCGCAGCACCACCGGGATGCCCCCGACCCGGTCGACGTCGGCCATGACGAAGCGGCCGCCGGGCCGCATGTCGACGATGTGGGGCACCCGCCGGCTGACGGCGTCGAAGTCGTCCATGGTCAGCTCGACCCCGGCCTCGTTGGCGATGGCCAGCAGGTGGAGTACGGCGTTGGTCGACCCGGCGGTGGCCATGACCACCGCGGCCGCGTTGAGGAAGGCGGCCCTGGTCATGATCTGGCGCGGGCGCAGGTCCAGGCGGAGCAGGTTGACCACGGCCTCGCCGGTCCGGCGGGCCGCCTCGGCCCGGCGCTCGGACACCGCCGGCGGGGTGGCCGAGCCGGGCAGGGCCATGCCGATGGCCTCGGACACCGCGGCCATGGTGTTGGCGGTGTACATGCCGGCGCACGACCCGGCGGTCGGGCAGGCCACCCGCTCCAGCTCGTCCAGGTCCTGCTCGGACATGGTCCCGGCGGCCACGGCCCCGACGGCCTCGTACATGTCCTGGACGGTCACGTCGCGGCCCCGGAAGTGGCCGGGCAGGATGGTGCCGCCGTAGACGAACACCGCCGGCAGGTCCAGGCGGGCGCAGGCCATCAGCATGCCCGGCAGCGACTTGTCGCAGCCGGCGATGGCGACCAGCCCGTCGAGGCGCTCGGCGTGCATCACCAGCTCGACCGAGTCGGCGATCACCTCCCGGCTGACCAGCGACGCCCGCATGCCCTCATGTCCCATGGCGATGGCGTCGGACACGGTGATGGTGTTGAAGGTCAGCGGCACCGCCCCGGCCAGCCGGACCCCGTCCTTGGCGTTCACGGCCAGCCGGTCGAGGTGGATGTTGCAGGGGGTGACCTCGTTCCAGGACGACGCCACCCCGACCTGGGGCCGCTCGAAGTCGTCGTCGGTGAAGCCGACGGCCCGCAGCATCGACCGGGCCGGGGCCCGGTCCCGCCCGGCGGTGACCTCGGTGGAACGGGGACGGCCGGGGACGCTGGTCGTGGTCATGGGTGGCTCCTAGCTGCTCTGGCCGCCGGCCTCGCGGCGGGCGGCGGCGACCACCGTGTCGATGAACGGCACCTTGCCGGCCCGGTAGGCGTCGCGGTCGAAGCGGAAGCGGCTGGCCAGGCCGCGCTTGAGCTTGCCGTACTCCTCGGCCGCCTGCGGATGGCTCCGCAGCCAGTCGCGGAACAGCAGGTGCTCTTCGTAGTAGTCGCTCGAGATCGGGACCATGTGGACATGGTGGGCCTCGGGGGTGCCCAGCCGGAAGTAGCGCCGGTCGGGGAGCTGGCTCTCGAACTCGGGCACGTACTCGTAGCCGAGGTTGATCAGGCCGGCAACGGCCGGGCCGGCCCGCTCGATGTCCTCCACCCCGACCATCAGGTCGATCACCGGCTTGGCCGGCAGGCCGGGCACGGCCGTGCCGCCGACGTGCTCGATGGCCAGGGCGGCGTCCCCGATGACGGCGGCGATCCGGTCGCGCTCGGCCTCGAAGCGGCGCGGCCAGTCCGGGTCGTAGTCGACCACCTCGACCGGCTGGGTCCCGCGGGTGGCCACGGTCAACCCGCCCGCCTGGCCACGTTGCCCTCGGCGTCCAGGCGCGGGAACAGGGCCCCGACCCGCCGCACGCGGGCCCCCCGGGGCAGCCCGCCCCAGGCCAGAGCGTCCGGCAGCCTTGCCGCGGCCAGCTCGCCCGGGGCGCCCAGGGCCGACCACAGGGCCGGTGCCGTCCTGGTCAGCCAGGGGGCGGTGAGCAGGGCCGCGATCCGCAGCGCCTCGGCCCCGGTGTACAGGGTGGTGTCGAGGGCCAGGTCCTCGCCGGCCTTGGCCAGGTCCCAGGGCTTGCGCTCGGACAGATAGGCGTTGGCGGCGCCGACGAACCGCCAGATGGCGGCCAGGGCCCGCTCGTAGGCGACCTCCTCGAGGGCGGCGGCGGCCTCGGCGTAGGCCCGCTCGGCGGCCTCCTGGACCACAACCTCGGCGTCGGTGGCCGGGCCGGGCCCGGGCAGCACCCCGTCGCGGTAGCGCTCGACCATGGCCGTGACCCGGCTGGCCAGGTTGCCGAGCCCGTTGGCGAGGTCGGCGTTGTAGCGCTCGACCATGGCCTCCCAGGAGAAGTTGCCGTCCTGGCCGAAGGCGACCTCGCGCTGGAAGAAGTAGCGGACGGCGTCGCTGCCGAACGGCTCCACCAGGTCGTGGGGGGCGATGCCGGTGAGCTTGGTCTTGCTCATCTTCTCGCCCCCGACCAGCAGCCAGCCGTGGGCCTGGACGGTGCGGGGCAGGGGCAGCCCGGCCGCCAGCAGGATGGCCGGCCAGGTGACGGCGTGGAAGCGGAGGATGTCCTTGCCAACGAAGTGGTAGTCGGCCGGCCACACCCGCCGGAACTTCTCCATGTCGGCGTCCCAGCCGGCCGCGGTCAGGTAGTTCTGGAGGGCGTCGACCCAGACGTACATGACGTGCCGGGGGTCCCAGGGGATCGGCACCCCCCAGGTGAAGCTGGAGCGGGAGATCGACAGATCCTGTAGACCCTGCTCGACGAAGGACACGACCTCGCGCCGGCGGGTCTCGGGGCGGACGAACTCCGGGTGCTGGCGGTAGTGCTCCAGCAGCCGGTCGGCGTACTTGGAGATGCGGAAGAAGTAGTTCTCCTCCCGGACCGTCTCCACCGGGCGGCCGTGGATCGGGCAGTTGTCGTCGACCAGCTCCTCGGGGCTGTAGAACTGCTCGCAGGCCACGCAGTACAGGCCCTCGTAGCTGTCCAGGTAGACGTCGCCCTGGTCGTACAGCTGCTGCCACAGGTGCTGCACCGGCAGCACGTGGCGCTCCTCGGTGGTGCGGATGAAGTCGTCGTAGGCGATGTCCAGCTCGGCCCAGGTGGCCTTCCAGCGCTCGACGATCCGGTCGGTCCAGGTCTGCGGGTCGAGCCCGCCGGCCTCGGCCGCCCTGGCCACCTTCTGGCCGTGCTCGTCGGTGCCGGTGAGGAACAGCACCCGGTCCCCGTGGGCACGACGCCAACGCGCCAGCACGTCGGCCGCGATGGTGGTGTAGGCGTGGCCGATGTGCGGCAGGTCGTTGATGTAGTAGATCGGGGTGGTGAGGTAGAAGGTGTCCTTCTCGGTCACCGTGCGACGTGCCTTTCCGGGGGGGCGGGCAGAGATCCCGGTCAGGCTAGCATCATCCCGGCTCGCCCCGGGCCTCGAGCACCGCCTGGTAGACGCTGCGCCGGGGCGTGCCGGTGGCCTCGGCCACGGCCGTGACCGCGTCCCTGGTGCTGGTCCCCCCCTCGACCAGGGTGGCCACCTCGGCGGCCAGGGCGGCCGGGCTGGCCGAGGCGGCGCCGGCCGGGGCGCCGGCCACGACCAGGGTCAGCTCCCCCCGCGGGCCCTGCTCGGCCAGCTCGGCCCGGACCTGCCCGAGGGGGCCGCGCAGCACCTGCTCGTGCACCTTGGTCAGCTCGCGGACCGCGGCGGCGGCCCGCTCGGGCCCGAACGCCGCCACCATCGCGTCCAGGGTGGCCAGCACCCGGTGCGGGGCCTCGAAGAACACCATGGTCCGGGGCTCGGTGGCCAGCTCGGCCAGGCGCCGGTCGCGCTGGCCGGGCCGGCGGGGCAGGAACCCCTCGAAGCAGAACCGGTCGGTGGGCAGCCCGCTGACCACCAGCGCGGCCAGGGCGGCGCTGGGGCCGGGGACGACCTCGACGGGCACGCCGCGCTCCAGGCAGGCCGCGACCAGGTGGTAGCCGGGGTCGGAGACGGCGGGCATGCCGGCATCGGAGACCAGGGCCAGCCGCAGCCCGGTGGCCACCCGCTCGGCCAGCTCCTTGGCCCGTTCCCGCTCCCCGACCTCGTGGTAGCTGGTCATGCGGGTGCTCACACCCAGGTGGGCGAGCAGCTTGCGGGTCTGGCGGGTGTCCTCACAGGCGACCAGGTCGGCCTCGGCCAGCGCCCTGGCCAGCCGGGGCGAGGCGTCCTCGAGGTTCCCGATCGGGGTCGCGCAGACGATCAGCTTGCCTTCCTTCATAGGGGAATGCTACTTGACGATCTGGTCGTAGGCCGCCTGCCACTTCTGGAGCTTCTGGCCGGTGAGGGTGACGATCGACAGCTTGGTCGAGGCCGGCGGGTAGATCGACGGGTCCTCGGTCTGGTCCGAGGGCAGCAGCGGCTTGGCCAGCGACACCGGCGTGCCGTAGCTGACGTACTTGGAGATGCGGGCCTGCACCTTGGGGTGGAGGGCGTAGTTCATGAAGCGGGCGGCGTTGCCGGGATGGGGGGCGCCCTTGGGGATGGCCATGACGTCGACGAAGCGCAGCGACCCCTCCTTGGGGATGGCGTAGCTGACGTCCTGGTTCTGGTCCTGGGCCTGGAACACGTCGCCGCTCCAGCCCTGGGCGACCCAGGTCTCGCTGGCGGCCAGCTCGTCGATGTAGGTGTCGGTGGTGAACCCCTTCAGCTTCGCCCGGGCCGACCGGACCAGCTTGACGACCTCGGCCAGGTCGGCGTCCTCGATGGAGTTGGGGCTCTTGCCGAGGTAGAGGAGCGCGCAGCCGATCAGGTCGGTGACCTCGCGGAGCAGGGTCACCCGGCCCGCGGCGGCCGGGTCGGGCTCGAACACCGCCTTCCACGAGTCGAGCGTGCCCCCGGGGGACCTTGGCCCGGTTGAAGCCGATACCGGTGGTCCCCCACTGCCAGGGGATGGTGTAGCGGTTGCCGGGGTCGTAGTCGGTGTCGACGAACTCCCGGTCGAGGTTGGTCAGGTTGGGGATCAGCTCCTGGTTCAGGGGCTCGATCAGGCCGAGCTTCAGGTAGGTGGGGATGAAGTTGTTGGTCGGGACGATGATGTCGTAGCTGGTGGGGCCGGCCCGCATCCGGGCCAGCAGATCCTCGTTGGAGGAGAAGACGTCGTAGTTGACCCGGATGTTGGCCTGGGCCTGGAACAGCGGGATGGTTCGGTCGTCGATGTAGTCCGACCAGTTGTAGATGTTGAGGAGCCGCTCGTTGCGCCGGTTGCCGACCACCGGGACGCCGTCGGCGGCCGGGGCGGCGGCCGGCGGGTCGTCGTCGCCCAGCCCGGCCACCGTGCCGCCGGCGTAGCCGGCCACCCCGGCCGCGGCCAGCAGCCCGGCCACCTGCAGGAAGCTGCGCCGCCCGACCCGCGGGTCGGGCCGTCCCACGAGCAGGTTCAGCTCAGGGTCTTCCTTGCCGGCTCGTGCCATCCTCAGCCTCTCCTCTATCCCAGACGAACGACGACCTCGTCGACCAGCAGGGCCTCGCCGGCCGGGACGCCGTCGGCGAGGACCTCCAGCCGCAGCGGGCCGGCCCTGGCCGCGGTGTGGCCGACGATGACCCGCCGCCAGGCCAGGCCGGGCAGGGTGGCCGCCGAGTTCTTGGAGACCTCCTTGCCGCCGGCGCCGACCAGCCGGACGGTGACCCGCTGGCCGGAGGCGCTGGAGCGCACCCAGGCCGAGGCGACGTACCGCTGGCCCTTCTGGACCTCGCCGACGACCTCGGGCAGGGCCAGGCCGACCTGCCCCGGCTCCGGCCCGCGGGCCCGCACCGAGGCGCTCGACCCCGAGGTCCGACCCTGCGGCTCCCGGGCGGCGTCGGCCTCGCCCAGCACCTGCCAGCCGCTCAGGTCCTGCTCGAAGCTCCAGTTGGTGACCAGGTTGCCGAACGCCGCCGGCCCCGGCGGCCGCGAGGTCGGCCCGCCCTGGGTGGTGGCGGCCACGGCCCCGGCGGCCTCGTCGGGCGCCTCCTCGGCCGAGCCGATCAGCCAGGTCGCCAGCACCCCGGCGAAGACCACGGCGCCCACCACGATGGCGATGGCCGCTCCGGCCGGGCCGCCGACCGACCGCCGCCGCGGCGCCTCGTGACGGCCGCCTGGACGCTCCGGCTCTTCGGGCGACGGAAGGGCGCGCTGGTCCATGATGTCGTCCTCCACGAACGGCCATCTTCGCCTGAGTGGTCACTCCAGGCACACCAGCAAAGCTAGGAATCTAAAGCAAGGCGATCTACGCAGGCAACTCAGGCGAGTTGCGGAGCAGCCCAGGTCAGCGGGGCCCTGACCTGCGCGGGAGCAGGAGGCAGACGTCCCCGAACTCGTGCCAGAGGTACCCGGAGGCGAGCGCCGCGGCGTAGGCCCGGTCGAGCGCCGGGCGGTCGAGGAAGGCCGCCAGCAGGTCGAGGTGGCTGGCCTCGGGCTCGTGCAGCCCGGTGAGGAGCCCGTCCACCGCCGTCAGCCGGTGGCCCGGCCCGATCCGCAGCCGGCTCACCCCGGGGCCGGGCCGGACCGTGCCCGGGGCCGCCCCGGCGGCGGCCGTCTCCAGGGTGCGGACCACGGTGGTGCCGACGGCGACGACCCGGCCGCCGGCGGCCCGGCAGGCGGCCACCGCGGCCGCGGTCGCCTCCGGCACCAGGTAGGGCTCGGCCGGCACGTAGCCGCGGTCGGTGGCCGGGTCGCCGTAGGTGGACAGCCCGGCATGGAGGCTGATGGTGGCCAGCCCGATCCCCCGGTCGCGCAGGTCCCGCAGGGTCTGCACGGTGAACGGGCGCCCGGCGCTGGCCATCTCGGCCGACCCGGGCCCGGCCGCGAACAGCGTCTGGTAGTGGTGCAGCGGCCAGGCGCGGGGCACGTACGCGTACCGCACCGGCCGCCCGGCCCGGTGCAGGGCCTCGGCCAGCCGCTCCCCGGCCCGGTCGAAGGCCAGCCAGACCAGCGGCGCCGCCTCCTCGTGGCGCCCGAGCACGGTCGCCTCGAGCCCGCCGGCGAAGCCGATCCGCTCCCCCGCCGCCACCACCGGGGCCGGCGGCCGGGCGTCGGTCGGCACCAGGGCCGGGTCGGTCCCGTCCTCGGGCACCCCCAGCACCAGCGCCGCCCAGCGCTCGCCGTCGCGGGCGGCCAGGCGGACCTCGAGCGGCTCCCCGCCGGCGGTGCGGCCGAGCAGGCTGGCCGGCAGGGTGCGGGAGTCGTTGGCGACCAGCAGGTCACCCGGCTCCAGCAGCCGGGGCAGCTCGTGGAAGCGGTGGTGGCCGACCGATCCGGTGGCCCGGTCGACCACCAGCAGCCGCACGTGGTCCCGGCGCAGGCCCCTGGCCTCGGGCGGCGCCGCCGCCTCGAGCTCCGGGGGGAGCCGGAACCGGACCGCGCTGCGCACCGCTGCTCCTAGGCCTGGGCAGGGGCGAAGTCGGCCGCCTCCAGGCGGCGGCCGCTCTGGCCGGCGTCGGTCCCCGCGGCCAGGCGGACGAACACCTCGGTGCGGTCCTCGGGCCGGGCCAGGCCGGCCGGGTCGTCGTCGGGGAGGGCGGCGGCGTGCATGTCGGTGGCCATGTCGCCCGGGTCGACGCTGTCGACCCGGACCCCGGTGCCGTCCAGCTCGCTGGCCCAGATCCTGGTCATCTGGTCGAGCGCGGCCTTGGAGACGCCGTAGGCGCCCCAGCCCGGGTAGCCGACCACCCCGGCGTCGCTGGAGACGTTGATGACGCTCCCCCGCCCGGCGGCCAGCATCGGCCCCAGCAGGGCCCTGGTGAGCAGGAACGGTCCAAGCAGGTTCACGTCCAGGACCCGGCGCAGCGCGTCCGGGTCGGTGTCGAGCAGGTACGGCATGGGGGTCGGGCCGAGCTCGGAGGCGTTGTTGACCAGCACGTCGACCCGGGCAAAGGCGGTGAGGGCTGCGGCGGCGACCCGTTCCACATCCTCCGGCTGGCCGACGTCGGCGGCGACCGTCACCGCTCTGGCCCCGAGCGCCTCAACCTCGTCCCTGACCTGCTCCAGCGGCTCGGGCCGGCGGGCCACCAGGACCAGGTCGGCCCCCTCGCGGGCGTAGGCCAGCGCGATCGCCCGCCCCAGCCCCCGCGAGGCTCCGGTGACCAGCGCGATCGTCCCGGCCAGCCGGCCGTCGGACCCTCGGGTCATCTCGACACCCCCATCGCTGCACGAGAACGATGCCGGCATGGTGCGCCCGCCCTCGGAAATTTGCAACACTTCTGTTGACTTATTCGCCCGGGGTGGGTGGCGGCCGCCGAAACCGGCTCGCCGGGAGCGGTGTTGAAGCGGGAGTAGCCTGGAGCGAGCCTCCTCCCCAACCTCCTGCGGGGTGCCGTGCGTCGCCTGTTCCTGCTCGCCTTCATCTGGGGCTGGTCGTTCCTCTTCATCAAGGTGATCCTCGAGGACGCCCCGCCCACCTTCCTGGCCTGGGGACGGATCGTGCTCGGCCTGGCCGTGCTGGTGGTGGCCATGCGCCGCCGGGCCGAGCCCCTGCCCGAGCGACGCTACTGGGGCCACCTGATGGTGCTGGGGCTGGCCATGAGCGTCCTGCCGTTCATGCTGATCGGCTGGGGCGAGGAGCACATCAGCTCGGCCCTGACTTCGGTCCTGAACGCCTGCACGCCGCTGTTCGCGGCCGGGTTCGCGGCCGCCCTGCTCGGCGAGCGCCTGCGCCCGCCCCAGCTGGCCGGCGTGGCCGTCGGCTTCCTGGGCGTGGCCGTGGCCGCCGGAGTAGGCGGCGGCGACCTCGCCGGCAGTTCCCTGCTCGGCTCGGTCGCGGTCGTCCTGGCCGGCGCCGGCTACGGCTTCGGGTTCGCCTACGCCAACCGCTTCACCACCGGCCTGTCCGCCCTCCAGCTCTCCTTCGGCCAGCTACTGGCCGGCACCCTCATCCTCGCTCCGGTCGCCGCCGTCGACGTGGCCGCCGGCCGAGTCGACCTCGGCCCCCGGGCCGCCCTCTGCCTGGTCCTCCTCGGCACCCTCGGCACCGGCTACGCCTATCTGCTCAACTACCGCACCCTCCAGGAGAGCGGCGCCACCGTCGCCTCCCTGGTCACCTACCTCGTCCCCCTGGTCGCGGTCGCCGCCGGCGTGCTCGTGCTGGGCGAGCCCTTCTCCATCCGCCTCGTCATCGGCGGCCTGATCGTGGTCCTGGGCGTCGCCCTAGTCCAGGGGCGCCTGTTCGGCCGACGCGAGCCGACGCCCGCCGCCGACGAAGGGGTCCCGACGCCGGCCGCCTGCGACTGACAGGGTCCCGCGCCCTGTGCAGCTCCCTGCGTTGGCGTGGGTGAGGAACAGCACGCCGCTCGGGCAGATGTGGCTGCCGGTCAGCTGGACCGGAATGGCTGGAACGCCAGCTGTCCTTGCCGTCGCCGCTTGAGCTCCCGGACCGCCGCCACCGGGTCGCCGCGGATGATCTCGACCACCGGATCGGCTGGCGCGAGTGGATGATCGAGCAGCTCCAACCACCGGAATGAGCCGTTGACCTCGCTTGGCGATCGTCACCCGCTCTCCGCCGTGGTGTCGACGACCACCTGGATGCCGAGCTGGCCGGCGCCGGAGCGGCGCAGGAGGTAGCGGTAGGTGGTGTGCTGGCCGGCCTGGCCGGCCTCGTCCAGGTAGGCCCAGCGGACATCCACCAGGGTGAGGGTCGGGGTGAGCGGGTCGGCGGCCCGGAGCTCGGGCCGGATGCCGACCAGGCCCTGGGCCCGGTAGGCGTCGGCGGCGCCGGCGAAGGCGGCCTCGACCTGGGCCGCCTCGGCCACCGGGATGGCGGCGCTGTCCCCGACGACCAGGGCGGGAAGGGCGTAGCAGGCGGCGACGCCGGGCAGGTCCCCGGTGGCCAGGGCCTTGGCGTAGCGGTCGAGGAAGGCCTCGATGTCGTCGTTCTGTGTCGTGTCCATGCCCGGACCCTACGATGGGAGCCCGGCACGCCGGGGCCGGGCTTCTCGAGAAAGGCCCGCAGCCATGGCAACGGTCCGACCGGTGGCACCGACCCAGCCCCACCTGGCCCGGCTGCGGGTCGACCGCCAGCACCGCCTGATCGAGGAGCTGCGCCTGGCCAGCGGCCGCCACGCCACCGCCGAGCAGCTGGCGGCCGCCCTGCGGGTCGACGTCCGCACCGTCGAGCGCGACATCGCCCGCCTCCGCGACGCCGGTGTCCCCATCGCCGCCCGCCGCGGCCCCGGCGGCGGCTTCCGCCTCGACGTCCCCCCGACCGTGGCCCCGGTCCAGCTCTCCCCCGGCGAGATCGCCGCCCTGATCGCCTCGATCGCCTCGGTCGGCCCCTACGTCTCGGCCACCGCCCGCTCCGCCCTCACCCGCCTGCTCCAGGCTCTCCAGCCCGAGCAGCAGCCGAAGCCCTGAGGCCGCCCCGCCCGAACCGCCAGGCGGCCATCCCCAGCAGCACCCCCCAGAGGAGGAACCAAACGCCCAATAGAAGCTGACCAGCGCGTAGACCGCCGCCACCACCGCCGCGGCATACGTCGGCCAGGTCCGCTCAGCCCCCTGCCACACCGGATCGGGTCACCTCCCGTCTGCTACCATCCCAACGCTCACCTGGGGGTGTAGCTCAGTCCGGCAGAGCGCCTCCCTCGCACGGAGGAAGCCAGGGGTTCAAATCCCCTCACCTCCACCCCACCCCTGATGACCAGCGCAAACGCTGGTCATCTTCATGTTCGGGGCCGATTCGGGTGGCCGCATAACGCTTGGAAGTCACCTCACTTGGCTACGTTCGAGGGCATGAACCAGCAGCCGCCGGACCGGCTCCTCCGCTCCTTCGAGCGCTACCTGCGCGCCACCAACCGCTCGGAGCGGACCGTGGGCAACTACCTGGAGAACCTGCATCAGGTCGAGGCCTTCCTGCACCCCCGTGGCGTACGCCTGCGCGACGCCACCCGCGCCGACCTTGAGGACTTCCTCGCCGACCTGCTCGCCCGCCGCTCCGCCGCGACGGCGGCAACCCGCTACAAGGTCCTGCGCGTCCTGTACCGCTGGCTGGAGGAGGAAGAGGACGCCCCCAACCCGATGGCGAAGATGCGCCCCCCGATCCAGCCCGAGCAGCCGGTGCCGGTGATCCCCCCAGACGGCCTGCGCCGCCTGCTCAAGGCATGCGAAGGCAAGGGCTTCGAGGCCCGCCGGGACACCGCACTCATCATGCTGCTGCTCGACACCGGCGCCCGCCGGGACGAGCTGATGAGCCGCACACTCGGCGACCTCGACCAGGACCTGGACGTGCTCCTGGTGCTGGGCAAGGGCCGCCGCGAGCGCGCGCTGCCCTACGGGCACAAGACCGCGCTCGCGCTGGACCGCTACCTGCGGGTCCGCGAGCGGCACAAGGACGCCCACCTGCCCTGGCTGTGGCTCGGGCTGCGGGGCCGGCTGACGGCGTGGGGCCTGGTCCGCATGCTCGAACGTAGAGGCCGAGAGGCCGGGCTGCCCGGCCTGCACCCCCACCAGTTCCGCCACACCTTCGCCCACCAGTGGCTTGCCGAGGGCGGCGCCGAGGTGGACCTGATGCGCCTGGCCGGGTGGAGGTCGCGGGCGATGGTGGCCCGCTACGGCGCCAGCGCCGCCGACGCCCGCGCCCGCGACGCCCACCGCCGGCTCTCCCCCGGCGACCGCCTCTAGGGTGCTTCGGTCTCTTTGAGAATCCAGCCGATGTAATCGGGTCCGCCGTCGATGATCGGAATGGCAACGATGCTGGGGACCTCGTAGGGGTGTTCCCGCTTCGTGCGCTGGATGATTTGCGGCAGGAGGCTACGCCGCGTGCGCAGCGCGACTCGTGCCTCGGGCTTGTCATAAACCTGCCCCTGCCATCGATAGATTGATCGGATAGGGGCGAAATTGTGGCCAGAGGCACAGAGCCGGTCAAGGATCAGCCTGTGGGTAAACTCGGCAAGCCAGTCAGGGTCTGGCGCTGTGATGACGACCTCGCAGACTTCATCCACCGGTGGTTGTCTCCTGCCCCTTAAGCTTGAGGACGAGGTCTCTGGCCTCGTCCTCGGTCTTCGCCATGCCTGCCCAGCCGGTCACGATATTTCCGTCGTAGCTGAGTCCGACCCAACGACCGGTCATATTGACGCCATGAGGATGCATGACGAAGTACATGGTGCCCTTAGAGCGGACAGAGCCGTCGGTGGCCGCATACCATCCCATGAGGATTTCGTTGTCCCACAGACGAAATTCGCCGCGCCAGAGATAGCCACCTTGGTCAACGGGCCGTCCGCGAGCAATGGCCTCCACTTGGATTAGCTCGCCATGCTGCTGTAGGCGAACTGGTTGCACTCGAATGTCTTCGATGCCGCCTCTGTAGGTCTGCCAGCAGGTCCACCAGTCGCCGGAAAGGCTTACACGGTGACTCGGCACCCCAGCCAGCTCGCCAACAGCGATGCCGAGTGCGTTGGCGATGGCGACAGCCACGGAGAAGACGGGCTGCTGCTGGCCGGCCTCGTAGCGCCTGATCTGGCGCGTGTCCACTCCGACGGCGGCGGCGAGGTCGGCTTGGGACATGTCGAGTTCCGTCCGGCGGCGGCGTATGACCTCGGATATCTCCATGGGCCGCATCATCTCGGGCTTTCTAGTCCTAGACAATCGGACTTCTTCGTCCTATCGTAGGGGACGTATCAGTCCTCTAGCGAGGACGGAAGGGTCCTCGACCTGATCGCGAGTGAGATGAGGCCACCAGCGAGCCCGTGACGTAGACGGCCCCGGCGCAGTCGTGAGCTGCCCGGGGCCTGGCACCCAAGAGAGGTCCCCTGAGATGCGCGAACAGCGTACCCGTTCTCTCACGCCTGCCGGCAGCCCTGGGCAGGCGCTCCTGAGCCCGGCTGAGCGCAGTCTGCGGGCGCGCCTCGCGGCCTACACGATGCATGCCAGGCACGACTCACGGCAGACTTCCGCACCTGGCCGTGCCGCGTTCCTGGCCCGCTTCGAGGCTGACGTGGACCCGGACAGCCGGCTCGACCCCGAGGAGCGCCGCCGCCGTGCCGAGCACGCCCGCAGCGCCTACTTCACCCGCCTGGCCCTGGCCTCCGCCGCCGCAAGGCGCGCCAAGCGCGCCAGCCGCATGGGCGGTGATGGAGCATGACCGCTCCCCCATGCTCCTGGCGGGATCTGGCGCTGTGCCGCCAGATCGTCACCGCCGATTACGACCCGTTCTTCTCCGACGATGTCAGGGACCAGAACGACGCGCTCGCCGTCTGCGCCGCCTGCCCGGTCCAGGGCATCTGCCTGGCCTACGCGATCCGCACCGCCCAGTCCCACGGGATCTGGGGTGGTCGTCCGCAGGCGGAACTGCAACGCCTGATCGCCCGCGACCGCGCCGGCCGACCGCGCCGCACGCGAGCCGAGGCGGAGCATCACAACGCGGCTAAGACCCGCTGCCGCCGTGGCCACCCGTTCGATGCGGCCAACACCTACTACGACGCCGCAGGCAAGCGGCGCTGCCGCGCGTGCTTGCGTGCGGCCTGGCGACGCTGGAAGGCCGAGCGTCGCCCGCCAACCCACCGCGCTCCGGGGGGGCGTGCTCGGGATGCCTGAGCCCTCCGTGCTGCCGCCTGGCACTGCTGTCGCCGAACCTCTGCGCCCACACATCCGGCGGCGTAGTCGCCAACAGGGTCGCGCCCAGCGGTGGGACGCCCACCCGGTGCTAACTGCCCGGGACGCGGCTGCGCTCCGCTTTGTCGGTGAGCACTACGCCGTCAGAGACGATGTGCTCGCGGTCCTGCTCGGCCGGCTGTCGCCCGCCACGCTAAAGGCACCCGCCATGCTCGGGCCAAGGACGCTGCGGCAGCGGCTTGCCCGCTGGCAGCAGGCCGGCTGGGTCGAACGTCGCCGACTACTCGGCCATACCTGGGTGCTGCCAACCCGCACCGGCCTACGGTTAGCCGGGCTCCAGTTCGATCCGTGGGAACCGGCCGAGTCTCGGCTGGCCCACCATCACGCGGTCGTATTGGTCCGCCTGCATCGTGAGGCGATCCCGGGTTCGGGTGGTTGGGTCTGCGAGCGGGAGCTGTGGCGCCGCCGTGGCCGAGCTTCCTGGCATCTGGCCGATGGTGCCCTGCCCGCAGCGGTGCCGACCGGCTGGCTGGGGATCGATCAAGCGTGGGAGCTGGTCGAGGTCGAGCTGACCCAGAAGGCCCGGCCGCGGGTGGTGGCCGCGCTCAAGACCCGGCCACCGCACACCGCCACCATCACCTACTACGTCCCCGCCGCCCTGCATGCGCCGCTGTCGGCACTGCTCGCCAGCGTGGTCCGCGAGCTGGGCGGCCGCCCCCCGGTCACGGTCGAGCTGCTGCCCCACGTTCCCGGCGTGACTTACC
>JASLBL010000202.1 GCA_030146615.1 Actinomycetes bacterium
ACCGGCCCCACCAGGTCGCCGTCGAGCAGGCACAGCAGGCCCCGCACCTCGTCGTCGACGTAGCAGAAGCTCCGGGTCTGCGTGCCGTCGCCGTAGATCACCAACGGCTTGCCGTGGAGAGCGGCGGCCAGGAAGTTCGACACGACCCGTCCGTCGGACGGGCGCATGCGCGGGCCGTAGGTGTTGAAGATGCGCACGATGCGCACCTCGAGGCCGTGGGCCCGGTGGTACGCCATCGTCATCGCCTCGGCGAAGCGCTTGGCCTCGTCGTAGACGCCGCGGGGGCCGATCGGGTTGACGTGGCCCCAGTAGGTCTCGGGCTGGGGGTGGACCTGGGGGTCGCCGTAGACCTCGCTGGTCGAGGCGAGCAGGAACCGGGCCCGCTTCTCCTTGGCCAGGCCGAGGGCGTGGTGGGTGCCGAGGGCGCCGACCTTGAGGGTCTGGATGGGGTACTTGAGGTAGTCGATCGGGCTGGCCGGGGAGGCGAAGTGGAGCACGGCGTCCAGCGGGCCGGGCACGTGGATGTAGTCGGTCACGTTGACGTTGAGCAGGCGGAACCGGTCGCCGACGAGGTCGTCGACGTTGCTGGCCCGGCCGGTGAGGAAGTTGTCCATGCAGACGACCTCCCAGCCCTCGGCCAGCAGCCGCCGGCACAGGTGGGACCCGAGGAACCCGGCGCCGCCGGTGATCAGGGCCCGTGGCACGTCAGCGGCTCCCGTCGTCGGGGGCCCGCACCGGGCGGCCGACCCCGGCGACGGTGAAGCCGGCGGCCACGAACGCCTCGGCGTCCAGGGCGTTGCGGGCGTCGACCAGGATCGGGTAGGCCATGCGGGCGCGGAGGTCGGCCGGGTGGAGCTCGCCGAACTCGGCCCACTCGGTCATCAGGACCAGGGCGTGGGCGCCGTCGGCGACCTCGACCGCCTTGTCGGCCAGCTCGAGGCCGGGCACCTGCCGGGCCGCCTGGTCGCCGGCCACCGGGTCGTAGGCGACCACCTGGGCGCCGTCGGCCAGCAGGTCGCGGGCCACGTCGATCGAGGGGGCCTCGCGCAGGTCGTCGGTGTTGGGCTTGAAGGACAGGCCGAGCATGCCGATCCGCTTGCCGTCCAGGTGCCAGAGGGCGTCGCGGACCTTGTCGACCACGGCCCGCCTGGCCTCGTGGTTGATCTTGGCCACCTCGTTGAGGATCCCGAAGTCGACCCCCAGCTCGCGGGAGCGGTGGGCGAAGGCGGCCACGTCCTTGGGGAAGCAGCTGCCGCCGTAGCCGGCCCCGGCCTTGAGGAAGTGGACGCCGATGCGCGGGTCAAGGCCCATCCCCCTGGCGACCAGCTCGACGTCGGCCCCCGACCGCTCGCACACCCTGGCCACCGAGTTGATGAAGCTGATCTTGGTGGCCAGGAAGGCGTTGGAGGCGTGCTTGATGAGCTCGGCGGTGGCCCGGTCGGTGGCCAGGAAGGGCGCGCCCGACCGCTCCAGGATCGGCGCGTAGAGCTCGCGCAGGGCGGCCAGGCCCCGCTCGGAGGTCGTGCCGACGACCACCCGGTCCGGGTCGAGGGTGTCGACCACGGCCGAGCCCTCGCGCAGGAACTCGGGGTTGGAGGCGACCTCCCAGTCGGCCCCCGGCCTGGCCTCGCGGGCGATGACCTGGGCGACCCGCTCGCCGGTCTGCACCGGCACGGTCGACTTCTCGCAGACCAGCCGGAACTCGTCCTCGGGCAGGGAGCGGGCGACCTCCCGGGCCACCGCCTCGACATAGGCCAGGTTGGGGCTGCCGTCGCCGCGGCTCGGGGTCCCGACGCAGATGAAGATCACCGTCCCGTGGCCGACCGCCTCGGCCTTGTCACCGGCGATCCGCAGCCGGCCCGCCCGGACCACCTCCCCCAGTAGCTCCTGGAGCCCCGGCTCGAAGAACCAGGAGCGGCCCTCACGGATGAGGTCCAGCTTGCTGACGTCGTCGTCGTCGACCACGACGTCGTGGCCGACATGGGCAAGGCAGGCGGCGGTGACGAGGCCGACATGGCCGGCGCCGATCACGGTGACGCGCATGCTGGCAGGCTCCTGAATTCGGTGGACGGGAATTGCGCCGGACAATTCTAGTGGATACCGGCCCACCCGTAACCGGAGCGGCCACCTTGTCCGGCTCGTCGCCCGATGGGACACTGCGCCCCCCATGCAACTGCCCCACCGCCCGTCGTTCCGGGTCGTCCTGGTCGCCCTGATCGCCCTGACACTGCTGGCCCCGGCCGTCCCGGCGGCGGGGTCAGAGGTCGCGCCCAAGGCGGTCGCGGGGCCACCGAAGGCGGTTCGGGCCAGGTACGCGATCCTGGTCGACCCGGAGACCGGGGCGGTGCTCTGGGGGCGGCGGAGCCGGACGTCGGTGCCGCCGGCCAGCCTGACCAAGATGCTGACCGCCGTGGCCGTGCGGGCCAGCCTCGACCTGGACACGGTGACCGTCGCCTCCAGGGCGGCGGCCGCCCAGCCGGCCCGGCGGCTGGCCATGAAGCGCGGTCAGAAGCTCACCGTCGACCAGGCCCTCAAGGCGCTGATGATCGCCTCGGCCAACGACGTCGCGGTGATGCTGGCCGAGGCCGCCGGGGGGTCGGTCTCCCGGTTCGCCCGGGCCATGGACGCCGAGTCGGCGCGCCTCGGCCTGCGCGCCTCCTCCTGGCGCAACCCGCACGGCCTGGATGCCCGTGGCCACCGCTCGACCGCCTTCGACCTGGCCATCCTGGCCAGGGCCGTCCTCAAGGACCCGTGGCTGGCCGGGGTCGTCCGCAAGCGCCACGCGGCCTTCGTCTCCCCCAGTGGCCGCCGCCACACCCTCACCGCCCGCTCCCGGTTCCTGCTCGGCTATCGGGGCGCCGTCGGGGTCAAGACCGGGTTCACCGACGACGCCGGCCACTGCCTGGCCGCCGCGGCCACCCGGGGCGGGCGGACCCTGATCGCCGTGGTCCTGCACAGCCCCGACAACGCGGCCGACGCCGGGAAGCTGCTCGACTGGGGCTTCGGCCGCGGCCGCTCGGCCACGACCGGCCTCCGGCTGCCGGACCCGGTCCGGCCGGCCAGCGTGGCCGCCCTCCTCACCCGCCCGCCCCGGGCCGTCCAGCGCCACCACCCCGCGGTCCCCGAGGCGCTGGCCTCGGCCGGCCTGGCCAGGGTCGGGGCGACCCCGGCGCCCAGGCCGGCCGGATCCCCGCCCGTCTGGTCGTGGCGCGACCGCCAGCGGCTGGCCACCGGCGCCGGGGCGGCCGTCGCCTTCCTGGCCGCGCTCGCCCTCGCTGTCCACAGATTCCGCCAGCGCGCTTGACTCCTGCGCTCCGGTGATCGAACATATGTTCGGACGGTGAGGGTCTCGAAGCGCACAGAGGGGAGGAGCCGGCGGATGCTGATGAGAACGACGATCGGCCCGGACGACGCGGCCACCGTTGGGGAGCTGCTGCGTGAGATCGGCCTGGGCCGGAGCACGCCTGAGGAGCTTCGCGACGCCGCCATCTACTGGTCGGCCGCGATCGACCCGGACATGGAGTGCGCCGACCTCCAGACGATCGCCTGGCTCCTCCGCGACGCCAGCTCCCACCGCCGGGTCCCCGTCCCCGACCGCGACCGGGCCCGCTACTGGGCCGCCTACCTGGAGGGCCGAATGGCCAGCTGACGCGGGGACCGGTCGAGCGTCGGTTCGCGGCCCAACCGGCGTCACCCCACCGGCACCGGCAGGCGACGCCAGCACGCTGACGCCGACCGGTCCCCCACCACCCCGATCAACGGGAACCCGGCCGCCCGCGGTTCGCGCCCGCGAGCAGCCGGGGTTCCCCGCGATCAGCCGGAAGCCCCGGCGCGCCAGGCACCGACCGGTTCCCGTGTTCTCGAACCGGCGGCGCGCCGGGGCCCCGGCACCCCTCTCCGGTCGGCTCCGTGCTCGCCTCAGCCGCTGAGGCGGTGGAGGAGGGTGCTTGTGGCCGCGGCGGGGTCGGGAGCGTCGGTGATGGCGCGGACGACCACGATCCGGGTGGCTCCGGCGGCGGTGACCTGGTCGAGGTTGGCGGGGTCGATGCCGCCGATGGCGAACCAGGGCTGGGGCGGGTCGAGGGCGGCCACGGCCTGGATGAGGGAGGTCCCGGTGGCCGGGCGGCCGGGCTTGGTGGCGGTCGCCCAGACGGGGCCGGCGACCAGGTAGTCCCAGGGCTCGGCGGCGGCGCGGGCCGCCTGGTCGGGGGAATGGGTCGAGCGGCCGAGGAGGACGTCGTCGCCGAGGATGCGGCGGGCCCAGGCGAGAGGCAGGTCGTCCTGGCCGAGGTGGAGCACATCGGCCTCGGCGGCCAGGGCGAGGTCGGCGCGGTCGTTGACCGCGAACAGGGCGCCGTGCCGGTCGGCGGCCTCGCGCAGGACGGCCGCCGCGTCCAGCAGCGGGCCGGCCTCGGCCCGCTTGTCGCGGAGCTGGATCAGGTCCACCCCAGCCGCCAGGACCGCGTCCGCGAACTCGGCCAGGTCGGGCCGGATCGGCGTGCACAGATACAGCCGCGAGGCGGCCAGCCGCTCGCGCCGCTCCGCCCCGCTCCGAACCCGGCTCACCGCGTCACACCGTCCCTCGGCCGGCCGACCAGGGTCCCGTCCCGCCCCACCCCTGCTCCCCGGTCCCTACTCCGCGGCCCCGACCCGCTCGCCGGAGTCGGGCTGGCGGGGTTGGCCTTGGGGTTCCAGCTGGCGCCCTTCGGCGGGGCGGGAGGAGAGGTCGGGGACGCCCTCGGTGGGGGTGGAGGCCTCGGCGTAGAGGCGGCGGGGGATGCGGCCGGCGCGGCGGGCGAGGCGGCCGGCCTCGACGGCCTTGCGCATGGCCTCGGCCATCAAGGCCGGCTCCTGGGCGCGGGTGACGGCGCTGGCCAGCAGGACGGCGTCGCAGCCGAGCTCCATGGCGACGGCGGCGTCCGAGGCGGTGCCGACTCCGGCGTCGAGGATCACCGGGACGGTCGCCTGCTCGATGATGATGCGCAGGTTGTAGGGGTTGGTGATGCCCATGCCGGACCCGATCGGGGACCCGAGGGGCATGACCGCGGCGCAGCCGAGCTCGGCCAGGTGGCGGGCCAGGACCGGGTCGTCGTTGGTGTAGGCGAGCACGGTGAAGCCGTCGTCGACCAGGGTCTCGGCGGCGTCGCGGAGCTCGACCGCGTCCGGGAGCAAGGTCCGGTCGTCGCCGATGACCTCCAGCTTGATCCAGTCGGTGTCGAAGGCCTCGCGGGCCAGCTTGGCCGTGCGGACCGCGTCGCGGGCGGTGAAGCAGCCGGCGGTGTTGGGCAGCAGGCGGCAGCCGACCCGCCGCAGGACGTCCAGGATCGAGCCTCGGGCCTGCGGGCTGGTCCGGCGCAGGGCCACGGTGGCCATCTCGGTCCCCGAGGCGGCCAGCGCCTGCTCCAGCGCCTCCAGGCTGGCCGCCCCGCCGGTCCCCATGACCAGCCGCGACGAGAACGTCTGCCCGGCGAGCACGAAGGGGTCCGGCCGGAGGGGTCCGGGGAACCCCGAAGGGGTGCCCCGGTCTGTCGGGCTCTCTAAGAGCCCCCCGGACGGCCGGGGGTCGTCCATGGTCATCCTCCCTGGGAGGCGCCGAGCACCTCGAGGCGGTCGTTGTCGTCGAGGGCGGTGGTGGGCCAGGCGCTGCGGGGGACGACCTCGCCGTTGAGGGCGACGGCGATCCCGGGCCCGCCGGGCCGGTGGCCGAGCCCGGTCAGGAGGCCGGCCACGGTCTGGCCGGGCTCGACCTGGGCCGGCTGGCCGTTGACGATCACGGTCACGAGACCCTCCTCCCCGACCCGGCCGGCACGCCGCCGGCGAACCGGCCCGGGCCGAACGGGGCGATCGCCTCGGGAACCTGGCCGGTGGCCAGCAGCTCGGCGATGGCGTCGGCGGTGACCGGGGTGAGCAGGATGCCGTTGCGGTAGTGGCCGGTGGCCACGACCAGTCCCTCCGGACCGGCCGGGCCGAGCATGGGCGCGTTGTCGGGCGACCCCGGCCGCAGGCCGACCACCGTCTCGGCCAGCTCCAGCTCGGCCACGTCGGGCAGCAGCTCCATCGCCGCCCGGAGCAGGTCGTGGACGGCCCCGGCGGTGGCCCGGGTGTCGAACCCCTGCTCCTCGACCGTCGCCCCGACGACCACCCGGCCGTCACCCCGGGGCACCACGTACACCTCCATCCCCCGCACGTTGCCGTGGCACAGCGGCTGGTCGACCGGCCCGCGCAGGTACAGCAGCTGGCCCTTCACCGGCCGCACCGGCGGCAGCACCTCGGCCCCGAGCCCTCCCAGGGCCCCGCTCCAGCACCCGGCGGCCAGCACCACCGTCCCCGCGGCCAGGGTCTCCCCGCCACCGGCGAGCACCACCCCGGTGACGCGGTCCCCCTCCACCGGCAGCTCCGCGACCCGGCCCGCCACCATCCGGACCCCGGCCCGCTGGCAGGCGACCAGGAGGGCCTCGACCAGGGCGCGGTTGTCGACCTGGTGGTCGCCGGAGGCGTGGACGCCGCCGCGGATGCCGGGGGCGAGCCCCGGCTCGAGCTGGCGGCACTCGCGGCTGCGGAGGCGCTCGACCTGGAGGCCGCAGCGGAGCTGGAACTGGTAGAGGTCCTCGAGGGCGGCGTTGTCGTCGGCGTCCCTGGCCACGGCCAGGGTGCCGCCGGGCCGGTAGCCGACGGGCCGGCCGCTGGCCTCCTCGACCTCGGCGGCGAAGGAGGGCCAGCGGGCGGCGGCGGCCAGGTTGAGCTGGAGCAGGGGGCGCTCGCCGTAGTGGACCTCGGTGACCGGGGCGAGCATGCCGGCGGCGGCCCAGGACGCCCCCCGGCCGGGGGCCTCGTCGACGACTGTCACGGTCATGCCGGCGAGGGCGGCCCGCCAGGCGATGCCGAGGCCGATGACCCCGCCGCCGACCACGACGGTGTCGCTGGGAGGCTGGTGGGTCATCGTCTTGGATCTCCTCCCTCCGCCGGCATTATCCGGTGCAGGTTCCGACGGTCGGCGGCCCGTAGCCGCCCTCTCAGCCCAGTGGCCCGGGCTCCCGTGTGTCCCGACCAGCGTACTCTTCGTCCCGGTACCGCCACAGCAGGAGGAGCGACCGTGGAGGCCGACGACACCCAGCGCCTGCGCGAGCTGCGCCAGGTCGTCTACCGGGAGTTCGTGGAGGAGGGCCGCCCGCCCACCGCCGCCGAGGCCGCCCGCCGGCTTCAGCTCGGCGTCGAGGAGGTCATGGCCGGCTGGGGACGGCTGCACGACGAGCACGTGCTCGTGCTGGACCAGGACCGGGTCGGGATCCGCATGGCCCACCCCTTCTCGGCCCGGCAGATGCACTTCGTGGTCGCCTCGGCCGAGCAGAAGTGGTGGGGCGGCTGCGCCTGGGACTCGTTCGGGATCATGGCCGCCCTCGGCCAGCAGGTCCTGGTCGCCACCACCTGCCCTGGCTGCGGGCGGCCGCTGGCCCTACTGGCCGACCCCGAGGCGCCGCCGCCCGAGCCGTACGTCGCCCACTTCCTGGTCCCGGCGGCCCGCTGGTGGGACGACGTGGTCCGGACCTGCTCGACCATCCGCCTGGCCTGCGGCCCCGAGCACGTCGAGCGGTGGGCGGCGGCCGAGGGCGAGCAGGTCGGGGCCATTGTCGACCTGGGAACGATGTGGCGGCTGGGCAAGGTCTGGTACGGCGACCGGCTGCACGACGACCACCGCCGGCGCACTCCGGAGGAGGCGGCCGCCGTCTTCGCCGAGCACGGGCTCATCGGGTCGTTCTGGGACCTGGGCGACCCGAGCCCGGGCCCGCGGGCCGGCTAGCCGCCGGGAACCTCGTCGGAGGGGTCGAGGCCGGCGGCGTGGAGGGCGGCGCCGAGGTCGGGGTGGCGGGCGAAGGCGGCCACGCGGCCGTCGCGGACGACCAGCACCGACCCGACCTCCTGGCCCTCGAGGACCTCGCCGGTGGCGGCCGTGCGCCACTCGGCCAGCTGGTCGACGACCACGGTGCCGTCCCGAACGAAGAACCGCCTGGCCTCCAGGTGGAGGCCGACCTCGCCGGCCCGGCGGTCCATCCAGGCCCGCAGCAGCTCGGTGCCGCGACCGACCCCGCGGGGTCCGGCGACCTCGACGTCGTCGTGGGCCAGGGAGACCAGGCGCTCGACGTCGCGGGCGTTCATCGCCTCGTGCCAGGAGCGGACCACGGCCAGGACCGGAGCTTCGGACATGGGACGAGGGTAGCGAAGATTCTGCCCGACCCTGGGGTGGTACTGGTGGTTCGTCCGGCGAGCACCCCGTCACGAGGAGGCGGCATGGGCAGCGACCACACTCCGGCCGACGACATCGTCTACGACCTCGTCAGCATCCAGTACCACGCCCTCCAGTCGGGCTACACCTACGGCAAGTACCTCGAGGACGCCGAGGGCCACGACGACGTCCAGGCGTTCATCCGCATGTGCCAGCAGGAGGACGCCCAGCGGGCCGTCACCTGCCACCAGCTCCTCACCCAGCTCACCAAGGACGGCGGCATCGGGTAGGGGTGCATCGGGCAGGGGTGTGGACAGCCGGAGGACGGCCTCTCGCCCACCGGCTACCCTCCCGGTCCGGGGGCCCAGATCCCGGCGAGCGAACGGAACGGGCCCCGGCCACATCCATCGGCCGGGGCCCGTCCATAGTTGTGGAACTGCTACATGCCCATGCCGTGGGGGTGGCCGTGGCCGGCGCTCGCGGCGGCCTCCTCCTCCTCCGGCTTGTCCACGATCAGGGTCTCGGTCGTGAGCAGCAGCGAGGCGATGGAGACGGCGTTCTGGACGGCGGAGCGGGTCACCTTGGCCGGGTCGACCACGCCGGCCTTGAACAGGTCGACGTACTCGCCGGTGGAGGCGTCCAGCCCCTGGGTGTCGGACAGCTCGCGGACCTTGGCGACGGCCACCGCGCCTTCGAGCCCGGCGTTGGCGGCGATCCAGAACAGCGGCAGCTCGAGCGCCTTGCGCACGATCGCCGCGCCGGTCGCCTCGTCGCCTTCCAGGTCCAGCTTGTCGAGCGCGCCCTGGGCCCGGATCAGGGCCACGCCGCCGCCGGCGACGATGCCCTCCTCGACCGCGGCCCGGGTCGCCGACAGGGCGTCCTCGATGCGGTGCTTCTTCTCCTTGAGCTCGACCTCGGTGGCCGCCCCGACCTTGATCACGCCGACGCCCCCGGCCAGCTTGGCCAGCCGCTCCTGGAGCTTCTCACGGTCCCAGTCGGAGTCGGTCCGCTCGATCTCCTGCTTGATCTGCGCGATCCGGCCCTTGATGTCCTCAGAGGACCCGGCACCCTCGACGATGGTGGTGTTGTCCTTGGTCACGGTGACCCGACGGGCCCGGCCGAGCAGATCCAGCGTGGCGTTCTCGAGCTTGAGCCCGACCTCCTCGCTGATGACCTGGCCGCCGGTCAGGGTCGCGATGTCGGCCAGCATGGCCTTCCGGCGGTCGCCGAACCCGGGCGCCTTGACGGCCACGCTCTTGAAGGTGCCGCGGATCTTGTTCACGACCAGGGTGGCCAGGGCCTCCCCGTCGACGTCCTCGGCGATGACGACCAGCGGCTTGCCCGACTGGACGACCTTCTCGAGCACCGGCAGCAGCTGCTGGGCCGAGGAGATCTTGGAGTTGGCGATGAGGATGTAGGGGTCCTCCAGCACCCCCTCCATGCGGTCCTGGTCGGTGACGAAGTAGGGCGAGATGTAGCCCTTGTCGAACTGCATGCCCTCGGTGAACTCAAGCTCCATCCCGAAGGTCTGCGACTCGTCGACGGTGATGACCCCGTCCTTGCCGACCTTGTCCATGGCCTCGGCGATGGTCCGGCCGATCTCGGCGTCCTGGGCCGAGATGGCCGCCACCGAGGCGATCTCCTCCTGGTTCTCGACCTCGCGGGCCTGGTTGCGGATCGCCTCGGCGACCGCGTCTGTGGCCCGCTCCATGCCCCGCTTGAGGCCCATCGGGTTGGCCCCGGCGGCCACGTTGCGCAGGCCCTCGTGGACCAGGGCCTGGGCGAGCACGGTGGCGGTGGTGGTGCCGTCACCGGCCACGTCGTTGGTCTTGGTCGCGACCTCCTTGGCCAGCTGGGCACCAAGGTTCTCGTAGTGGTCCTCGAGCTCGATCTCCTTGGCGATGGTCACGCCGTCGTTGGTGATGGTGGGGGCGCCCCACTTCTTGTCGAGCACGACGTTGCGGCCCTTGGGGCCGAGGGTGACCCGGACCACGTTCGCCAGCTTGTCGACCCCGGCCTCGAGGGAACGGCGCGCGTCGGCGCTGAACAGCAGTTGCTTTGGCATGGCTTCGCGCTACCTCGGTTACTTGTTGACGATCGCCAGGACGTCGCGGGCGGAGAGGACCAGCAGCTCGTCCCCGCCCACCTTGATCTCGGTGCCGCCGTACTTGGAGTAGATGACCTTGTCGCCGACCTTGACGTCGAGCGGCACACGCTGGCCGTCCTCGAAGCGGCCGGGGCCGACGGCCAGGACCTCGCCCTCCTGGGGCTTCTCCTTGGCGGTGTCGGGGATGACCAGACCGGAGGCGGTCATCTCCTCGCCCTCGCTCGGCTTGACGACGATGCGGTCCTCGAGCGGCTGCAGGCTGACGCCCATCCTTCCTCCTCGTGCGTGGTGGCCCGACCCGGCGGGTGGGCCTGAAGGGATACACGTTCGGCGCGGATGTTAGCACTCGGCTTCTG
>JASLBL010000239.1 GCA_030146615.1 Actinomycetes bacterium
CCAGCACCGCGGTGGGGGCGACGAAGGCGCCCGGGTCCACCACCGGGCGGCGTCCTGCGAACTCGATCTCCAGCGCCATCCGGCCTCAGCCTTCCTCACTCGGGTGGTCGGGCCGGCGGCCGGCGAGCGCCGCCCGGACCCGCTGATGGTGCTCGTCGGTCTGGATTAGGATGCTCTGCGCGAGGCCCTCGGCGAGGATCCCGCTGTGCAGGTCGACGTCGGTCGCCAGGTTGAGGAGCCGCTTGGCCAGCCCGTACGCCTGGGCGCCGCGCTCCAGGATCCCCGCCAGCCGCGCCTGCGCCTCCTCGAGGAGCGCCTCGTCGGCCACGACCGCGGTGACCAGCCCCAGCCGGAGGGCCTCCTCCGCCGGGAGGTCGGCGCCGCCGAGGACCACGTCCCTGGCCCGGGCCAGGCCGATCAGCCTGACCATCCGGGCGCAGCCGCCATGGGCCGGCACCAGCCCGAGGTGGCCCTCGCGGAACAGGAACCTGGCGCTCCGCGCGGCGATGCGCAGGTCGCAGGCCAGCGCGAGCTGGGCGCCGGCGCCGGTGAGCACACCGTTGATGGCGGCGATCACCGGCTTCTCGATCCGTTCCGGCAGGGTGATGAGCTCGGTGAGCCGCTGGCTGTTCCGGCGGAAGCGGGTCGGGTCCTGCTCCTGGGCGAGGCGGGCGAGGTCGCCCCCGGCCGAGAACGCCCGGCCCTGGCCGGTGAGGATGACGCCGCGGACCGCCGGGTCGTCGGCGGCCGCCTCGAGGGCGCGCCGCAGTTCGGCCTGGAGCTGCTCGTCCAGGGCGTTGCGCCGCTCGGGGCGCGCCATCTCCACCACCACGACGCCGTGCGCGGTGCGCATCTGGACCGCCGGATGCTCGCTCACGTCGGGCCGCGCCTGCGGATCCGCTCGAAGGGGCTCTTGCAGGCGGTGCAGATCCACTGGGAGGTCATGACCGTCGGTCCGACCTCGCCGACCCGCTCGACCTGGTCGGAGCCGCACCACGGGCAGCTCACGTGGTCGCTGGCCGGGGGTCCAGCCGGCGTTGCAGGTGGTTCCATCGCTCCCATGGCAGTCGAGGTTCCTCCGATCGTTCGAGGCGCAGCCGGACGCCGACTTCCTCGAGGACGGGACCGACCCGATCCAGGTAGGCCCGGCGCAGCTCGCTGTTGCCGCGCCCGAGCAGCCCTTGGCCGCGCAGCGTCTCCACCCCGCGCTCGCCGGGCGGACCGAACCAGCAGAGCAGCTCCTCCAGGTACTCGTCCACGCGTGCCTGCAGCTCCCCGAGGCCGCCGGGCAGCCGGGCCAGCTCGCGGACGCGGCCGTCGGCGAAGTCCCAGTGGAAGGCCTCCTCCTCCTCCAGCATCCGTGGCACGCGCCTGGCCAGCGCCTCGTAGGGCCCGCCGACCAGCGCCTTCAGCATGGTGGTGACGGCGCCGTCGACCAGCAGCAGCGCGGCCACCGCATGCGACCAGGTCGGGAACGACCGGTCGAGCAGCGACACCCGGTAGGTCCGCTCGCGTTCCAGCGGGTCGACCGGGCCGGGAAAGGGGAGCTCCTCCAGCAGCGGGTACAGCACCCGGGCCTGGCCGAGCTCGCCCTGCGCGATCGCGGCGCAGGCCACCGCCACCTCCAGGGTCGGCGCGCCGACCGCCCACTCCGACAGGTGCCGCCCCAGCCAGTACTTGTTGTCGGCCAGGACGACCAGCAGGTTCACCAGGGCGGCCAGGGCCTCGTCGTCGTCGGTCACCCAGGCGGTCGCCTGCCCCGGTCGCACCTCAGCCATCGCCGGCCTCCGGTTTGACTTGGGGCTCCGGGCCGAGGATCCAGTGGATCGCGCGCTCCGGGATCAGGACCAGCTCCACCCACCGGCGGCGGCCGTGGCGCTCTAGCGCCGCCGTGGCCGCGGCGGCGTCGTCGGCGGCGCGCAGCGTCCCCTGGAACTCCAGCGGCTCCGGGTAGTTGGTGCGGCCGAACACGCGGTATCGCTCCACCGGCCGCTCCTATTCGGGGGCGACGACCGGGACGACGGCCGCGCGCGGCACGACGAACAGCTCCTGCCAGCGGCGCTCGTCGTACATCATGAAGGCGAAGACCCGGGCGTCCTTGGGCCCGACCGCCCGCACCGTCCCCACGTGGTGGGCCCGTTCCTCGCGGTCGTGGCGCGCGTAGACCTCCCAGACCTCCAGCCCGGTGTCCTCCATCCGCCTACGTCACCCCCAGGGCGAGCAGCGCCAGGCGGCCGTCCTCGGTCATGTCCTCGCGGCTCCACGCCTCGAAGACCTCCTCCACCTCGACGTGGGCGACGCCGTTCAGCCGGCGCAGGCGCGCCTCGACGTCCTCGCGGAGCACGTCGGTGCAGGGGCAGGCGATCGAGGTGAAGGTGAGCCCGACGGTGACCCGGTCCCCCTCGACCGCGATCGACCGGACCAGCCCCAGGTCGACGATGCCGATCGGCAGCTCGGGGTCGGTGACCCCGGCGAGGGCCGCGCGGACGTCGTCGACCGAGACCATGGTCAGGCCGACAGCCGTTGCAGCTGGCGGTGGCCGCGCTGGATCAGGCCGACGAACTCCTCGTTGCAGGGCCCGCGCCGCCGCCAGCGCGCCAGCACGTCGTCCCAGGAGATCGCGCCCCCCTCCAGGTCCCAACGCTTGGCGTGCTCGTCGAAGCGCATCGGGAAGGGGCAGTCGATCACGTACTGGCCGCTTGCCCGGTCCAGGTGGGCGGGGACCGCGAAGCCGAGCCGCTCGCACAGCGGCACCGTGGCCGCCATCCACGTCTGGCGGAGCTGGTCGTTGGTCAACCCCTTGAGCTGGTAGCTGACCTGCTCGCCGTGGCGCTTGAGGTCGTCGGGCAGCCCGAACCACTCCAGGGTGAGGACGAACATCCAGTCGACGGCGAGCTGCACGGCGGCCTTCCGGTCGGGGTCCTCGGCCAGGATCTTCATCCAGCGCTCCCCGTGGCGCAGGTGGAAGGTCTCCTCCCGGTCGACCTTGACCAGCGCCCGCTTCCACGGCCCATAGCTGGTGTTCTGGTAGATGTCGCTGAGCAGCACGAAGCCGGCGCGGTCGTAGAAGGCGTTGGCGACCACCAGCTCCTCCCAGCGGTCCAGGGGCACGTCGAACGCATACGGGTACTTGAACGCCCTCGGCTCGCGCTCGTAGACGAGCTGGTCGGTGTCGACGCCCAGGTCGCGCAGCATCCGGTAGGCGATGTGGGCGTGGCCGAGCTCGTCCTGGATGATGCTCACGGCCGACATGTAGGAGTTGATCGACGGGGCGTCCCTGGCCGCTCGCAGGTAGGCGGGCGCGCTGATCAGCTCGGTGTCGGCCGACACGATCAGGGTGCGCTTGAGCCCCTCCACGTAGGCCTCGGTGGCGGTGTCCAGCCCTTCGATGAGCCTGCCTGTCCTCAGGCGC
Organism: Actinomycetes bacterium; assembly: GCA_030146615.1. Taxonomy (GTDB): domain Bacteria; phylum Actinomycetota; class CALGFH01; order CALGFH01; family CALGFH01; genus CALGFH01. Next base: position 3,413 of record JASLBL010000239.1, read on the forward strand.
TCGAGCAGTTCAGCCTCGGTCTTCAGCATGCTCGCTCCTCCGGCCGACCCTGGACGCCCCCATCATGGCCTCGATCTGACCGGTCAGTCAACCTGCGGTGGGTCGAGGCCGCGGTAGACCTTGCGGGCGTTGCCGGCCAGCACCCCCGGCAGGTCCTCCTGGTCGATGTCGAGCTTGGCGACCGCCCGCGCGTTGGCGGCGATGCCGGGCGTGCCTGGCCAGTCGCTGCCGAAGATGAACTTGCGGGCCAGGCGGCGCAGACCGGGACGGGCATAGTAGTCGGGCAGCCGCTGCGGCGGCAGCCCCGACAGCTCGATCCAGACGTTCTCGCGGGCCAGGGCCAGGAACGCGGCCGCCTCGTACCACCAGCCCCGCCCGCCGTGGGCCAGCACCACCTTCAGGCCGGGGACGTGCTGCAGCACCTCGTCGATCGGAGCCGGGTCGCCGTAGCGGTTGACCGCACCCGGGAAGGTGCTGGTGCCGCAGTGGAAGACCACGGGAACGCCCAGCTCGGCACAGCGCCGGTAAACCAGGTAGAGCGCGCCCTCGGTGGGCGAGAAGCCGCCGTGCACCGGGTGCAGCTTGACCGCCACCGCGCCCAGGGCCAGCTGGCGCTCCAGCTCCTCGGCGATCGGGTGGTGGAGGTGGGGGTTGAGGTTGGCGATCAGGCGGAACCGCCGCGGGTTGTACTCCAGCAGCGGCAGCAGGTCCTCGACCGGCTGGATGCCAGTCACCTTCGGGCTGTACTCGCTCATCAGCAGGGCCACGTCGACGCCCTCGGCCTCCAGGAAGGCGTCGAAGCGGTCGGGGCGGATCGCTCCCTCCTGGTCGTACAGCTCGCCCAGCGCGTCGGCGTCGGCAAACGGCGCCCAGGCGGACCGGGACAGCTTCAGCGTCGGCAGCCGGGCCACGTGCAGGTGCACGTCGATCAGGGGCAGGCCGTCGATCATCGGCCGGCCCCCGCGGGGGCCTCGCGCAGCTTGAAGCGCTGGATCTTCCCGGTGGTGGTCTTGGGGAGCTCGTCGACGTACTCGACGATGTGCGGGTACTCGTAGCGCTGCAGCCGCTGCTTGCACCACTCCTGCAGTTCGGGGGTGAGCTGCTCGCGGTCCGCGCGGCTGGTCACCACCACCGCCTTGATCCTGGTGAGCCCGTCGGCCAGGACCTGGACGACCGCGCACTCGTCGACCGCGTCATGCTCGCCCAGTGCCTGCTCCATCTCGACCGGCGAGACCCAGTTGCCACCCACCTTGAGCATGTCGTCGGCGCGGCCCTGGTGCCACCAGAAGCCGTCGGCGTCCTGCCGGTAGCGGTCGCCGGTGTAGATCCAGTCGCCCAGCACGGTCTGCTTGGTCTTCTCGTGCTGCCGCCAGTAGTAGGCGAGGGCGCTGTCGCCCCGGACGTAGAGGTTGCCGGTCTCGCCTGGCGGGGTACTGGCGAGCTGCTCGTCGAGCAGCTTCAGCTCGTAGCCGGGGACGGGCTTGCCGCTGGACCCGGGCCGCAGCTCGGTTGGGGTGTTGGAGCAGAAGATGTGGAGCATCTCGGTGGAGCCGATGCCGTCGAGGATGGCCAGACCGTAGGTGTCGTGCCAGCGCCGCCAGATGTCGGCCGGCAGCGACTCGGCGGCCGAGACGCACACCCGCACCGACGACAGGTCGCGCCGCTCGGCCCCCGGGCTGCGCAGCATGGCGTTGTACAGCGTCGGCACCGAGAAGAGCAGCGTCGGCCGGAGGCGCTCGACCGCCTCGAAGACCCGGTCGGGGATCGGGCGGCCGCGGAGCTGTACCGCCGTGGCGCCCACCCAGAAGGGGAACGAGAGGCTGTTGCCGAACCCGTAGGCGTGGAACAGCTTGGTGGTGGACAGGCAGACGTCGTCCTCGCGGATACCGAGCACCTGGGTGGCGTACGTCTGGCAGGTGTAGGGAAGGTCGTGCTGGAGGTGGACGACCCCCTTGGGCCTGCCGGTGGACCCGGAGCTGTACAGCCAGAACGCCGGGTCGTCGCGGTGGGTGTTGGCCGGGGCGAGCTCGCCGGCGTGCTCGGCGAGCAGCTCAGCGAAGCTGCGGGCTCCCTCGGCGGCCCCGCCGACGACGATCAGCTCGATCCGCTCGGAGTGGGCGGCCAGCGCCTCACGGACCTTGTCAAGCAGCTCCAGGTCGACGATCACGGCCCGGGCGTCGCTGTCGGCCAGCAGGTAGCCGTAGTCGTCGGGCTTGAACAGGGGGTTGAGCGGAACCGGGACCATCCCGGCGCGGACAGCCCCCAGGAACGCGGCCGGGAACGCCGGACCGTCGTCGAGCACCAGCAGCACGCGCTGCTCGCGCTGCACCCCGAGCGCGCGGAGGGCCCGCCCGGCGGCGCAGGCGTCGTCGAACAGCCGCTGGTAGGTGGCCTCGCCGGCGGCGCCGCGGAGCGCGACCTTGGCGCCGCGGCCGCCCTCCAGGTTGCTGTCCAGGATTGTGCTGACGTTGTAGCGGTCCGGCAGGGCGGGGATCGTGGACTGGGACACCGTCGGGACCGTCATCTTCTTCGCCTCACCCCGGGATCAGTGCTTGACGACCAGCGACTTGGTCTCCTGGTAGTAGTCGAGCGCCTCGACGCCGTGCTCCTTGCCGAAGCCGCTCTGCTTGGTGCCGCCGAACGGCAGCTCGTCGTACACCTTGTTGGTGGCGTTGACCCAGGTGTAGCCGGCCTCCAGCCGCTCGGCGGCCAGCGACGCCCGGTGCAGGTCGCGGGTCCAGATCGCCGAGCCGAGCCCGTAGGGCGAGGCGTTGGCCCGCCCGATGGCCTCGTCGAGGTCGGCCACCCGCCAGATCGGCAGGGCCGGGCCGAAGGTCTCCTCAAGCGCCACCCGCGAGTCGGCCGGTGGCTCCAGCAGCAGGGTGGGCTCGTAGAACCAGCCGCGGTCGTACGCCTCCCCCCGCGGTCGGGCGGCGCCGTGCAGCACCTTGGCGCCGCGGTCGACCGCGTCGGCGACCTGCTCCTCGATCCGCGCCCGCTGCCGTTCGGTGTGCAGCGGCCCCATCAGCACCCCGTCCGCGGTCCCTGGGCCGATGCGGAGCTTGGCCGCCTTGCCGACCAGCTTGTCGACCACCTCGTCGGCGACCCGCTCGAAGACGAACAGTCGCTTGGTGGCAAGGCACGCCTGGCCGCAGTTGAAGAAGCGCCCGACGCTGGCGGCGCTGACGGCGCGGTCGAGGTCGGCGTCGTCGCAGATGATCATCGGGTCGGAGCCGCCCAGTTCCAGCGTGACCCGCTTGAGGTGCTCGGCGGCGGCCGCCATCGTCTGCTTGCCGACCGCGGTGGAGCCGGTGAAGGCGACCTTGCGGACCAGTGGGTGGCGGACCAGGGCGGCGCCGGCGACCGGGCCGGTGCCGGGCACGACGTTGAACACCCCGGCGGGGATGCCGCCCTGGTGGAGCAGCTCCGCCAGGCGCAGCGTGGTCAGCGGCGTGGTCTCGGCGGGCTTGGCGACCACCGTGTTGCCGGTCACAATCGCCGGGCCGAGCTTGTTGGCCAGCAGGGTGGTGGGGAAGTTCCAGGGCACGATCGCCCCGACCACCCCCAGGGGGCGGCGCAGCACCACCCCATAGGTGCCCTCGTCCAGGTTGGGGACGTAGCCGCCGCGCAGGTTCTTGGCCAGGCCCGCGTAGTGGTCCAGCGTCTCCAGGCAGCGGTCGACCTCCAGTCGCGCCTCGCGCACCGGCTTGCCCTGCTCCTGGGTGAGCTGCCTGGCGAGCTCCTCGAGATGGCTCCGCACGTGCGCGGTGGCCTCGTGCAACAGCGCGCCGCGCCGGGCGGCCGCGGTCTGCCACCATTCCGGGAAGGCCAGCTGCGCGGCGCGCACCGCGGCGTCGACGTCGGCGGCCGTGCCGGCCGCGACCGTCTCGACCAGCTCGCCGGTCGCCGGGTCACGGACCTCGAGCCGGTCGGATCCGGAGCTCTCGCGGAAGCGGCCGTCCACGAACATCTGCCTCATGTGCTCCTCCGTCCCTCCGGATGGCCGGCGACGTGCCACAACCGGACCTGGCCGCTGGCGACCAGCGCGTCGTCGCCGGCGCGGCGTACCTCCGCCGACCAGAGCTGCTCGCGCTCGCCGACGTGCTCGGGCCGGGAGCGGGTCTGCAGCCGGCCGGAGGTGTGGGCCAGCAGGGTTTCGGTGGCGTTGGCCACGCCGACCACCTGCAGGCCCCGGTCGCTCACCGCCAGCGAGGCGCCGACGCTGGCCGTGGTCTCCACCAGCGAGGCGTAGACGCCATGATGGACGTCGCCGGCCGGGCCGAGGTGCCGGTCGTCGGGTTCGAGCTCGGCGACCACCTCCTCGGCGGTCGCCGACAGCAGCTGGACGCCGAGCCGGGCGGCGAAGCCGGGCAGCTGGAGCCGGTCAGGTTCCTTCATGGCGCCCGGCTCCGGTCGATCCCCAGGAGCCGCACCAGGCTGGCGTGGCAGAGCGCCTTGAAGCGTGGGTGGGACTCCCGCCAGTCGTCCCGTGGGAGCCAGGCCAGGAAGGTGCCGTCGATGAGAGCCCGCATGGCGGCAGCGGCCTCCGCGGGATCCTCCACCGCCAGGCCGCCTCGCGCCACGCCGTCGCGGATCACCTCCTCGTACAGGCCGTTGATGATCTCCGTGGCGAGGCTGGAGAGCTGGCCGAACGACGGCACCCTGGCGGCGTGCTCGATGAGGTCGATGTAGAGCAGGTAGAAGTGGCGGTTGCGCTCGGCGTCGATGAAGATGGCATCGATCAGCGCGGCGATCACCTGGTGCGGGTCGTCGGTGCCGGCGATCCGTTCGCGGATGCGGACGCCGGTCCGCTCCAGGGCGTAGCGCATGGTTGTGAGGAACAGGTTCTCCTTGGTCTTGAAGTAGTAGAGGACCATGCCCTTGCTGACGCCCGCCTCGTTGGCAACGTCCTGCAGGGACAGTCGATGGCTGCCCTGGCGGGAGATCACCCGGTAGGCACTGCGGAGCAGCGCCTGGGCACGGGGTGACAGCTCCGTGGGGTCCTCGACCGCGACCTGCGTGCGTGCCATGCCGTCCTCCTCAGCGGCCGGCGTACTTGGGCGGCCGCTTCTCGGTGAACGCCATCATGCCCTCGCGGGCGTCCTCGGTGGCGAACAGGGACGCCAGCTCCTCCAGCTCCCGGTCAAGGGCGTCGTCCAGGGGTCGCTCCAGCCCGTCGTTGACCACCCGGGTGATGGCGGCCACGGCCAGCGGGGCCCCGGCGGCCAGGCCGGCCGCCAGGTCGGCCACGACCGTGTCGAACTCGCTCGCCGGGACCAGCCGGTCGACCATGCCCAGGCGCTCGGCCTCGGCCGGGGCGACGGTCCGGCCGGTGGTCATCAGCTCGAGGGCCCGGCCGCGGCCGATCAGCCGGGGCAGCCGCTGGGTGCCGCCGGTGCCGGGCAGCAGCCCGAGCGTGACCTCGGGCAGCCCGATCCGGTAGCGGCCCTCGGCGGCGATGCGGACGTCGCAGGCCAGGGCGATCTCGTAGCCACCGCCGAGGGCGTGGCCGGCGATGGCCGCGATGAACAGCGGCGCCTCGTCGGCGAAGCGGTCGAACACCTGGTGGGCGCGGCGGACCATCGCCAGGTTCTCGTCGGCCGACCGCTCCAGGAACCCCTTGACGTCCGCGCCGGCGGAGAAGAACTTCTCGCTCGCCGACCTGACCACCCCGACCACCACGCCGGCGGCGGCGACCCGGCCGATCGCCTCGTCCAGCTCCTCCAGGAAGGCCGGGTCGTAGCTGTTGGCGGGCGGGCGGTCCAGCGTGATCCAGCCGACCCCGTCCTCGACGTTGGCAGTCACCGACATCGCTGCTCCTCCCATCCGCTGGCCCATTCCCTAGGCAAGGCCGCCGACCACGACCGATTTCGGCTCGGTGTACTCGGCCAGCGCCTCCAGCCCGTGCTCGCGGCCGAAGCCGCTCTGCTTGGTGCCGCCGAACGGCAGCTCGTCGTAGCCATAGTGGAGCTGGTTCACCCAGGTCACTCCCGCCTCCAGCTCCCGGGTGGCCCGGTCGATCGCGACCGCCGAGCGGGTCCAGATCGACGAGCCCAGCCCGTACTGGCTGGCGTTGGCCCGCTCGATCGCCTCGTCAAGCTCATCGACCTTCCACACGGGAAGGACCGGGCCGAAGACCTCCTCGGTGGCCAGCCGCGAGTCTTCGGGTGCGTCCACCACTACCGCCGGCTGGAAGAAGTGTCCAGGCCCGTCGAGCGCCTCCCCGCCGACCAGCACCTTGGCGCCCCGGTCGACCGCGTCCTTGAGCTGGGCGACCAGCAGGTCACGTTGCGCGGCGGTGTGCAGCGGACCGATCCGGAGCTTCGGCTTCTCGGCGCGGGTGTCGCCGGGCCCGGGCTCGTAGCGGCCGACGCGCGCGACCAGCTGGTCGACGAACGTGTCGTAGACCTCGGCCTGGATGAAGGCCCGCTTGGGAGCCAGGCACGCCTGGCCGCAGTTCCAGTAGCGGCCGATCTGGATGCTCTTGACCGCGGCGTCCAGCTCGGCGTCGCCGAGCACGATCGTCGGGTCCGAGCCGCCCAGCTCCAGGCTGACGTGCTTGAGCGCCGGCCCGGCCAGCTCCATGATGCGCCGGCCCGTGCTCGTCTGGCCGGTGAAGGCGACGCGGCGCACACCCGGATGCGCGACCAGGGCCTCGCCGGTCTCTGGCCCGCCGGTGACCACGTTGAGCACGCCGGGCGGGAGGCCGGCCTCGGCGGCCAGCTGCGCGACCCGCAGGGTGGTCAGCGGGGTCGTCTCGGCCGGCTTGGCGACCACCGTGTTGCCGGCGGCCAGCGCCGGCCCGACCTTGTTGGCGAGCAGGGTGAGGGGGAAGTTCCACGGCGTGATCGCCCCGACCACCCCGAGGGGGCGCCGCACGACCAGGCCGTAGGCGGGGCCGAACTGGCTGGGCAGCTCCTGGTAGCTGCCGCGGACCTTGGTGGCGGCCTCGGCGTAGTAGCGCAGGCCGGCCAGGAAGTGCCGCAGCTCGCCCTGCGCCTCCAGAGTGGGCTTGCCCTGCTCGCGGGTGAGCAGGGCGACCAGCTCGTCCGCGTGGGCCTCGGCGAGGTCCGCGAGCCGGCGCAGGTGCCCCGCCCGCTCGCCGGTGTCGGTGCGCCGCCAGGTCGTGAGCGCCTCTGTGGCGGCCCCGACCGCGGCATCAACCTCCTCCCTCGTCGCGGCGGGGACCTCGTCGAGGGTCTCGCCGCTGGCCGGGTTGCGCACGGGCAGGCGTTGTCCCGCGCCGGCCGTCGCCGTTCCGCCTATCCACATGTCGGCCACGATGCTCCTCGCTTTCGCTGTCGCGATGCTGACCAGGAGGCCCGACCAGACCTGTATGGTGCCATCTGACTGACCGGATGGTCGAGGCCGCGTTCAGACGCCGAGGAGCTGCCGGGCGCGGGTGGGGTCGCTGCGGAACTCTGGAGTCGGTGCCCGGTGCACGATCTGCCCCTTGCGCATCACCGCGATCTCGTCGGCGAGGGTCACCGCCGCCCGCAGGTCCTGCTCGACCAGCAGGACCGTGAGGCCCTCGCGCCGCAGCCCGGCGATCAGCTCGATGACCTGGGTCAGCACCACGGGTGCGAGGCCGTCGGATGGCTCGTCCAGCAACAGCAGCCGCGGGTTGAGCAGCAGCGCCCTGGCGATGGCCAGCATCTGCTGCTCGCCACCGGAGAGCTGGTCGCCCCGGTGGCGCCGGCGCTCGGCGAGCTGGGGCAGCACCTCGTAGACGCGCTGGGCGGTCCAGGACCCGGTGGCGCCGCGGCGGGTCGCAACCTGGAGGTTCTGCTCGACGGTCAGGTCGGCGAACACGCGCCGGCCCTGGGGGACGATGGCCACGCCCGCCCGGGCGACCACGTTGGCGGGCGCGCCGGCCAGCTCGCGGCCCTGCAGCCGCACGCTGCCCGAGATCGGCTTGAGCAGGCCCATCACGGCGGCCAGGAAGGTGGTCTTGCCGACCCCGTTGCGGCCGAGCAGGGCCACGGCCTGGCCCTCCCGCACGGTGAGGTCGACGTCGTGCAGCACGACGCTGCCGTGGTAGCCGGCACGCAGCGCGCGCACCTCCAGCAGCGCGGTCACGGCGCCGCCCCGAAGAAGAGCTCGTCGAAGACCGCGTCACCGAGATAGGCTCGCTGCACCGCCTGGTCCGACCTGACCTCGGCCGGTGTCCCCTCGGCCAGGACCCGTCCCAGGTGCAGCACGGTCACCCGGGTGGCCAGGCGGAACACCACGTCAAGGTCGTGCTCGATGATCATCACGGTGATCTCCGGGCCCAGTGACTCGATCAGCTCGGCGAAGCGGGCGCTGTCGGCGGCCGACATGCCCGCCGTGGGCTCGTCGAGCAGCAGCAGCTTGGGCGACGTCGCGAGGGCGAGCGCGACCTCGAGCTGCCGTCGCTCACCGTGGGAGAGCGTCCCGGCTGGGGCCGCGGCCCGATCTGCCAGGCCGACCAGCTCCAGGTGCCGCGCCGCCTCCTCCTGGACCGCCGCGTGCCGCCATGCCGCGCGGACCGTCCGCATCCCGCGCCCGGCTGCCCGCTGGGCGGCGAGGGCCACGTTGTCGAGGGCCGACAGGGTGGTGAACACGCTCGAGTGCTGGAAGGTCTGGCTCATGCCGGCGCGCGCCCGGACGTGGTCGGGCCGGCGGGTCAGGTCCTGGCCGTCGAACAGGACTCGACCGCCCGAGGGTCGGATGGCGCCGGTGATGAGGCCGAACATCGTCGACTTGCCGGCCCCGTTGGGGCCGATGATGGCGTGCCGCGCCCCGGCCGGGACCGCGAGCGTCACGCGGTCCACGGCGACCAGCTTCCCAAAGCGGCGGGTCAGCTCCTCGGTTTGCAGCAGCGCCGTCACCGTGCGCCCTCCCCGCGCCGGGCCGGGCGTGGCAACCGCAGGCCGGCGAAGCCCCGCGGCAGCAGGTAGACCGCGACGATGAAGACCAGTCCCAGCACCAGCGGTCCCCGGCCGCCGAGCTGCGGTGACAGCTCGTCGCGGACGAGCACGACCAGCGCGGCGCCGAAGGCCGCTCCCCAGAGTCTGCCCCGGCCCCCGAGCACGACCGCGAGCAGGGCCATTGCCGAGATCTCGAAGCCCAGGTCGGCGGGCGAGACGAACCGTGCCTGGGCGACCCACAAGGAGCCGGCCGCCCCGGCCGCCGCGCCAGCGATGCAGAACACTGCGTACTTCGGGCGCACGGTGGCGTACCCCAGCGAGCGCATCCGCTCCTCGTTGTCCCGCACGCCACGCAGCGTCCGGCCGAAGGGGCTGCGGGACACCATCACCAGGGCGGCGATGCCGAGCAGCGCCGCGCCCAGGGCGTACCAGTAGAGCACGCCGGCGAGCCGGACCGGGCTTCCGCCCGGCAGCAGGGTGATCGCGGGGATGCCGGCCAGGCCGTTGCTGCCACCGGTGATGCCCTCCCAGCGGTCGGCGAGCACGTGCACGATCTCGCCGACGGCCAGGGTGAGCATGAGGAAGTAGGTGCCGCGGGCGCGCACCACCAGCCAGCCCACCGACGCCGACAGGGCGGCGCCGGCCGCGGCCGCGGCGAGCAGCTGCAGGGGGCCGACGGTGGTGAGGTGCTTGGCCACCAGCGCCGCGGCGTAGGCGCCGACCCCGAAGGGCGCGGCATGGCCGAGGGAGGGTAGCCCGCCGACGCCCGTCAACAGGTCGAGGCTCACGGCCAGCAGGGCGAAGGCGAGCACGCGGGTCATCATGTCGGCGACGTTCCCCGACGCGAACAGGGGGAGCAGCGCGAGGGCCAGCAGCGCGCCGCCGGCGACCAGCCCCGGCGCTGCCAGCGCCCGGCGGGCCGATGCCGTCGAGGCGAGGACCGGCGGCGGGGCGGTGGCCCTGCTCACCGCGGCGGGCCCGCCCGGCCCAGCATCCCGGCCGGCCGTAGCAGCAGGACCAGGGCCATCGTCCCGAACACCAGGAAGGAGGCATACTGCGGCAGCACGGAGACGCCGAGGACCTCGACCTGGCCGATCACCAGCGCCCCCAGGAACGCGCCGCGCACCGAGCCCAGGCCTCCCAGCACCACAATGACCAGCCCGAGGATCAGCGCGCGCTCGTCCAGCCCGGGGTAGGCGCCCAGCACGGGGGCCCCGAGCACCCCGCCCAGGCAGGCCAGCGCCGCGCCGGACGCGAACACCCCGACGACCAGCCTGCCGGTGTCGACGCCCATCGCCCTGACCATCGGGGCGTCGGCGACCGTCGCCCGGACCAGCGCACCGGCCCGAGTGCGCTCGACGAGCAGGTGGACGGCCGCGGCCAGCAGCAGGCCCACGGCGATCACGCTCAGGCGATAGCTCGGGTACTGGTGCCCGGCCAGCGCGACGCTGCCGGCCAGGAAGTCGGGGGGCGGCACCGAGCGCACGTCGTTGCCGTAGCGCGCCGACAGCAGGTCACCGATGACCAGGGCGACCCCGAGGGTGAGCAGCGCCTGGTCGAGGTGGCCGCGCGCGACCAGCGGCCTGGTCATCGCCGCCAGGCCAACTCCGCCGGCGACGCCGACCAGCGCCGCGACCAGCCCGGCGACCAGGTAGGCACCGAGCCCGGCGGTGGTGTCGGAGACGAACTGGACGGCGACGTAGGCGCCGACGAGGTACAGCGCCCCGTGGGCGAGGTTGAGCACGTCCATGATCCCGAAGACCAGCGACAGCCCCACCGCGATGGTGAACAGCAGCACGCCGAAGGCGACCCCGTCGACGATGGTGATGAGGTGGTCGTCCAGCCAGGCCAGCGCACGCCCTCCGGCTAGGGTGCCGTGGTTCGGACCTGCTCAGGCGTGCGAGAGCGGCTGCACCACGGCGTTGACGATCTGACTGCCCTGCTCCTCGGTGTTGCGGAGATAATACGTCTGCTCGGGCCCCTGGCCGTCGCTGAAGCGCCAGCGGCCACGTGGACTGTCGATCTCGCCGACGCCCTTGAGGCCCTCGACGATGGCCTCGCCGGTGGTGCCCTTGGCGAGCGCCTGGTCGAGCACGGCGGCGGCGTCGTAGGCCTGGACCGCGTACACCGTCGGCGGGTCGCCGTACTTGGCGGTGTAGTCGGCGGCGAACTTCTGGTTGGTGGGGTTGTCGATCTGGTCGGAGTAGTGGAGGGAGGTCTTGATGCCCAGCGCCGCGTCGCCCTGCGCCTTCAGCACGCCGCCCTCGGTGGCGAACCCGCTGCAGTACAGCGGGATCTTCGAGGCCAGCCCGAACTGCTGGTACTGCTTGACGAACGCGACCGCCTCGGCGCCGGCGTAGAAGCAGTACACGGCCTTGGCGCCCGACCGCTCGATCCGCGCCAGGTACGGCTGGAAGTTGGTGGTCTTGCCGAAGGGGGTGAACTCCGAGCCGGCCACCGTCCCGCCGGCACCCTCGAACGCCTTCCTGAAGCCCCCGACCGCCTCCTCGCCGGCGGCATAGTCGGGCGCCATCAGGAAGACCTTGCCGCCCTTGACCTGCTCGGCGACGTACGGGCCCAGCGCCGAGGCCACCTCGCCGTTGGCGAACGAGGTGCGCCACACGTAGTCGGAGCGCTGGGCGCCGGTGATCGCGTCGGCGCCGGCGTTGGCCACGAGCAGCGGCACCTTGCTGTCGGAGACCAGGTCGCGGACGCCCAGCGCGACCGCGGAGTTCACGATGCCGACCAGCACGTTCACTCTGTCCTGCTGCAGCAGCTTCTGGGCGGCCGGCACGCCCGACTCGGGCCCCCCGCCCTCGTCAGCGACCACCACGTCGATCGAGCGCCCGCCGAGCTTGCCGCCCTTGGCGTCCAGGTACATCCGGAAGCCGTTCTCCATGTCCTTGCCCAGCGGCGCGTAGACCCCGGACTTGGGCACCAGCAGCCCGACCTTCACCGGGCCCTCGCCGGACCCCTGCTGATCCTCGCGCAGGCTCGACCCGCAGCCCGCCAGCACGGTGCAGAGGCAGAGGACGGTTGTGATCCAGATCGAACGGCCGACGCCACGCATAGGGACCTCCCACCCTCGCGATGCCACGTTCGACTATCCGGTCAGTCAGGGCCCATACCATAAACCCCAGCGCCTCGGGCGACAAGCCGCATCTCGACCGGTGAGGAACGGTGCTTGGTGACCAAGCAGCAGATAGTGGTGTGGCGTGATGCCTGAGCAGCCGCTCGAGCCCAGTGGGCTGATCCATCAGCCGGACGGCATGACCATGCACGGGGGGGACCGCCCGGCGCACCGTGCGCCACTTCGGCCTGGACTTCAAGGCCCTGCGCTCCTCGATCACCTTCCGGACGCTCAAGGCGCCGTAACCGCCCGCTCCGATGTGAGGCGTCAGGGCCGCCTCAGCGGGCGGAGGCCGCTGATCCTGGTCCGCACCCCAGGCGACCAGTGCACGACCGGCTCGCCCTCGGGGGCGGGCAGTCCGGCGGCTGCGACCAGGTTCGTCTCCAGCTCTCGCACGGACGCCCGGTGCAGCGGCCAGGGCTCGTGCTCGACATTCGAACGGGCTAGCACCGGGCCGAGGGTCGTGTACAGCTGCCATCGGGCGGTCAAGTAGTGGTCGAACTCGTCCAGCTCCTGCGGCCGCAGCCGGGCGCCGATCTCCACGGTGATGCGGGAGGTCGCCGGGGTCGGGCCGGGCCAACGCCGACGGCTGCGGTAGCGGATGGTCGAGCCGTCGCGTTCCACCGCCATCTGGGACCACATGTAGGGCAGCGCATAGGTCGAGCGGGCGACCAGGACCGGCTCCAACCGGGCGGCATCCAGTGAGAAGAACCAGAGGCCCTCACGCCGGTCCGGACCGCGCACGTAGGTCCGCACGTTTGTCTCGGGGAAGCTGGTGAACCACGGCAGCGCCGGTGCCACCGGGGTCCGCAGGTCCTCCAGGAAGAAGGGGGTCACGCCCACCCAGGCCTGGCCCTGGAACGTCTGGACCTCGAGGCTGTCGGGTAGCAGCCGCTGAACGACGGCAGGATCGTAGGACCAATGCAGGAACGAGAGCCAGGTCCAGCTCTGGTACATCACCGGCCAGCGGACCGGCCAGGGAGGGCTGGGACTGGTCACCTGCGCCTCCTCCGGTCCGGCGATCGGGTCAAGACCTTCCCGTCAGGGTCCGGCCGCTCAAGCCTTCTCGTGCCATTGTCATCGGTCGTGCTTGGAGCGTCTGACCAGCTCACGTCCCGGTGCTGGTGACCTCGACCTCGTCCTCGACGTCGGGAGGAAGCGGAGGTGGGGTCCTGGGGTCGTTCTCCAGGAAGAGGGCGCAGCCGACGCCGGCGATGGCCCCGCTGGCATCCACGACCAGGTGCCGTCGCAGGAGGGACAGTGGAAGACGCTAGCCCCATAGTGGTCGAGGGAGCAGCTCCGCCGCCCGACCAGCTGCTGGCATACAACCGCGGCTGAAGGCTCCGATTCTCGGCTCCATTCGCGAACTGCGCAGGACTCTCTACCTGGGCGGCGACGACGTCCTCGAGGCTGGTGCCGGCTGCGCGGAAGGCAGCTTGGCTCCCTCCAGGAGGTTCCGCTTGTCGATGGGGGCCGCGTGGGTCGCTTTGATCTTCATCTCGGGTTGGATCACGCACCGGTCCAGGCGGGCGGGGTCGGGTGGGACCTCGTCCATGACGGCCCGCAGCCCCAGCTCGGCCAGCTTGGCCTGTGCCCAGTCCAGGTGCTCGTCCTCGGTCGACGATCTCCTCCGACGGGATCCCGTCGGCGTTGACGATCTCCTTGTAGCGGTTCGAGGGCCAGTCGGCCGGCAGCTCATCCTTGGGCGCCACTGGTCGGAGGTGCGTGGTTAGCCTAGCGCGGTCACCACAAACCATCGCGGCCAGGTGTGGTCGAGCTAGGTCTGCACGCTCCGAGCTCGACGAGTCGGGCTTGCAGTTCGGTCAGCTCTTAGTTGAATGCGGCCCGCGTGTCGCTCCCATGTTCTGTTCTCGGCCCGCTGGTCAGCTGCGGTCGGCGAGTCGGTAGGCGGCCAGGACGAGCCCGGCCAGCACCGCCACCACCACCAGCATGGTCCCCAGTCCGGTCAGGATCGCTGCGGTCGTGTGCTCCATCACTCACCCTCCCGGTCAGCTGCTGCTGCCCGCCTTGCTCTTGCCGCCCTCGCCCTCCAGGGCCTTGAGCCGCTTCTCGATCCGGTTGAGCGACCGTTGCATCTCATCGTCGCTGTCTCTGGATTCGGGGCTGTTGCGGTGGATCAAAAAGCTGGTCAGGACCACAAAGGTCAGCAGCTGGAGGAATTCGGACTGCCAGTTCTCCAGGGTACTGGTCCAGAACTGCCAGAGAAAGTCGCCGACCTCCAGCGGCTGGTTGTGCTCTTGTTGCTCGTTGGCCCAGGTGAACCACTGGGTCACCAGCTGGCCGAGCCAGGCGAGAAAGAACAATGCGGCCAGGGTGATGCTCAGGCTGTAATTCCGCCATAGGCGCTTCATCCAAGATCACACCCTTCCAGGCGCAGGGAAAGCAAGCACGGACTACCCAAGCACCGGGCCAGGAAACCAAGCCGGCTCCAGCAGGCCGGTCGCCTTGGCTCCGGCCGCAGCATCAGCAGCTGCTGCCAGCCGGCTTGGACGCGGTCGCCAGCCAGGGCACCGGGTCATCACCGGCGAGGATCACCGGATCGTTGGTGACTGCCGCGGCGACCGTGGGAGCTGCACCCTGCGATGCCCTGACGCCATGGCGACCGGAGGTTTGCCAAGGGTCTGAACAGGGGAGGGGAAGGTCGCAGCTACTTCTGCTGCCGCGTCCACCCAGCCCTCGTGGACGACCAGTCCGAACGAGGTTCCCGGTGTCGACCACCATCCTCCAGCCTCCCAACCATGCGGTCATCGATGTCCGCCCGGGCGACCAGGCCGCCGCGACCGAAGTCGATGCCTGGCTGCAGACCTACGCCTCCAGCCGTGACCCGAGGCTGCGAGAGCGGATCATCATGGGCTACCTCGGTCTGGCGGACCGGCTGGCCGGCCGCTACCGCCACAGTCGCGGGTCGACGCCCGAGGATCTCATCCAGACCGCCCGGGCGGGGCTGATCGCCGCCGTCGACCGCTACGACCCCGACTACGGGACCCCGTTCGTCCCCTACGCCGTGGCCTGTGTGGTCGGCGAGCTCAAACGCCACCTGCGGGATACCAGCTGGCGGCTGCACGTGCCCCGGCCGCAAAAGGAACGAGCACTGCGGCTGTGCCGGGCGGCCGACGAGCTGCATCAGCGCCTGGGCCGCTCTCCCACCACCCGCGAGCTGGCCGAACAGCTGCAGGTGAGCGAGGAGGAGGTCCTAGAGGGGCTGGCCGCCGTGACCAGCCGCCGGGAGGTGTCCCTGGACCAGCCGGTCGGCGAGGACGCCGGCGGCTGTCTGGGGGACCTGGTGGCCGCGCCGGGAGCCAGGGAGGAACCGGAGGACCTGCTGGCCCTGAGCGGCATGCTCGCCGCCCTCCCCAGTCTGGAGCGTGAGGTCATCGTCCTGCGGTTCTTCCAGGACCTGGACCAGTACGAGATCGCGGCCCGGGTCGGCTTCTCCCAGATGCACGTCTCCCGGCTCCAGCGCCGGGCCCTGGCCCGCATGCGTGCCCAACTGATGGAACCGTGACTGGCGAAGGCGCCGAGATGCAGGTCATCTGGATAGTGATGGTCACGTTGGGCCTCGCGTTCTGCGGGGGTCCTCGGCCTCGCGCTGGCGACGCACATTGCCGCTTGGACCAGGCGGCGGTGATCCCACCGCCTAGCTGTCAACCGCGCTACCTCGCTCCTGATGGGCGGGCCGGGGTGGCTGCTCCGGCCAGCTGACAGAGGCAGACGGGATCTAGGTCCACCCTCTCCGAAAGCCCGGTACCAGGCGTGTCGAGAGAGGTTAGCGGCCGGAGCAGCCATCAGCAGCCTTGCCCGGCAACCAGCCCGCGAACCCCCGAGGTGATCGGCCGTCCGGTAGGGGGTTACCCTGGCCAGACCGGTCCCGTCCTCCGGTCGGGAAGCAACCGGTGCACCCACACGACTTCGTGGGGCTGTTGGGTCTGATCGGCAATCCAGGGCCGCCATTGTGCCTGGCCCGTTGACCGGGTTCGCCAGTTCGGCGACCGGACGAAGAAGGCACGCATGCCGATCGACCCCTCGATGCTGGCCAAGGGCATCGGCACCCTGACCGACCTGCACCCGACCAGGACCTGCCCGCCACCCTCCATCAAGCCGTCATTGCGGCCAAGCAGCTGTTCGACGCTGACGCCGCGGGGATCATGCTCACCGACCTGGACGGCAACCTGCGCTGGGCCAGCGCCTCTGACCAGCGCGCCCAGGTCCTGGATGAGCAGGAGGCCTTCACCCACCTGCGCCGGGCGGCCCGCTCCTCAGGACGCAAGCTGTCGGCGGTGGCTGGCGAGGTCGCCGCCGGGCTGCCCCTGCCAAAGGGGCGGACCAGGCCCACCCGGCCCCCAACCGAGTAGCCCCCGACGCCGGCGTTCCTCCCTGTACCTGGGCGTCTTGTCCGGTGCGGTCATCGCCATCGCCTTCGTCGGGCAGGCCAACGAGCTCGGCGTTCCGGATTCGTCAGTACCTCCTGGGCCTGGACCCGGCTGGGGTGCCGTTCTTCCCCCCGACCGACCCCCAGGGGATGACGAAGCTGGAGCGAATCGGCGTGGTGGCGACCGGCCCCTGCAGCGCCCGCGCCGACGATCACGCCTGGAACAGGCCGATGCCCAGGGTCACCACCCCGACCGCCAACAACAGCGCGGCCAGATAGATCAGGTTGATGAGCCCGTTGGGCCGTTCCGCCTTGGGGGACAGCACCGACAGGAAGAAGCCGAGCGACACCAGGATCGGCGCCACCAGCAAGCTCACCCGGACCAGCGACTTCAGGCCAGAGGACAACGGTGTCTGGTCGACATAGAGCATGCCGACCAGACCCAGCACGAGCCATACGCCGGGGTGGGCGTGGCCGGCCCGCCACATGTTCTGGCGCAGGGGGTTGTCGAGATAGCCGGGGATGCGGCGGGTCAGCAGATTCAGTAGCGAGCCGCCACCGAACTCGACCGCGACCAGCAACAGCAGCAGGATCGCCGCGAAGTTCCTGGATGTCGACGACATCGTCCCTCCCTGCGGTCGTTGACCGCTTGGTCCTTGTGTCCGGGAGATCCTAACTTGGGCGATGCTGCGGCCGGGAGGATCTGGCAACCGCAACGCCACGGTCCGACGAGATGCCTCCCAGAGCACCGCGACGACCAGCGTTGTCCCAGGTCGCCTCCGACCGTCAGGGGCGAAGGATCGGAGAGCACCTCCCTTGTTGGGATGAGGTTTGACTGGCCGGTTGCCCTTCGGCGCCTCTCGTAGTTCTGACCAGGGACGTTGCTGTCTCTTGGCCTCTCATCTGGGTCACCGGACTGCACCGGGCGGTCCAAGCCCCTGGTCGAGGCGCTGAACGTGGTGCCGCTCAGAGCCACCTCGCGGCGCTAGCCTTGGGGCCGCTGACCGGTCGCTCCTCCATGTGAACCAGCGACCCGGCGGCCAACGGGGTGACCCGGATGCGGACCTGGGCGCCGGCCAGCGGACCGAACGAGGCAAGCAGCACGACCTCGGAGGGCGGGTCGGCCGCGAGGATCGCGCCGATCTCCATGAAGCTCAACGGCACACTCGGCCGATCGGCCCGGCCTCCACATGGACAACCCAAGCCCGGCTGAGGGCCACACCGCCCCGGTATGGTCGGAATCTGTGACGAGCTGGCCACCTGCGTGCGCGCCGACGCGGCCGGGAAGCCGTGCCCCGTGCCTGCGCTGCGGGCCTGGAAGCCGTACACCCCGCGGGTTCCCGAGGTCCTGGGCTTGGGCACGGTGCCATCCATGGGTGAGCGCCCCATGAAGTACCTCGTTCTCGCCGCGCTGAAGAATGCTGCGGGCGGATCGTGGTAACCGCCGCAGAGTTCCTCGACCGGTCGTCAGCGAGCGCTCGCAAGAGGAGCCACCTGGCTGGTGGCGTGCTGGCCCGCACTGACCTGGCCAGGACTACCCGCCGAGCAACGGGGCCAACGGAGCATAGGTGGGCGCGGCCTGGGTAAGGGAGGCACGCCTACGGATCGTTCTCGAGGAGGCGGAGATGACCAGCAGCGGCAGCGAGACTGGGCAGGTCACCGGCACCAAGGACAAGGACTACAACATCATTTGGTTCACCGAGGCGTGCCTGAGCAACGCCCTGCGGCTGGAGACTTACATCCAGGACGCCGAGCGCGAGGGCGATTCGGAGTTGGCCGACTTCTTCCGCCGGGCCCAGGCCGAGAGCCGCAAGGGCGCCGAGCAGGGCAAGCGGTTGCTGCACTCACGGCTGGGGAGCTGAGCGGCCGACGGTCCTCACTGTCTCTCGCGCTGCAGTCCAGGCTCGCGCGGAACTGCTCGAGGTGTGGCGCCTAGTCGGGGCCACACCCCGGAGCGCCGGGTTACCGCTCGTGCGGGATCGTCGTTGCTCTGGTCAGCTGCGAGTTGGCCGGTGCTACCGGAGCTGAAGAGCGGGTCGGACTCGGCCGGAAGCTGGTCGCGGGCCTCCGGCTGCTGCTCAGGTGCCGGCCGAGTTCGGGTGGGAGCTGGCGGCGAGGTTGTCCTCCAGCCGCCGGCCAGCCGCTCGCCCAGGGTCAGGCGCGGTCGACCAGGCGGTCGTCGCCCTCGTGCTTGGCGCAGTCGGCACAGCAGAAGATGCGGCCGTCGGCCTCCACGCCGTGACCGATGATCCGGCAGCCGCAGTGGGCACAGGTCGGCGCCAAGGCGTGGATGGCGCATTCGAAGCTGTCGAAGGTATGGGTGGTGTCGGCCACGACGACCTGGAACGCCTTGTCGTAGTCGTTGCCGCAGACTTCACATTGAGCCATGCCAGGCAGCAGCCTCCCGCCAAGGTGAGCGGTCCAAGCCACCGTTGTAGCCCGGTGGGTGACGGCCGAAACACCGGCCAGGCAGATGGAGGGCAGCCCTCGCCCCGGCCGAGCCCACCGCGAGCCAGCCGGTATATCGCGGCGGTGATCAGTCGTTGGAGCCGGTCAAGGAGCCCTTCAGCTCCTTCATGACGGCGTTGGGGCCGTCGAAGGAGTCCTTGTCCATGCCGCGGAGGGCGTCGACCAGCTCACGGTCGGCGCCGTTGGCTTCGGCGTGGCGGGCCAGCTCGTCGTTGCTGGCCGGGTAGTCGACGCCCTTGAGCGCCTTCTGCACCTCGGTGATCTGGAACGCCATCGTCCCTCCCCTCACTGGATCACTGGCGGTCGAACGGCAGCGTGGCTACCACGCGGATGCTTGGTCCAACCACCGAGGCCGGCGTGCTCGGCGCGCGCGGATGAAGACGGGGCGGTGGTCTAGGTCCTGCTCCGCGAACGTGGCGTGCTTGGGCAGCCGGTGGCAGCGCTGATCTGGTGGATCAGGTCCTTTGGCCCGGTGGGGTGATCAGCGCTTGTGCCGCCTGCGGCCGGGACCGGAAGGCCATGGGTGACTTCGATGCGGTGGTGGCCGCGCATCCCCCTGCCTGGCGGCCGAGCGATCGCGCTGGGCCGGTCGGCGGCCGAGACCGCCGCGTCCTTCGGCCGCGTCAACCGCGACGACGCCGCCTGGGCCGAGCTGGACCAATGGTTCGGCGATGCGGTCGTCGCCCTGGTGCGCGCGGGGATGGTGCGCTGGCCGCTGGGCCAGGGTCGACCGGATCGTGGTCGACTCCGGCCGGGCGGTTGGCGTCGAGGCCGGCGGTGATGCGCTCGGGGCCGGCGGGCGGTGATGGCCGTGCTCGACCCGCAGCTGGTGATCCGGCTGGCCGGCCCGGCGTGGGTTCGAGGTCAGCTGACGGAGCTCAGCCGCAGATCAGTCGCCAGGGCCGTCGGTCAGCGTTCCTCCCCGGCCGGTTCGGGCCGCTGGATCTCGCGTACCGGAGCGATGACCAGCTCGTGCAGGCGCCAGTCCAGATCCAGCAGGTGCCGGCTGGCCCGCTCAAGGCGCTCAACCAGGTCAGCGTCGTCGACCGGGACCACGAACGCTTCGCCGATGAACACGTGCCCTTCCTCGCGCAGCCGCACCTCGGCATCCTTGACCCAGTCCATGGCCCGTAGCTCATTGGCGACCCACAGGGGCAGCGGGTCGGGCCTGGAGTGGTCGGCCACCGTCGGCTCCTTGTCCATGAGGTCGGTGAGCGCGACCTTCAGGTTCTTGTAGCCGTCATGGGTGATGTCCAGCGAGATGATGCTGGCCGCGACCGCGTCGGCCCACCACAGCCCAAAGCCGATGCCGACCACCCCGGCCATGGCCGCGCCCGCTGTCAGCCAGTCGGCCCGGTTCATCTCGGCGTCGGCGAACAGCACCTTGTCGTGCAGCTCCCGGGCCAGCGGCTGCTTGGCCCGCCCCAGGAACACCGCCGGCAGGGCGCTCCAGGCCAGGGCGGCCAGCATCAACCAGCCGAGCCAGATCGGCTGGTCCCCGAACAGCTTGACCAGGTCGATCGGCGGGTGCTCGAACTTCAGTAGCTTGGTGACCGAGTCGTAGAGGATGAAGGAGCCGAGGGCGAACAGGGCCATCGATGCGCACAGGAACGCGATCGAGGTCACCCGGTGATAGCCGTAGGGGAACTGCCGGTTCGGTGACCGGCGCCGCACGCGCGCGGCGATCAGGAAGGCGATCGGGGGCAGGAGGCTCAGGATGTCCTCGGCCCAGGCGGCCTTCATGGCCTGGGAGTTGCCTAGGGTGAGGTACAGGACCACGATCGCCGAGAGCAGGTAGGCGATGGTCAGCCACTCCAGCCGCACCGCCTTCTTGAGCAGTTGGTGCTTGTCCGGCGGCAGCTCATGATGGGTCACTGGAGGAGGCCCGGCTTGGCCGTAAGGGTCCCATACCCGGCCGGGGACAGGGCGGCGAGGGCACCCGCCCGTGCTGGCCAGACCCGTTTCTGGTTCATCGGTGCACCGCAAGAGCGGAATGCTCGCCTTGCCCCGAGCGCAAACCTAACCTCACAAGTCACCGATGAGCGACATGGGACGAACGAGCCATCGCCTCCTAGCGAAGGACTCCCAGACCTGGGTCGGGGCTGCCCGTAGACTGCATGCATGCGCGGGTGCTCGAGCTGCGGGCAGGACAACCCCGGGGGGTTCCGGTTCTGCGGGGCGTGCGGGTCGCCGCTGGCCGACGTGTCACGCCAGTCGGCGGGCGAGGAGCGCAAGGTCGTCACGGTGCTGTTCTGTGACCTCGTGGGCTTCACGTCCCGGTCCGACCGGGCCGATCCTGAGGACGTCGGCGCCATGTTGCGTCCTTTTCACACCCGGCTGCGCAGTGAGATCGAGCGCGTGGGCGGAACCCTGGACAAGCTGATCGGGGACGCGGTCATGGCGGTGTTCGGCGTCCCGGCAGTCCACGAGGACGACCCGGAGCGGGCGGTGCGGTGCGCGCTGCGCATGCTGGACGCCATCGCCGAGCTGAACCAGGCTCATCCTGTCCTTGAGCTGGCGGTCCGGATTGGCGTCAACACCGGCGAGGCGCTGGTAGCCCTCGACCGCGGCGCCGACAGCGAGGGCGTGGTCGGCGACGTGGTCAACACCGCCGCGCGGCTCCAGGGGGTGGCACCGGTCAACGGGGTGGTCGTCGGGGAGGCGACGTGGCGGGCCACCCGGATGCTGTTCGCCTATGAGCAGCTCGCCCCCGTGCAGGTCAAGGGCAAGGCCGAGCCGGTGCCGATTTGGCGGGTGCTGGGGGCCCGCAGCCGGCCGGGCGTGGATGTGGCCGAGCGGCTCGCGACCCCGCTGATTGGTCGCGGCGACGAGCTGGCGACGCTGCAACGCTGCTACCGGCAAGCGTTCATCGAGCATGCCGTGCAGCTCGTCACAATCCTCGGCGAGCCCGGGGTGGGCAAGAGCCGGCTGGTGCGCGAGTTCGCCGGCTTCGTCGACGCCCAGCCGCAGCTGGTTGCCTGGCGCCGGGGCCACTGCCTGTCCTACGGCGAGGCCATTGGCTTCTGGGCCCTCGGCGAGGTCGTGAAGGCCCAGGCAGGCATCCTGGAGTCCGACGACCCGCGGGAGGGAACCGCCAAGCTGGACGCGGCGGTCCGCGCCGTCGCTGGCGACGCCTCGGAGCGCGAGTGGCTCAAGGCGCGGCTTGCCCCGCTGGTGGGGCTCGCGACTGCCGCCGAGGCGCCGGCCGGCCGGGATGAGTCGTTCATGGCGTGGCGGCGCTTCCTCCAGCTTGTGGCGACACAGGGGCCCCTGGTTCTGGTGATCGAGGACCTGCACTGGGCCGACCCGGCCCTGCTCGACTTCCTCGAGCAGCTGCTTGACCAGACACATGGGGCGCATCTCCTTGTGGTCGTCACGGCCAGGCCGGAGCTGCTCGACCGGCGGCCCGGCTGGGGGACCGGGCAGCCGAACGCGACGACCATGGCGCTGGCCCCCCTCGACGACGCGCAGACCGCGATGCTGATCGCCACCCTGCTCGGCCAGTCGATACTGCCGGCGGAAGTGCAGTCGCTGCTCCTGGAACGAGCGGGCGGCAACCCCTTGTACGCCGAGGAGTTCGTGCGCCTGCTCACCGACCGGGGGCTGCTCAAACCAGACGGCCACCTGGCGCGCGCGTCCGACCTGCCGCTGCCGGACACGGTGCAGGCCCTGATCGCGGCGCGCCTCGACACCCTCGCGCCGGAGCACAAGACCCTGCTCCAGGACGCCGCGGTGTTCGGCAAGGTGTTCTGGCTGGGAGCGCTCGCCGCCATGGCAAGTGTCAGCGAGGAGGAGCTCCGGGGCGGTCTGGCCCAGCTCCAGCGTAAGGAACTGATCCGCGCCGCGCGGCTGTCGGCGGTGGAGGACGAGGTTGAGTACACGTTTTGGCATGCGCTCATCCGCGACGTGGTCTACGCCCAGATCCCCAGAACCGGCCGTTCCCGCCGCCACCGGGCGGCCGCCGAGTGGATCCAGGCCCTCGCCGGTGACCGCGTGGCCGACCGCGCCGAGTTGATCGCCTACCACTTCACCCAGGCGCTGGTCCATGCGCGGGCGGCTCGGGAGCCCGATCTAGCTCGGCTGGAGGAGTCGGCCCGTCATGCGCTGGTCCTGGCCGGTGACTCGACGATCGGGCTGGATGTGGCCAAGGCCGAGGCCTATTACCGGAAGGCCCTGGAGCTCTGCCCGCTGGGCACGCCCGGGCGTGCCCAGGTGCTGGCACGGGCAGCCCGGGCGGCGTTCCAGGCGGGCCGGGTGGCCGAGGCGGCCGACGCCTACGAGGCAGTGATCGCCGGCTTCGCCGCCGAGGGCGACGTCGTTGGACAGGGTGAGGCGCTGAACCGGCTGTCGTCGGTGCTGTGGAATCAGGGCGAGGCCGGTCGCGCCCGCGACGCCCTGGTCGGCGCCGTCGAGCTGCTGGAGCGTGCCCGTCCCGGTCCGGAGCTGTGCTCGGCCTACGCGCAGATGGCAATGGACCGGGTGATGTCCGGCCACCCGCAGGAGGCGCTGGGCTGGGCGAACAAAGCCCTTGACCTGGCCGAGGAGCTGGGTGGGCTGCCAGAGGAGCGGCTGCGGGCCCTCGACTCCCGCGGAGTGGCGCGCGGCGACCTCGGCGACCTCGGCGGCATGGACGACCTGCGCGCCGCCCTCGAGCTGGGCCTGGAGGTGGGCGCCGGCTACGACACGGCGGTGGTCTACAACAACTTGATCGAACTGCTTTGGCTCAGCGAGGGCCCGATCGCGGCGCTGGAAACCTGCCATCAGGCAATCGAGTTCACCGAGCGGCGCGGATTGGCCGAGGGCACCGCCTGGATCCGGTCGGCGACCCTGACCCCGCTGCTGGACCTTGGCCGCTGGGACGAGGCGGTGGACACCGCCGATGCTCTGATCGCCTGGGAGCGCGACCACGGCGGCCAGTACATGTCAGAGATGGCCCACCAGATCAAGGCCGAGGTCCTGCTGTGGCGCGGCGAGGTGGACGACGCCCGGGTGCTGGTACGGGAGTTCCTGCCACGAGCACGTGCGATCGACGACCTGCAGCTGCTGGTGCCGGCGCTGGCTGTCGCCGCCGCCGTTGCGGAGGCGGCCGGCGAGCACACGGCCGCCCAAGGGCTGGTCGAGGAGGTCCAGCGGGTGGTCGGCGATCGGGGCGGTGGCCGCTGGTACCTGGGCCAGCACGTCGCCGAGCTGGTGCGCGTCTGTGTAGCGCTGGGCGAGCGCGCCACCGCAGAGGCCCTCACCGCGCAGGCGAACGACGGCGTCGTCCGCAATCGACATGTGCTCCTCACCGCACGTGCCGCCCTTGCCGAGGCCGAGGGGGTGCTGGACCAGGCCGCGCAAGGCTACGACGAGGCGGCGGCCCGCTGGGCAGACTACGGCCACCAGCTCGAGCGGGCACGGGCACTGCTCGGTGCCGGACGGTGCCTGCTCACCCTCGGCCGTCCGGAGGGCCGCCTCCGGCTGCAGGACGCCCACACCGCGTTGATGGCACTGAACGCCCAGCCGCTGCTGGCCGAGGCCGACGCGGCACTCAGCAACACCACCGCATTGCGCTACAACCGGCGGGGCTAGAGGCGCGATCCAGTCAGCATCGGCTCCATGCCGATCCCTGCAAGCGAGTGCGGTAGACCGTGAAACGTTGACTGGGGCCACATCGGGCCAAAGGCCACTCAGCGGGCAGTCTTGTCACCGTGCCACAACGAGTCGAATGGCCGGCATGATGTTCCGTATCCAGGCGGGTCCGGCTCGGCCCCTCGCCGGCGCTCAGTCGGGCAGGCCGTCCAGGAAGGGGTCGACGGCGGCGTCGTTCTCGGCCATCCCCCAGACCTCGGTCGCCTTCCCGTCCCGGATGTGGAAGATCTGGGTGTACTTCCACTCGGCACTGGACCCGTCCCGGGCGGTGGCTTTCGCGCTCCCCAGCACGACCACGTGCTCGTCGTTGCCAAGGATGTCGTGGACCTCCACCGATGGCGGGCTGTCGGTTGCCTGGGCCTGGCGGCCGAAGTACTCCAGCACCTTGGCCTTGCCCTCATAGGCCCCGGCCCATTTGCTGTTGCCGCCGACATGCCAGACCACATCGTCCGACAGGAGCTGGTCCATTCTGGCCATGTCGCCCCGCTCGAAGGCCGCGAAGCCTTCCCGGACGAGGGTGACGTTGGGATGGTCGTGGTGGGTCATGGCGACTCCTTCGGCAGGCGGCCCCTTGGCCTGGTCGGCGAGGAGTCTACCTTGATCGGACGGGTTCATGGACCTCCGCAGCAGCCTTGTGGCGGCCGGGCGATGGGCCGCGTCAGCGCCGGCGAGTGGAGCTCCAGATCCCGAGGGCGAGGACGCCCAGCCACACCATGGTGAGAACGCCGGCGAGGGCGAGTGGGTAGTTGCCGGGAAGCACCGAGGCGTTACCTGGCTGGGTGCGGCGACCGACGCCGACAAGGACCGGGACACTGGCGAGGACAAGCATGCCGGAGGTGGCCAGCCCGAGCTGGAGTGGCCAGCGCCACGACTCCGGCGCCCGGTCGCGAAGCCGGCGACCGGTCAGGTGGACCAGCGGCGCGAGCACGAAGTCATGGACCAGCAGAAGCCCGATCAGCCACTTCAGCCAGACCAACGGCATGGTCTTGGCCGCGTCGGCGGCCAGTCCGGCCAGCCCGAAGAGGGCCACGGCGCCACCTACGGAGAGTCCGGTCCACCATCGCCAGCCGGTCAGCGGCTCGGGCTGATCGGCGGTGGCCTGACGGTTGCTCACTGGACGGTCACCGACTCGAGCCATTTGGTTTGCATGACACCAGGGTTGTTGGGCGCGATCAGCCGCACCGGGAATCCATGGTCGGGGTGGAGTGGGGCGCCGTTGAGCTCCAGCGCCAGCAGGGTGTCGGGGTCGCGGGCGTGGGCCGGGTTCAGCAGGGCGCTGGAGTAGCCGCCGCGCTGGAGGGATTCGACCCGGACAGCCGCGTAAGGCGGGGCGCCGACCTCGTCGAGCAGGTCACGCAGCCGCACCCCGCGCCAGTGGGCCTCCTGGCTCCAGCCCTCGACGCAGGCGATTGGCAGCCGGGCGGCGTGCCCCATGGGTCCGGCCATGCGGGCCTGGAGGTCGTCGAGGGTCAGAGCGACTTGGCGGGCGACCCGGCCGCCGACGGCCAGCCGCCAGCCCGGATCGTCCAGCTTGTCGGCGACCCCGGCCGAGCGGGCGTCCTTGTTGACCGGCAGGCCTTGGGGGCCGGCGCCCTGGCGTCTCGGCGACAGGACGGCCAGTCGCCGAAGCGGGGTGAACGCCGACCCGGCGGTGGTCAGGAGTAGCACGCCGGCCGCGACCCCGGTGGTGAGCAGAAACCGGCGCCGTTCCAGATCATCGGCCATGTCGGCCGCAGCGTGCTGCCTGGCGAGGGCGCGGCGGAGGACTGGAAGTTTGGCCGAGAGGTGGACGATCAGCGCCCCGGTGACGATCCAGGCCGTCCAGTAGTGGGTCCGGATGAAGTCGAAGCCCCAGCCGTACCAGTAGCCGATGTTCATCAGCCCGGTGACCAGGAGCAGCAGCGCTCCGCCGACCAGCGGGACGATCCCCGCCCGCTCGATGGCGTGGACGACGCCGCGGACCGGCGGCCAGCGCCAGAGGTGTGGGTAGACCGACCAGAGCTTGGCCAACAGCACCGGGATGGCCGCGATGCCGGAGAACACGTGCAGGCCCTGGGTCCACCGGTACAGCCAGACGGGCCGGCTCGACCAGGCGAACCAGCCTGGCGGCTGCTGGATCAGGTGCGACAGCAGTCCCGTCAGCAGGCAGACGCCGAACAGCAGGCCGAGCGCGACACCGAGCACGACGGTGGCCCGTTCGTTCCTGGCCGGAG
Source organism: Actinomycetes bacterium (assembly GCA_030146615.1). GTDB lineage: Bacteria > Actinomycetota > CALGFH01 > CALGFH01 > CALGFH01 > CALGFH01. The sequence continues at coordinate 30,137 of JASLBL010000239.1, forward strand.
AGGTGAAGGTCGGGCCCATGGGGCCAGCCTAGGAGGGTCGGTGGCGGCTGGGAGCCGGCGTTCCCAGCCTGTAAGGAGTCGATCAGCGACCCGAAAGGCCCCGCTGCCCGTTGACGGTCGGCGCGCCCGTGGCCGACGGCAGACGGACGGTGAACTCGCAGCCGCCGGGGACGTTGGCCACGCCGATGGTGCCGCCGTGGGCGTCGACCAGGCCGCGGGCGATGGCAAGGCCGAGACCGGCGCCGTTGGTCGTGCGGGCTGGGTCGCCCCGCCACAGTTGGTCGAAGACGCGGGGCAGGTCGGCCTCGGAGATGCCGCCGCAGCTGTCGGTGACCTGAAGGATGGCGGTGCCATCGCCGTCGGCGACGGCCACGCGCAGGACACCGCCTCGAGGGGTGTGCCGGATCCCATTCACGACCAGGTTGGCCAGCACCCGCCCCAGCTGGTCCCGGCCGGCCAGCACCGGCCGGTCGCCGTCCAGCTTGCACTCCAGCCGCACCCCGGCAGCGGCCGCCTCCGGCTCGAACCGGTCCACCACCTCGCTGGCCAGCTCGGGCAGCGAGGTGGGCTCCAGCTGCAGGCTGACCGCCCCGGCCTGGATGGCCGACAGCTCGAACAGGTCGTCGACCAGGGCGCTGAGCCGCTCCACGTTGGCCGTCAGGCCGGCCAGGTAGCGGCGCCGGGTGGCCTCGTCGGGGGCCAGGTCGTCGGCCAGCGCCTCGGCCAGCGCGCGCAGGCTGGCCAGCGGGGTACGCAGGTCGTGGGAGGCCCAGGCGATCAGGTCGCGCCGCCCCTGCTCCATGCACCGCTCGCGCTCGCGTGCCTCGGCCAGCCGGGCCGCGGCCGCGTTCAGGGTCTCGGCGATGAGCGCGACCTCGGCGGTGCCCTGCACCCGGGCCCGGGCGGCCAGGTCGCCGGCCTCCAGCCGCCGGGCCGTCCCGGCCAGCGCCTCCAGGTCGGCAGCGACCTGTCTGGCCGTGGCCACCCCATAGGCCACCCCGGCCCCGGCCGCCACCGGCAGCGAGGCCAGCACCACGGCCAGATCATGGCTGGAGACCAGCATCTGGGCGCTGACCGCCCACAGGCCGGCCAGGGCGACGGCCGCCGTCACCGCCGCGGTGAGCGCGCCTTGCCTGGCCACCTTGGCCCGGCGCCGCCGCAGCCGCCCCTGGAGCCCGAGGCCGGCCGCCACCACCACCATCGCGGCCAGGGTGATCACGGCGAGCAGCGTACCGGTCTCGCCCGCTGGGATCCCGACAAGGCTGGCCACCAGGGCGCTGCCGGCCAAGCCGGCCAGGAACCAGCCCAATGGCGGCAGGCCGGCCCAGCTGCGTACGCTCACGGCTCCACCGGGACGAACCGGTAGCCGACGCCGTAGACGGTCTGGAGCCGCCTCGGGTTGGAGGGGTCGTCCTCGACCTTGGACCGCAGGCGCCGCATGTGTACGGTGACCGTGGAGGTATCGCCGAGCCAGGTGTACTCCCAGACCTGGCGCAGCAGCTGCCCGCGGCTGAACACCTGGCGTGGGTGGGCGACCAGAAAGGCCAGCAGGTCGAACTCGCGCACGGTGAGCGACACCGGTCGATCGGCCACCGTGACCTCGCGGGTGGCCGGGTCGACGGTTACGTCCCCGGTGCGCAGCGGCGGGCTGCGCTGGCCGTCGCCGGCCAGGCTCCGGCGCAGGACGCTTCGGACGCGGGCGACGAGCTCGCGGGGACTGAATGGCTTGATCACGTAGTCGTCGGCACCCAGCTCCAGGCCGACGATCCGGTCGGACTCGTGGCCCTTGGCGGTCAGCATGATGATCGGGGTCGAGTGCTTGGCGCGGACCTGGCGGCACACCTCGAGGCCGTCCACACCCGGCAGCATCAGATCAAGGACGATCAGGTCCGGGACGTCGGCGCCGAAGGCCGCCAGCGCGGCCGGGCCGTCCTCGGCCGCCCGGACGTGGTAGCCCTCACGTTCCAGGTAGTGCTGCACGACCTCGCGGACGGTCGGTTCGTCGTCGACGACCAGGATCCGTTCCCCGGCCACGCTCCCTCCTTCCGGCCTCGACGGTGGCACATCCCGGATGGTCCCGCCAGGTCTGTCCCGAACCCGTCACCAGTTCGTAAGCCCGCTTCCGTTGCTCTATCGGCCGCGCGCTGGGCACCCTGGCCGATCATGCGTGTCCTGGTCACCGGCGGGGCCGGCTTCGTCGGCAGCCACGTCGTCGACCTCCTGGTCGATGTCGGCTACGAGGTCCGCTCCCTCGACCGCCTCCATTCACGGGCCCACGCCGGCCGGTCGCCCAGGGTGTTCGAGGACGGCGGCCAGCAGCGCGACTTCATCCACGTGGCCGACGTGGCCAGCGGCCAGCCCCACACCGTCGGCGAGCTGGGGGCCGCGCTCGCCGCCGGCATGGGCGGTCCCGCCCCCAAGGTCGTGGGCGGCTGGCGTGCTGGCGACGTCCGCCACGTGTTCGCCTCCCCGGCTCTGGCCGCCGACCGCCTCGGCTTCCGGGCCCGGGTCGGCTTTGCCGAGGGCATGACCGAATTTGCTGGAGCGGAGCTGCGCGACCCGGTCCTGGCGGGCCCATAGGGCACCGACCCGGCTGTCAGCGGTGTTCGGGGTTTTCGAAGTCGAAGCGGCAGCCGGCGTCCCACTCCGAGCGCTGGTTGCCATATGCCGGGATCCCGCCGGCCCGCTTCAGCATCGCCCCAAGGTGCATCAGGTTCCAGGTCGCGAAGGTGGTGTTGCGGTTGGTGAAGTCGTTCTCGGGGCCGCCCGAGCCGGGATCCAGGTACGAGGGGCCCGGGCCGGCCTCGCCGATCCAGCCGGCGTCGGCCTGGGGCGGGATGGTGTAGCCGAGGTGCTGGAGGCTGTAGAGCAGGTTCATGGCGCAGTGCTTGACCCCGTCCTCGTTGCCGGTGAGCAGGCAGCCGGCGACCCGGCCGTAGTAGGCGTACTGACCGGTCTCGTTCAGCAGGCTGGAGCAGGCGTACAGCCGCTCGATGACCCGCTTGGTGACCGAGCTGTTGTCGCCCAGCCAGATCGGCCCGCACAGCACCAGGATGTCGGCCGCCAGGACCCGCTGGTAGATGGCCGGCCAGGCGTCAGTTGGCCAGCCGTGGCTGGTCATGTCCGGCCACACCCCGGTGGCGATGTCGTGGTCGACGGCCCGCAGCTCGTCGACGGCCACCCCGTGCCGCTCCATGATCGACCGGCTCAGCTCGATCAGCCCCTGGGTGTGGCTGGGTTCGGGGGACCGCTTGAGGGTGCAGTTGATGTACAACGCGCGCAGACCATCGAACCGCCACTCGTCGGTCATCGGGCCTCCTCGGGCCTGTGCTGGGGTCACCAGCGGGTATGGAACAACACCTGGACCAGCAACGTCTGCGCGACCAGCAACCCGATCACTGCCGGGGCCCGGACCCGCCAGGCCAGGAGCTGACGGACCACCGTGACCGTCCTACCGGCCAGCGCGGCCAGCAGCGGCACGCCGAGCATGCCCCTGAAGGCGAGCAGGTCGCCGGGCAGCCAGACCGCCAGCGACCGGCCGGCCGACCCAGGGGCCGCTTGGTAGGCGCCGTGGACGGCCGCCACCGCGGCCGGTACGTCATAGCCGGTGGCCAGCCACAGGCCGCCGGCCAGGGCAACCACGACCGCGCTGGTCCCGGCCGCCCAGCACACGACCCAGACGCGCTCACGCCGCAGGAGCCCGAAGGCGCGAACGCCCAGGAACACCAGCAACAGCACGGCCGCGTAGGTGAGCATCGACGAGGCCCACAGCAGGACCCCACCGGCCACCGTCCATGAAGCCGAGCGCTGCACCAGCCCCCGGTGGGCGGCCAGGGTGGCCGCCACCACCGGAGGAGTGGCCGCCGTCCAGCCGAGCTCGAGCTGCGGGCCAGGGAACACATAGAACGGGAAGCTGCGGTACCAGGGCATGCTGGGGACCTCGAACCCGACCCGGCCCCAGCCGCGCAGCCACAGTGTCCCCAGCGTCCCGGCCAGCACCACCACGACCGCGGCCACCAGCGTCGCCGTGGCGAACGCCCGGTCCGGCGGATTGCCAGCCCCCTCCCGGGTCGCGAGCCGCCGGCCGGTCCGGCCCCCGAGGCCCGGCCGGCGCCGCGCGCCCGGCCCCCCCGAACCCTCCGGTCTTCCCAGCACCCGCATAGCCCGAGGCTAGCCGGGACCGGTGTGGCCAAGACTGGTCCCGCGGCATCCGTCACCACTCTGTAAGCCCCAGCGCGCGAGGCTCGTCAGGGTCGGTCCCGACACTGGGCGGCATGGACCTGTCCGGCGTCACCGTCGTGCTCCCAGCCCTCGACGAAGCCGCGGCCCTGCCGGCCGCCTCGCCTCCTTCCCGCCCGGCATCGACCTGCTCGTGGTCGACAACAGCTCCAGCGACGACACGGCGGCGGTGGCCCCGGCCGCCGGGGCGAGAGTCGTCACCGAGCCCCGGCGAGGCTTCGGCGCCGCCTGCTGGGCCGGGGTGCAGGCATCCCCACGGGCCGAGGTGCTCGCCTTCGCCGACGCCGACGGCTCCTTCGACGGCGCCGACCTGGAAGGAGTGGCCGGGCCGGTGCTGCGTGGCCAGGCCGACCTGGTGGTCGGGTCGCGGACGACCGGACGTCGCGAGCCCGGGGCCATGACGGCCTTCGCGGTGGCGGCCAACCGGGCGCTCGGGCTGGCTTGCCGGCTGCTGTTCGGCGTCCCGCTCTCCGACCTCGGACCGTTCCGGGCCGTCCGCCGTGACACCCTGCTCGGCCTGGGCGTCCGCGACCGCGGCCAGGGGTGGCCGCTGGAGATGGTCGGCCGGGCCGGCCGAGTCGGCCTGCGGGTGGTCGAGGTCCCGGTCGGCTACCGACCCCGTGCCGGCGGCGCCAGCAAGGTGTCGGGTTCGCTCCAGGGCAGCATGCGCGCCGCCGCGGCCATGGCCGCCGTCACCTGCCGACTCCTCGTCGAACGGTCCCGGGTTCGCACTGGACCGGGTAGCGCCAGGAGACCGCCAACCTCGACCCGGTTCCGGAGCGCGGGCCGGTGACCCCCTCCAGGCTCGCACGTCCGCGGGGCCGCACCGCGCTGGCTGTCATCGCCAAGGAACCGGTGGCCGGGCTGGCCAAGACCCGCCTGGTGCCGGCCCTTGGCGAGGAGGGGGCGGCCAGGGCGGCGGCGGCCATGCTGGCCGACACCCTGGCGACGGTCCGCTCGGTCGGCGCGGACCCGTGGCTGTGCTTCACACCCGCTGGGGCCAGAGAGCGGCTCCGCCGGCTGGCCCCCGGGTTCAGACTGCTGGCCCAGGCCCCTGGCGACCTCGGCGACCGCCTGGCCGCCTGCCTGGCCGACCTGCTGGCAGCGGGCGCCGACCGGGTTGCGATCGTCGGCGCCGACACCCCCCATGTCCCAATCGCCAGCTACCGGCGAGCGTTCGCCCTGCTCGAGCAGAACGACGTCGTCCTCGGGCCGGCCATCGACGGCGGCTACTACCTGGTCGCGGCCAAGACGGCCCGACCCGAGCTGTTCGTCGGGATCCCCATGGGCACCGACATGGTCCTCTCCGAGACTCTGGCCAGGGCCACCCGCGACGGGCTCGTGGTGGCCCTGCTGCCGCCGCTGCGCGACCTGGACCGAGTCGAGGACCTGGCCGCCGCCCTGGCCGCCGGTGAGCTGGCCGGCGCCCCGGCGACCCTCGCGGCCGCGGCCGAGCTCCTGGCCGAGCGCGGGGTGGTGATGGCGTGACGGCGGCGCATGCGCCCGACCCGCTCGGTGTCGCCATGGTGGACTTCGCGGCCGGCCAGCGGTCGCCGGCCTGGCTCAGAGTCGCGCCCGGCCGGCGGCTCGTCCACGACCTGGCCGCCTACTTCGCGCCCATGACCGCCCAGGAACGGGCGCTGCTCGACCTGGTCAAGGGACCGGTGCTCGACGTCGGGTGCGGGCCGGCCCGCCATGCCCGGCTCCTGCAGGCCCGCGGTCTGACCGTGATCGGGCTGGACCGGTCGCTCCTGGCCCTTGAGCTCGCCCGGTCGCTCGGGCTGCGACACTGGCTGCACGCCGACGCCCGCTCCGGCCCACTCCCGGCCGTCCGGACCGCGCTACTGCTTGACGGCAATCTCGGCCTGGCCGGGACACCGGATGGCGCCGTGCGGCTCCTGCACCGCCTAGCCACCGCCTGCGGACCTGGAGGCCAGCTCCTCGTGGGCGGACGCGCCCCCCGACATGGGCGGCTGCGACCCCTGGTGGTCCGGGACGAGTATCAGAACCTGATCGGTCCCTGGGGGCGGTGGCTGCAGGCGAGTCTCCCGGCCGCCCTCGACCTGGCCCACTCGGCCGGCTGGCGCCTCCAGTACGCCGTCACCGCGGGTGCCCGCTATTGGGCCGCCCTTTCCCTCGACGCTCCTTGGTAGCTCCGCCCGCTCGTCTGCACGTCGACCGGGCAGGCCAGGTCGTGGTCGTCGCCCCCGGCCGACCAAGGCCGCGCCCAAACTGGTCGCGCTCGTGCCCCACCCGATGGCGTTGGCGCTGGGCCGGCGGCCTGGCGATGGTGGACTACGGCGGTGCCCCCGGCGAGCGCGGCCAGGGTGAGCTCCGCCTGATCGCCGCAGACGGCACCGATGCCCTGGCCGGAACCCGCCCGCTGGAGCCAGCCCTCCCGAGCCGGCTCCTTGCCTCCGGGCTCGACGGCCCGACCGGCGTCGCGAGGCTGCCCGACGGCCGCTGGGTCATGGCCGATCTGATGCGTAAGGCCGACGCCCTCGCCGCTGACGGGGTTGCTTCGGGCCGGGGGGAAGGCCTCCTCCCCCCGGCTTGACCAGCATCCGGCTTGCCCGGGCCATGGCGGCCACAACCGTTTGGGCGCTGCCTCGCTGGTTCCTTGCTGCCGCTTGGTAGAGCCGCCGGCGCTACTTGGAATCGCGGGCGGTCTGGTCGCGTTCGTCGGCGGCCCGCTCGCGCGCATCGGCGAGGTGGTTGCGTTGGTCAGCGGCCCGCTCGCGTGCGTCGGCGTCGTCCTGGGCCCGGTCCAGGGCCGCCGCCCGGCGGGCCAGCCCGGTCTGGGCGGCCTGCAGGGCCTGCTCGGCCTCCCGGGCCCGCGTCTCGGCCGCCCGGACCCGAGCGTCATCGACCGCCTTGGCCGCGACCCGCTCGCGCTGGGCCGCCTGGACAACCTCCTGGGCGAGGTCGGCCAGCTTGCGCGAGGACGACCTCGCCTGCTGGCGGAGCTGCTGGAACGCCTCGTCAGGACCGACCCCCCGGGTGGCGGCCAGCACCCCCTTGGCCTGCTCGATCCAGACCCGACTGGTCAGCGCCCCCCGCAGCTGGGCCACCTCAACCTCGCGGTGAGCCAGCTCCACCCCGGTGCTGACCAGCTCGGCGGTCACCACCGCCAGCGCCCCCAACGCCTCGACCTCCCCGGTCGACCACGCCCGCGGCTGGGTCACATACACATCCAGGGTCCCGACCGGCTGGTCGGCCAGCCGCACCGGCACACTCAGCACCCCCCGCACACCTGCAGCTGGCCGACCACCGCGGCGACCCGGTCCCAGACCAGCTCACGGCGCAGATCCTCGATGGCCACCACCCGGTCCTCGGCGAAGGCGGCCAGGCACGGCCCCTCCCCCAGGTCGTGCTGGACCTGCTCCAGCAGCTCCAGCGCCGCATCCGACACCGCCACCCACCGGGGCTGGCCGTCCTCATGGGCCAAGGTCAGGCCGGTACCATCACCCCGACCACCGTCCTGGTCGCCTCCACCACCCGCCCCAACCTGGCCAGCAGGTCCCCGTCCTGGGGCAGGGTGGCCCGCAGCTCCCCCACGGTCCGCGCCACCAGTTGCCCGTCCACCGCCATCCAAGATCCTTCGTCGAAGTGACACAGCGTCTGCTGTCAGCCGTCGATCGTCACATCCCGGCACCCGGTCGGCAACCGGAACGGGTGGTATCGCATGACCCCAAGGCCGCCATGCGATTGGCCAGCCGGCGGGCCATGGGCCGCCGATCAGGCTGGCGGCCACCGCCACCAGCGCCGCCAGCGGCACCAGAGCCGCCGCCAACGCCACCCAGCGCAGCTGCCGACGGTCCAGGCCCTGTGCCAATCGAAACCGCACCACCAGCGACCCGGCCGCGGCCATACAGTGGCACCGCTCGCATGGCCATCTCACCGCCGGGCCGTCGTCCGACGTGAACTCGCGAGCTCAGCCAAGCCACGTCCCGATCGACCGGAAGCCTCTGCGAGGAGACATGGGCACCTGGGACGCGCCGTACAAGCTCACGTTTCGCGCGGTGCTGAAGTGCGCCAGCGTCTCAAGGGCGTCCCTGATAGGCGTCACGTCCTCGGACTGGGCGTCATGGGGAAGCGACGACGGCAGCCCGTAGGCCGGGGTGACAACCGTCTGGCAAGGCGTGGGCTCGCGCTTTGCCACACCGCCCCGGGTCGCTATCCCCGCTGGGAACGAGCAAGCAGGAGCGCGCCGACCACACCGGCTAGTAGCGATGCGGCCAGGATGCCGATCTTGGCCGCATCCTGGATCGCTGCAGTCTGGAACGCGAGGCCGCTGATGAATAGCGAGACGGTGAACCCGATCCCGGCCAGGGCGGCGACCCCGACCAGCTGGCTCCAGCGCGCGCCATCGGGAAGGCGGGTGATCCCGGTCCTGGTCGCCACCCAGGCGAACACCGTCACCCCGACGGTCTTGCCGACGACCAGGCCCACCACCACGCCGAGGGCGACGCCGCTGGTCAGCGCCTCGCGGAGGGTCGAGCTGCTGATGGACACCCCGGCGTTGGCCAGCGCGAACAGCGGCACGATCACATAGCTTGTCCAGGGGTGCAGCAGGTGCTCCAGCCTGGCCAGCGGGGAGACAGCCTCGCGGGTCAGGCCGGCCAAATGCAGCCAGTGGTGGGCGTCGGCGTCGGGCGGAACCGGGTCGTCCACGGTGTCGTTGGCGATCCGGTGCGCCTCCAGGCTCACCGCTTTGGGGCGCTGGAACGGGACCGCGGGGGTGGCCAGGCCGAGGGCGACCCCGGCGATGGTGGCATGCACACCGGACTGAAAGGTGGCCAGCCACACCCCCACCCCCAGCAGCACGTACACCACCGTCCAACGCACCTGCAGCCGCTGTAGGATCAGGACGAACGCCAACAGCCCGCCGGCGACCAGCAACGGCAGGACGTCGATGCTGCCCGAGTAGAACACGGCGATGACCAGGATGGCGCCGATGTCGTCGACGATGGCCAGCGCGAGCAGGAACGACTTGAGGGCCGCCGGCAGCCCGCGGCCGACCAGGGCCAGCACCCCCAGGGCGAAGGCGATGTCGGTGGCCATCGGGATGCCCCAGCCTCGGGCCGGCTCCCCGCTGGAGTTGATGGCCAGGTACAGCAGCGCGGGCACGGCCATCCCGCCCAGCGCGGCGATCGCCGGAAGGGCCGCGACTCGGGGCTGGCGGAGCTCGCCGGTGATCAGCTCGCGCTTGATCTCCAAGCCGACCACCAGGAAGAACAGGGCCATGAGGGCGTCGTTGACCCAGTGCTGGAGGTCTTCGGCCAGCGACCAGTTCCCGACTCCGATGGTGAGCTGAGTGTGCCAGACGGCGTCGTAGGAGGCCTGCCACGGGGAGTTGGCCCAGACCAGGGCGGCAACGGCGGTCGCCAGCAGCAGGATGCCGCCGGCCTCCTCGGTCCGCAGGAACGTCTGCAGGGGCTGGAGGACCAGCCGAGGGACCGGACGAGCGCTGTCCGACCATGACGACCGGATCTTCTCCTCGAGCGGGGCGACCCGCTCGTCATCACGATCCATCATGCTCCGCTGAACTTGGAGATCGAGGTGTCCCCGGCAAGCGGCCCCGGGGCCACCACTATCGTTTCCTGTCGCAGTGCTTCGGTCCAACTCAAGGCCCAGGCCACCTGGCGGCGGATGAGCAGCGGGAAGTCCCGATAGGGATAGGGATACCACCACCAGGGAGCAGCCGCCGACCAGCCTTCCAGCACACCAACAGCGACACGGCAAGGAGGTCGGAGTCGGCAGTCGAGGGTCGATCGCGGACCAGGGATCAGGCGAGAACGAAGTAGCGCAGCCAGAGGTAGGGCATGGAGAGGACCAGGGTGATGAACGCGACCAGGGCCCCGTACTTGGTGAACTGCAGGAAGCTGATGCGGTGGCCGGCGCGTTCGGACAGGCCGAGGATGACCACGTTGGCGCTGGCGCCGATGGCGGTGGCGTTGCCGCCCAGGTCCGCGCCCAGGGCCAGGGACCACCACAGCACGGTCCCGTCGGTCCCTTCCGGGAACCCGTCGACCAGGGTGCCGACGACCGGGGCCATGGTGGCGACATAGGGGATGTTGTCGACCAACGCCGACAGCAGGCCGGAGACCCACAGCAGCAGGGTGGTGGCCAGCAGCAGCCGGCCGCCGGTGAGGTCGGCGGCGGCGTTGGCCAGCGACTGGATGACGCCGACCCTGACCAGGGCGCCGACCATGATGAACAGGCCTATGAAGAAGGCCAGGGTGGGCCATTCGACCTCGCGCAGGAACACCGCCGGTGGGCGGTTGGCCAGCAACAGCAGCACCCCGGCGCCGAGCAGGGCGATCACCGAGGGGTCGTAGTGGAGCAGGCCGTGGAGGGCGAACCCGGCGGTGGCGGCGACCCCGACGGCCAACGAGCGGATCAGCAGGGGCCGGTCGACGATGGCCTCGCGTTCGTCCAGGGCCATGAGTTCGCGGACCCGCTCCGGGCGGGAGCGGAACGCCGAGCGGAACAGCAGCCGGCACAGTGCGATGAAGACGGCCAGCAGGAGCACGACCAGAGGGGCCAGGTTGACCAGGAAGTCGGTGTAGGTCAGGTCGGCCTCGCTGGCGATGATGATGTTGGGCGGGTCGCCGATCAGGGTGGCAGTGCCGCCGATGTTGGAGGCCAGGGCCAGGGCGATCAGGTAGGGGGCCGGGGCGAGCTCCAGGCGTTCGCAGATGAGGATGGTGACGGGGGCGACCAGCAGCACGGTGGTGACGTTGTCGAGCAGGGCCGAGGCGACCGCCGTCAGCACGGCCAGGGCAACCATGATCCGGTAGGGCTGGCCGCGGGCCTTCTTGGCCGACCAGATGGCCAGGTATTCGAACAGGCCGGTCTGTTTCATGACCCCGACCACGATCATCATCCCCAACAGCAGGAAGATGACCTCCCAGTCGATCCCGAAGTCGGTGGAGTGGAAGGCGTCCTCGGCGGAGACCAGCCGAAAGGCGAGCATGAGGCCGGCCCCGGCCAGGGCGACCACCACCCGGTTGACCTTCTCGGTGGCGATCAGGGCATAGGCCACCGCGAACACCGTGATCGCGAAGCCGGTGCTCATGGCCGCAGCAGGCGGGTGAGCAGGGCCGAGCTGGTGATCCCACCGATCAGCCGGCCGCCTTCCCGGACCGCCACCATGGGCGCTCGAGCGCCCGCCATCACGGCCGCGACCTGCATCAGAGTGGCGTTGCCGCCGACCTGGGGCACCTCGGCCCCGCCGGTCCTGGGGAGCAGCTCGACGACCCGGTGGCCCTCCAGCCGGCGCCACAGCAGGTCGGCGGCGCCCTCCTCCATGACCTGGGCCAGGGTCGGGTCCTCGATGATGTAGCCGGGCAGCATGCGGGCCAGCAGCCCGATGTCGGACACCACCCCCTGGAGCTGCCCCTGGCGGTCGACAAAGACCGCGTCGACCTCCTCTTCGGCCAGCAGCCGGGCCGCCTCGGCAGCCGGCGCATCAGCTGGCAGCAGCGGATAGGGGACGGCCAGGTCCCGGGCACGCATCAGGCATCTCCCTCCTTGGGGTGGCCGCTGCCTCCAGAGTTGAAGGCGACGATCACGATGATGGCCCCGATGTCACCCACGATGGCCACACGTAGCAGCAACACCTTGCGCCAGAGGGAACCCGGGAGCCGACGAGGGCCATCACCCCGAAGGCGAAGGCGATGTCAGTGGCCATCGGCACTCCCCAGCCCCGCCGGCCCTCGCCCCCAGATTCAGCGTGAAGAACTCGCAGGGGAACACAGCAAGCCGGCGGGCGACCGGGCCCTGTCCGGCGCTCCAGGAGCCCTCGACCGGCGGATGACGAGTCGGCACGGGACCTCCCGACAGGACAGGGCTGACGCTTGCCGACCAGGCTTGCCGGCGCACCGCCGACACTCTACCCGAGGACGCCGGCCGCTCCGCCGAGCCCAGGCGGCTCCGGGCGGTGGGACGGGCGCTTTGCTAGGCTGGTCGTGGAGCGCCGGGAAGCCTGGTCGGCAGTTGACCATCGTCAACAGGTCAGGAGTGCACGGTGGTTCGTGCGGCGCCTTCGGTGGCCGGCGGGACCGGTGCGATCAGCCACGAGCCCCCGCGGCTCCCTCGTATCACGCGGCCGGCCACGTTCTTCCTGCTGATCGTGGTCGCTGGTGCCTGGCTCGTGGTTCTCCCCAGCCAGGTGCGGGCCCAAGGGTCTACCGTGCTGGTCACTCGCGTCGACGGGACCATCACTCCGGTGATCGCCGACCATCTGGTGGACGGCGTCGCCGCCGCCGAACGCGACGGGCACGCCGCCTACCTGGTCGAGCTGGACACCCCGGGCGGGCTCGACACCTCCATGCGGGAGATCATCAAGGCCTTCCTCGGCGCCGACGTCCCAGTGGTCGTGTACGTCACCCCGCCGGGGGCGCGGGCCGCCTCGGCCGGGGCGCTCATCACCTTCGCCGCCCACGCCGCAGCGATGGCGCCGGGCACCACCATCGGCGCCGCCACCCCGGTCGACCTCCAGGGCGGCGAGATCTCCGACAAGGTGATCAACGACGCCGCCGCCTTCGCCGAATCGGTCGCCGCCCAGCGCGGCCGCAACACCGAGTTCGCCGTTGACACCGTCCGGGAGGGCCGCGCGGTGCCCGCCGAGGAGGCGGTACGGCTGGACGCGGTCGACCTGCTCGCTGCTGACCGTGCCGAGCTGCTGAAGCGGCTGGACGGCCGCAGCGTCAAGGTCGCCTCCGGCAACACCGTCACCCTCCAGACCGCCGGCGCCGCAACCGTCGAACAGGACTTCGGACTGTTCCGCCGGCTGCTGCAGCTACTCGCCGACCCCAACCTGGCCTTCCTGTTCCTGTCGCTCGGCACCTTGGCAATCATCTACGAGCTGGCCAACCCGGGGGTCGGCTTCGGTGGCATCGCCGGGGGGATCTTCCTGCTTCTGGGGTTCTTCGCCCTCTCGGTGCTACCACTGAACTTGGTTGGGGTGCTGCTGCTGGCACTGGCAGCGGCGCTGTTCGTGGCCGAGCTGTTCGTCCCCGGCGTCGGGGTGTTCGCCGCCGGCGGCACCGTCGCCCTGGTCCTGGGCGGCCTGTTCCTGTTCGACGGCGCCGTCCGGATCGACCCGGCCGTGCTCATCCCGGTGGCCTTGGTCGTCGGCGGCGGGTCGGTGCTGGCTGGCCGGCTGGCCTGGCGGGCGCGCCGCGCCCCCAGCGTCAGCGGCCGCGAAGGGCTGCTCGGCCGCCAGGTCACCGTGCGCACCGCCGACGGCGCCACTGGGCAGGTCTTGTTGGACGGCGCCTGGTGGACGGCGCGCAGCAGCGGCGCCCCGCTGGCGTCGGGACAGACGGTCCGGGTCGTCGACCTGGACGGCCTGGAACTGATCGTCGATCCCAAGGAGGAACCCTCGTGAACTCCGTCCCTATCGGCCTCGCTGTGGCGGTGGCCGTCCTGCTGGTCCTGCTGGCCATGTCGGTCCGGATCGTCAAGGAGTACGAGCGGGGCGTCATCTTCCGGCTGGGCCGGGTGATCGGCGCCAAGGGACCCGGCCTGTTCTTCATCATCCCGATCGTCGACCGGATGGTGAAGGTGTCGCTGCGCACCGTGACCATGGACATCCCACCCCAGGACGTCATCACCCGCGACAACGTCACCGTCCGGGTCAACGCCGTCACCTACTTCAACGTCGTCGACCCGGTCCGCTCGGTGGTCGCCATCGAGAACTACACCTTCGGGACATCGCAGGTCGCCCAGACCACCCTGCGCAGCATCCTCGGCCAGGTCGACCTGGACGAGCTGCTGATCAAGCGCGACGACATCAACCAGCGGCTCCAGCAGATCATCGACCAGCTCACCGACGCCTGGGGGATCAAGGTCACCCTGGTCGAGGTCAAGGACGTCGAGCTCCCTGAGACGATGCGCCGGGCCATGGCCGCCCAGGCCGAGGCCGAACGGGAGCGGCGGGCCAAGGTCATCCACGCCCTGGGCGAGAAGGAGGCCGCCAGCACCCTCGGCGAGGCCGCGGTGGTGCTGGAAGCGCACCCGGCGGCCATGCAGCTGCGGGTGCTGTCGACCATGGCCGAGGTGTCGGCCGAGCGGAACTCCACCCTCATCTTCCCGCTCCCGGTCGAGCTGATGCGCCTGGTCGACACCATGCGCGCCCCTGGCGCCGCACGGGAGCCGGAACCGACCGGCCGATGAGCGAGCCGGTAATCACCGCGGCCGGCCTGGCCAAGCGCTTCGGGTCCGTGGAAGCCCTGCGCGGGCTGGACCTCGAGGTCGAGCGGGGTGAGGTGTTCGGCTACCTGGGGCCGAATGGGGCCGGCAAGACCACCACCATCCGGCTGCTGCTCGACTTCATCCGGCCCACCAGCGGCCGCATCGAGGTCCTCGGGGGCACCGGCGCCGACCCCCAGGTCCGCCGGCGGATCGGCTACCTGCCGGCCGAGCTTCCGATCGACCCCCGCTGGACCGCCCAGGACCTGATCGACTTCTACGGCAAGCTGCGCGGCGGCGTCGACGCCGGCTGGGTTCGGGAGCTGCTGGGCCGCTTCGACCTCGACCCGACCCGCCGGGCCGGGGAGCTGAGCACCGGCAACCGGCGCAAGATCGGCATCGTCCAGGCGGTCATCCACCGTCCCGAGCTGCTCGTCCTGGACGAGCCGTCCAGCGGCCTGGACCCGCTGCTGCAGTACGAGTTCCAGCAGCTGGTCCGGGAGCTGGCTGGGGCGGGGACCACCGTGTTCCTGTCCAGCCATGTGCTGCCCGAGGTGGAGGCGCTGGCCGGCCGGGTGGCGATCCTGCGCCGGGGCGAGCTGGTCACCGTCGCCGGCGTCGAGGAACTGCGCCAGCAGGCTCGCCAGCGGATCGAGCTGCGGCTGGCGCAGCCAGTCGCACCCGCCCGCTTCGCCGGCATCCCCGGCGTCGTCGAGGCCCAGGCCGACGACACCCGCATCCGCCTGGTCGTCGAGGGCCCGGTAGGTCCGGCGCTGCAGGCCGCGGCCGGGCTGGAGGTGCAGCGTATCGTCACCCACGAGGCCGATCTGGAAGACGTCTTCCTCAGCTACTACCAGGAGCAGCCGGCATGATCGTCGCCGCCCGCCTGGTCCGAGACCGCCGCTGGTCGACGCTATGGTGGGCGCTCGGCTTCATCGGCCTCACCCTGTTCACCGTCTCGCTGTACCCCTCCATCAAGGACCAGCCCTCGATCGACGAGCTGCTCGCCGACCTGCCGGACGCCTTCAGGTCGGCCATCGGCTACCAGCCCTCCGTCCCGCTGTCATCGCCGGCCGGCTACCTCCAGGCCCGGCTGTTCTCCACCCTCGCCCCCCTGCTGGCGGTGGTGTTCGGCATCGGCGCCGGAGCGCGAGCGATCGGCGGCAGCGAGGAGGCCGGCACCCTGGAGCTGCTGCTGGCCAACCCCGTCACCCGCAGCCGGGTCCTGCTCGAGCGCTACCTGGCCACCTTCGGACTGCTGGCCGGCCTGATCGCCGTATTCGCGGTCGCGCTGCTCGTCCTCGCCCAACCGTTCGGGGCACTGGAGGGCATCCCGACGGGCAACGTGGTCGGAGCGTGCGCCGCCGTGCTCGCCCTCGGCCTGCTGCACGGCTCGCTTGCCTTCGCGATCGGCGCCGCCGCCGGCCGCCGCGGCGTGGCGGTCGCGGTCGCGACCGCCGTGGCCGTCGCCGGCTACCTGCTCGAGACCGTGCTGGCGGCCGCCGGCGACCTGGGCACCCTGCGTCAGCTCAGCCCCTGGCACTGGTACCTGGACCGCAACTTGCTCTCGGAAGGCGCGGCCCTCGCCGCCGCCGTCCTGCTTCCGCTGGGTATCAGCGCCGTCCTGGTGGCCGTCGCCTGGGCCATGTTTCGCCGGCGCGACCTGCGATAAAGCCCGGGAACCGAAGCGCCGAAGAGCGACGCCACCGGAAGCGCCCCAGATCCACGCCGTCGTCAACCGTCAGGTGATGGTGGGCTGAGACCCAATAGTGGGGTCGCCCGTGATAGCGCCCGGACCGGCCGCTCAGCTGTCGCGGGTCAAGGTGACGCAGCAGCGTCCGGGCTGTGGGTCCAGCACCGCCCGGACGGTCGGCGGGTCGCCGTCGACCTGGTCGGTGAGGGCTTGGAGCATGGCGTGGTTGGCTCCGCAGACCAGCTCGCGGTGGTGGGCGGCGATGCGGTCGAAGGGGCAGTTGCGGAGCCGGATGGTGCCATCGGGGTCGTCGTAGGGCTCGTAGCCGCGGGCGGCTAGCGCCTGGCGGGCCGCGGCAAGGACCTGGTCGGGGTCGCCATGGGGCGCGGTGCAGCTGACCGCCTCGGTGCCGAGCTCGGCGCCCAGGGTGGCGGCGGCGCGGTTGAGCGCGGCCTTGGCGGCCCCGGAGGGGTCGGCCTCGACGGCGCCGGCGAGGAGCTCGGCGAGGGCGGCGTAGTCGCGGGCGGGCAGGCTGAGCTCGAGCTGGCGGTCGGCGCGGACGTAGTGCTTGGCCGGGCGGCCGGCGCCGGGCCCGCGGCGGCCGCTGCGCCGGTGGTAGCGGGGCTCCAGCAGGCCGTCGTCGACGAGCTTGTCCAGGTGGTAGGCGGCCAGGGGCCGGCTGATGCCGGCGGCGTGGGCGGCCTCGTCGCGGCTGACGGGGACGCCGCGTTCGGCCACGTGCCGGTAGAGGGCGCGGCGGATGGGGTCGCCCAGGCCGGCGAGGCCGGTGAGCTGCTGGTCGACGTTGGTGAGGTCCATGCGTCCATTCTAAAACAAAAGATCCTTGACAGCTAGCCTCAGGGCCGTCTATAACAAAGACAAGTTCCTGATAGAGGAGGAAGGCCATGACCACCACCGTCCGTCCCCGCACCTCAGCCGCCATCCACGACCCCGCGTACCAGGCCTACCTGACCCTGCGGACCGGGTTCATCGTGGCTCCCATCCTGGCCTGACGACGCCGCAGAGCGAGCGGGGTTGTCAACCGGTCAACGCCGCTCATCTGCCCGCGCTGTCGACCAACCTCCGCGAAAGGGCCCGACATGTCCGCTGCCGCCCACCCCATGCCCGAGCAGCCCATACCGCTCGGCAGCCGGAAGCTGGAGGTCGTCGGCCGCTCCCCAGCGGTCGACCTGGTCCGGGCCGAGCGGGCGGTGGCCGAGCTGCTGGCCGCGCTCGGCCAGGACCCCTTGTCCGAGCGGCTGCTGGACACGCCGCGGCGGGTCGCCGCCAGCTACGCCGAGCTGCTCACCCCGGCACCGTTCACCCTGACCACCTTCCCCAACGACGAGGGCTACGACGAGCTGGTCCTGGCCAGGGCCATCCCGTTCCACTCGCTGTGCCAGCACCACCTGCTGCCGTTCACCGGCCTCGCCCACGTGGGCTACCTGCCGGACGGGCGGATCCTGGGGCTGTCGAAGCTGGCCCGGGTGGTCGAGCTGTTCGCCCGCCGCCTGCAGGTCCAGGAGCGGCTCGCCACCCAGGTCGCCGACTGGCTCCAGGCCCACCTGGAGCCCAAGGGCGTCGGGGTGGTGCTGGAGGCCGAGCACCTGTGCATGTCGCTACGGGGCGTGCGGGCGGCCGGCGCCCGCACCGTCACCTCCGCCCTGCACGGCCTGCTCCGCACCGACGAACGCTCGCGCCAGGAGTTCCTGGCCCTGGCCCGCACCGCCACCTGACCACCGACAAGGAGCTCCGATGCCCACCAAGCAGACAATTGTGATCGTCGGCGCCGGGCTGGCCGGCGCCAAGGCGGCCGAGACCCTGCGCCCCGAGGGCTTCGACGGCCGCCTGCTCCTCCTGGGTGAGGAGGCCGAGCAGCCCTACGAGCGCCCGCCGCTGTCCAAGGCCTACCTGCGCGGCGAGACCGGCCGCGACAGCCTCTACGTGCACCAGGACGGGTTCTACGCCGACAACGAGATCGAGCTGCGCACCACGACCCGGGTCGACTCGATCGCCACGTCCGGCCACCACGTGGAGCTGGCCTCGGGCGAGCGCATCGGCTACCAGCGGCTGCTGCTGGCCACCGGCTCCGTCCCGCGCCGCCTGCCCCTGCCCGGGGTGGAGCTGGACGGCGTCCACTACCTGCGCACCCGCCAGGACGCCGACGTGCTCGCGGCCGCGGCCCGGCGGGCCCAGCACGTCGTGGTGGTCGGGACCGGCTGGATCGGCAGCGAGGCCGCCGCCTCCCTGCGCCAGCTCGGCCGGGACGTCACCCTGCTCGGCCCCGACAGCGCGCCGCTGGCCCGGGTGCTCGGCCCCGAGATCGGACGCATCTACCGCGACCTGCACGCCGACCACGGCGTCCGGCTCGCCCTCGGCACCCGGGTCGCCGGCCTGCTCGGCAACGGCCGCGTCGAGGCGGTCCTCACCGACGGCGGTGACACCATCGAGGGCGACCTGGTGCTGGTCGGCGCCGGCGCCGCTCCGCGGACCGAGCTGGCCGAGGCGGCCGGCCTGCCAGTCCGTGACGGGGTGCTGGTCAACGAGCGACTGGAGGCCGCCGGGGCGGCCGGCGTGTATGCCGTCGGCGACGTCGCCGCCGCCTGGCATCCCCGCTACCAGACCTACCTGCGCGTCGAGCACTGGGCGAACGCGCTCAACCAGGGCCCGGCCGCAGCCAGGAACATGCTCGGGATCCCCACCGCCTATGTGCGGCTCCCCTACTTCTACTCCGACCAGTACGACCTGGGCATGGAGTACTCCGGGTTCGCGGCCGACTGGGACCGGGTGGTCGTCCGTGGCGACCTCGCCACCCGGGAGTTCATCGCCTTCTGGCTCAAGGGCCAGCGGGTCGTCGCCGGGATGAACGCGAACGTCTGGGACGTGGCCGAGCCGATCCAGACCCTGATCCGCAGCGGGCTGCCGGTCGACCCGACGCGGCTCGCCGACCCCGACATCTCCCTGGACCAGGTGACCGGCGAGCACGCCGGACAGCTGGCGGCCACGAGCACCCGATGACTAGGCTGCACCAACTCCACAACCTGCACGGCCAGGGCCTCTGGCTGGGACAACCGCACCCGCGGCGATGTCACCGGCGACCATCCGGTGTGGCACCGGTCCGAGACCGATGTGCTCCCGGGCCGGCACGACCGACGAGAGAAGTGATGACATGAGCAAGCTCCAGCGCCTATACGACGAGCAGGGCCAGAGTCCCTGGCTCGACAACCTGACCCGGGAGTATCTCCGCGACGGGACGCTCGGCCGGCTGGTGGCTGACGGGATCCGGGGGGTGACGGCCAACCCGACGATCTTCGCCAGGGCCATCGAAGGCTCCGACGCCTACGACGAGCAGTTCGCGACGCTCATCGCCCAGGGGCGTCCGGTGACGGACGCCTACTGGGACCTGGTCGTGGACGACATCGTCGACGCGCTGGGTGTGCTGCGACCGACCTTCGATTCCAGCGCAGGCATCGACGGGTTCGTGTCGGTCGAGGTCGCACCGGAACTGGCCCGCGACACCGATGCCACCATCGCTGCTGCCCGCCAGCTGCACGAGCGGATCGCCCAGCCGAACCTGTTCGTGAAGATCCCGGCCACCGGCGAGGGCGTGCCCGCCGTCCAGGCGATGATCGCCGAGGGACGAAGCATCAACATCACACTGATCTTCTCGCTGGCCCGCTACGCCGAGGTGATCGACGCCTACCTCTCCGGGCTCGAGACCCTCGCCGAGGGAGGCGGCGACCTCACCTCGGTGCACAGCGTGGCGTCGTTCTTCGTCAGCCGGGTCGACACCGAGGTCGACCGTCGCCTGGACGCCATCGGCACCAGCGACGCGCTCGCGCTGCAAGGCCAGGCCGCGGTCACCCAGGCCAAGCTCGCCTACCGGCTGTTCCGTGACCGCTTCGCCGGCGAACGGTGGGAGCGGCTGGCGGCCCGGGGCGCACACGTGCAGCGACCCTTGTGGGCGTCGACGTCGACCAAGAACTCCTCGTACCCCGACACCATCTACGTCGACAGCCTCATCGGGCCCGACACGGTCAACACCCTGCCCGAGGCGACCATTGCCGCGTTCGAGGACCACGGCACCATCGCCCGAACCCTCGACAGCGGTGTCGCCGAGGCCGGCGCGGTGATGGACACGCTGGCCGAGGTCGGTGTGGACATGGACGACGTCGGACAGACCCTCGAAGACCAGGGCGTGGCCAGCTTCCACCAGTCGTTCGCCCACGTCCTCCAGGCCCTCGAGAGCAAGGCGCGCCAGCTGGCGCCGCGCTGACATGGATTGGAATGGCTGGGCGCTGTTCGGCCTCGTCGCCACCGCCGCCCTGACCGCGGTGATGATCATGGCCCAGCTGGCCGGGCTGACCCGACTCGACCTGCCGCTGCTGCTCGGCACCATCGTCACCGAAGACCCCGACCGGGCCCGGGTCGCCGGGTTCTTCCTCCATCTGGTGATCGGACAAGGGTTCGCCCTGGGCTATGCCGCCAGCTTCTCGCTGCTGGACCGGGCCACCTGGTGGCTGGGCGGGCTGCTCGGGCTGCTCCATGTCGCGGTCTCCCTCACCGTGCTCGTCCCCCTCCTTGAGGGCGTGCACCCGCGTATGGCGTCGCACCGGGCCGGTCGATCCTCGACCGCGGTGCTGGAGCCGCCGGGGCTGCTCGGCCTCAACTACGGCGGCCAGACCCCCGTCGTCACCATCGCCGCCCATCTCACCTACGGCGTCGCCCTCGGCGTTCTCCTCCAGGTCCACTGACATGGGCCATCTGTTCCCGACCGCCGTCGAGGCGGCCCGGCCCATCGAGGACTACGGGCTGCTCGGTGACACTCGCACCGCAGCACTTGTCGGCTCCGACGGCGCCGTCGACTGGCTCTGCGTCCCCCGCTTCGACGGCCAACCCGTGTTCGGCCGCCTGGTCGGCGGGCCGGCGGCGGGCACCTTCCGCATGGGGCCGGCTGGAGCGGCCACGGTCATCGCCCGCCGCTACCGGCCCCACACCGCCACCCTTGCAACGACCTGGGACACGCCGGGCGGGCAGCTCAGCCTGACCGAGGGGATGATCGCCGACGTCACCGGCCAGTTGCTGCCGTCCAACCTGCTGGTACGCCGGCTCACCGCCACCAATGGCCCGGTTAACGCCGTGATCGAGTTCGATCCCCGCCTCGGCGAACAACACCGGCTACCGCGCATCGAGTACCGCGGCGACGTCGTCGTGTGCAGCTGGTCGACCACCGCCCTCGCGTTGCGCTCATCGCCGCCGCTCCGCCTCCAAGTAGGACGACCGGCGACGGTGCGTGTCGCGCCCGGTCGGCCCGTCACCCTCGCGCTCAGCGTCGCCGACCGCGAACCGCTGATCTATGTCGACCCCGACGCGGCCTGGGCAGCACTGGCGGCCGACGAACACGGCTGGCGGACCTGGTGTGCCGACATCGACGGCGACCTCCCACACCGCGACGCGGTGGCCCGCAGCCTGCTCACCCTGCGCCTGCTGACCTACTCCCCGTCGGGGGCGCCGGTCGCGGCACCGACAACCTCGCTCCCAGAGGATCCCGGCGGGATCCGCAACTGGGACTACCGCTACGCCTGGCCCCGCGACGCCAGCATCGGCATCGGCGCCTTCCTCGGCGTCGGCAAGCACGACGAGGCCCGCCATTTCCTGGCCTGGCTGCTCCACGCCAGCCGCCTGGACCGGCCCCGCCTCCCCGTCCTGCTCACCCTCCACGGCCGCCACCCGACCGCGGAACGGGAACTCGACGGCTGGCCCGGCTACGCCCACAGCCGCCCGGTCCGCGTCGGCAACGGCGCCGCCAACCAGCACCAGCTCGACGGCTACGGCTGGGTCCTTGACGCCGCCTGGCTCCTCACCCGCGCCGGCCATCGCATCGACTCCGAGACCTGGCGGGCCATGCGCGGCTTCGCCGACGACGTCGCGAAACGGTGGCGTGAACCCGACGCCGGGATCTGGGAGATCCGCGGTGATGGCGCCCACCACGTGCACTCCAAGCTCATGGCCTGGCTCGCCCTCGACCGTGCCCTGCGCATCGCCTCCACCCGCCGCACCCCGGCCCGGCACGTCGCACGATGGCACGCCGAGCGCGAGGCCATGGCCGCCGACATCATCGCTGCTGGCTTCAACCCCGAGCTCGGCAGCTACACCCGCACCTACGGCGCCAACGATCTCGACGCCGCCGTGCTCGTCATTCCCCTCCTCGGCCTCGAACCGCGCGACTCGCCGCGGGTCCGGGCCACCATCGAGGCCGTGCGCCGCAAGCTCAGCGCCGGCGGCCCACTGCTGTACCGCTACCCGCCCGGCCAAGACGGCCTGCCCGGCACCGAAGGCGCCTTCCTCCCCTGCTCGTTCTGGCTGGTCCAAGCCCTCGCCAGCACAGGCCGCGTCGACCAAGCGACCCAGCTGTTCGCCGACCTCCTCGACCTCGCCAACCCACTCAGCCTCCTACCCGAGGAGATCGACCCCGGGACCCGCGGCTACCTCGGCAACTACCCCCAAGCCCTGACCCACGCCGCACTCGTCCAAGCCGCCCTGGCGATCCGCGACGCTCACCCGACTTGACCAGACCGCATCGTCGCCAACACGTCCACCGCCTTCGCTCAGCAGACGCAGCACCGGAGCGTCGGCATTGCGTCAGGGCCCTGGCTCTCCGAGCCTGAAGCGCTCGCCGGTCCGCGCCGCCCGTTCCTGGAGGCCGACTCGGCTCGGCTCAGCCCCTGATCAGATCGGCAAGCACCGCGGCCTCGCTGATCTCAGCATGCCTGGTCGCGGTGGGCAGCGTCAGCGTCCCGCTCTCGGCCAGCTCCCCCAGGTGCTGTAGCACTTGGGCACGCTCGGCGTCCTTGAGTTCCTCGCGGTAACGGCGGCCGAACTCTTCAAACCGTTCGGGGTCGTGGCTGTACCACTTGCGCAGCTCTGTCGACGGGGCGACCTGCTTGAGCCACAGATCGAGGCGAGCCTTGTCCTTGGTCAGCCCTCGCGGCCAGATGCGGTCGACCAGCACCCGGGTCCCGCCTTCTGACTCCGGCTCATCGTAGATTCGGCGCACCCGTACATCCGGCTTGCCGTGAGCGGAGACCCGAAGTGTCAGCCATCGTCACTCAGTTCCTCAGTTCCACATGCGAATGGGCGCATGGCGTGCCAGAAGACCTGCCAGGAATTTGGCCGTGTAGCCAGCGGACCGGACAGCCCAGTCTGGTAGCTTCCGGATGCGGCTCCGTCAGGGTGCCGACACGCTCCGAAGCCTAGGCAGGATGTGACAGCCATGCCCGCAAGGGACAGCTACTGGCTGCTGAGGATCGGAGCGGGCGCGGGCGTCCTCGGCGCGGTGTTCGCCGGAGTCGGCAACCTGCTGCATCCGATCACCCCGCGCGACGATCCGCCGGGGGTGGCACGCGTCATCGCCGACAGTGACCTCTGGACGCTCATCCATCTGGTCATCGTCATCGGCATCATCCTGATGCCGGCCGGCCTGCTCGCGGTTCGGCACTCGATCGCGCAGAACGGCTTCACCGACGCGCTCACGCGCCTTGGCATGTACGCGGCGACGATCGGTGCCACGGTTGGGGTGATCACGCTGATCCTGGATGGCGTGGCGGCCAAGCAGCTGGCCGACCAGTGGGCGGCCGCACCTGAGCCCGCGAAGGCGGCCGCGCTCGGCCTGGTCTCGGCCAACGAGACGGTCAACTTCGCCCTGGGCGGTCTGTTCAACCTGTCCTTCGCGGGCGTCCCCTACCTGCTCTTCGGTCTAGCCGTGGCCCGTGCCGGCAGCTACCCGCGATGGCTCGGATGGGTGGCGTTCGCCGCTGGGATCGGATCGGTGCTCGCAGGGCTCATCCAGGCCCTTACCGGCAAGCCGACGACCCTCTCGCTGATCCTGACCATCATCGGCCCCACCGTGGTCACACTGTGGACGCTGGTGATTGGAGTCCTCCTGTGGCGTCGATCCGCTAGCGCCGCGAAGGACTGAACTGCCATGCAGGCACGCTCACCTGCCACCACGGGGGCTGGGCGGAACGAACCTGGCGTGCTCGCGTTTAGCTGCCGTTGTTGATTCCGTCGGATCGTCTGGGATGATCCTGTAAGTCAGGCAACTCGGCCAGGTTTGGGTCGAGCGGGATCCTCGCCGCCGATCCCGGCGGCTACCAGGATGTCGGCCGGCCCGGCGCTGTTGGCCGCGTCGGCGGCCATCGTCATCGCGATCTCCGCCGCTGCCGTTGTGGCCTGCGGTGGGACCACCAGCAGGGCCACGCGATCCTGGCCCGCTCTGGTCACCCCGATTGTATGGGCGTCCATATGGCGGAACCAGCCCACGCGGACGCGGCGACCAGCCACGGCCACGCGGCGGGGAGCGGTGTCCCAGGCGTCCAGGTTGAGCGCCACCCGGGTGGTCGGTCCAAGGGAGGCGTCCAGACCCGCGATGAGGCCGGGGAGCTCGGCATCCGGATCCCGCGAGCGCGGCCACCAGCCACCGTCAACGGCTCCGGTGCCGGCCATCGTGGGGTCCAGCTGCAGCCGCAGCCCCGGCCGCGCCGGCGGTCGGGTGGAAGGAGGAGCGGTGGTGGGGGTGGTGCTGGTGCTGGTCGCGGTCACGTCGTCGGCTCCGTTCTCGGTTCCGCATGGAACCGACCTGGTGAATGGGCTGGGGTCAGGCGGCTCGTGCTGGTGTCGGCTGGGGGCTGGGGTCGGGCAGCGGGATCGGTGCCGCAGGTGTTCGTGCGTCGCGCCGGCTGGCTGGCGGGTGGGTGTCGTGGCCAGGCCTGTTGGTGAGCCCGCTGAGCCAGTAGCCCACCGCCGGGCTGGACCAGGTCCGCGACCTGGTCGAGGACCATGGGGCGGTGTCGGTGGCGGCGGGGTCGGTAAGGAACTGCCAGATCGCCTGGGCGGCCGCATCGTCCAGACCATCGCGGTGGTTACCGCCTAGACGGTCCAGCTCACCGGCAACCTCGGTGGGTGGTCCGGTGTCGCTGTTATGGCTAAGCCGCGCGGGTGGGTAGTGGATCACCATGGCGAGTCCTCCAAGGACCTAGCTGACCGGGGCGATGTGGTGAGCGCGGTGTCAGGTGCTGGTTGAGCTGCTGGCCGTCAGCGAGGGTCCTTGGATCTGGTTGATCGCTCGTTGCTGGTGCCCGTCGAGGATCCAGCACGCTGCACAGCGGGGAGACCGAAGGGGGGCGCGCCGTCGGCGCGCCCCGTCTCGGCTCAGCTGGGAGTGGTGTCCTCACTGCTTGCGTCAAGGATCCTTGCGGGACCCGGGCGCACCTGGATGCGCTTGGGCTTGGCCTCCTCGGCCTTGGGCACCACGATCTCCAGCACCCCGTTGTCGAACGTTGCCTCGATCTGCTCGGCCTGGACCTGGGCGGGCAGGGTGATTGACCGGCGGAAGCCGCCGTAGCGGCGCTCGACCCGGTGGAACTGCTGCTCGGAGGACTCCTGGGTGAACTGGCGCTCGCCCTGGATGGTCAGCAGGCCATCCTCCATCGTGATCTGGAGGTCATCGGGCTCAACCCCGGGCAGCTCCACCATCACCAGGTAGGCGTCCTTGCGCTCGGAGATGTCCAGCGCTGGCGCCCAAGCCGTGGGCATGGCCCGAGCGTTGCCCCGCTGGGCGTGCAGGCCGAGCGCATGGGCGAGCATCGGGCTCATCTGGGCCATCTCGTCCGGGGCGCTGCGCAGGTCCTCGAATGGGTCCCATCGCATCATGGTGGTCATCTGGTCTCCCTTGTTCGTGGGCCGTGGGGCCCAGCGGCTCGGGGAGACGCAGATCCGGGGGCCGGTGATCAGCGTTCACTTCCGAGGAAACATTATTCAATATATGTGAACAGCGTTCACCTGTCAAGATCGCCGTTCAGGACCGGGGTGGTTGAGCAGGGACAGTTGGTTGCCGAGCTCGCGCAGGGACTCCTGATGGCGCGTGTCCAGTTCCGTTGCTGATATCTCGTCCATATGGTATGGATTTCATATCTTCTGAACCACGGAAGGTAGCGCACTTGGGGACGCGGTCCCCTCCAGATGAAGGGCTTGCCATGCTCACCGCTTACGTCGTTGTCGGTGGCCTGCTCGCCGCCTACCTCACCTTCTCGGTCGCGGCCGACGTCGCCCGCTATCACCGGGTCCTCACCGCCATGGCCAACGCGAACGTGCCGGAATCGTGGCTGACCACCCTGGCCACCCTCAAAGCAGCCGGGGCCCTCGGCCTGCTCGTCGGCATCGGCGTGCCACTGATCGGGACGACCACCATAGGCATCTCCACGGCCGCCGCCGCCATCGGGACGGCCGCGGCCGTCGGCGTCATCGTGTTCTTCGTCGGTGCCGTCATCACCCACCTGCGCGCACGCGACTTCTCGCTCGCCCCCGCGACCGTGTTCCTCCTGCTCGCGGTGGCCACGCTGGTGTTAGGGCTGGCCTCCTGATGGATCTGGCCAAGCATCCGTCGCTGCTGGCCAACCTCTATGAGTCCAACGGCAACACCCTGGTCCTGGCCGCCCATGCCAACGCCTCGGCCCCGGCCCACTGCCGGCGGGACGCCTCGCTGCCCTACACCGGTTCTGGTGCCGGTCTGTCGGCCGGAGCGGCCGCTGGGCTGCTGGCGGTGGGAGTAGCGCTGGTGCTTGGCACCCGCCGCCGGTCCGGCTCAGCTGCGCCCTGACCTGGGTTCGCGGTTCGGTTCAGGCCAGGCCGAGCTGCTTTAGACGCCCGAGGGTGTCCTCCAGGGACCACACCTGGGTAATCCGGCCGTCGCGTATCCGGAAGATCGACACCTCGTCCACCCGCTCGAAGCGGCGGCCGGTTGGAGGGTGGCCGAGCCACTCACCAAGGTGAGTGGCGGAGCAGGTGAAGCGGCCCACCACCTGGTCGCCCTCGGCGATCAGCTCCACGACCTCCATGTGGACATCAGGGAAGCTGGCCCGGAACGGCGCGATCCAGCGCCTCGCGGCCGGGGCAAGCTCGGGGGCGTACAGCTCGTCGATCGCCTCCAGCCGGCCACCGTTGAGGACTTCGGTGATCAGCCGCCGGATCGTCGCCTTGTCGTGCTCGCTCACCGATGCTCCTCGCGGGGTGTTGCCACTCAGTTCGGCCGTGGGGCGTACATGATCACCGCCACCCCCGGCCAGGCATAGGGTCCCGGCACCGGCGAAGGCCAGGCCGCGGTGTTCCCGGACGCCTAGCCAGACCAGCCAGGTCCCGCCGAGCTCGGCCAGCGCGGCCAGGGGGACAGAGGATCGAGGGCAGCACGGTCATGGCGTCACCCTACCCCGGAGGCGAGGGGCTGGCCTGGCCTTGGCCGGGTGCCGCGTCGTCGCCAATGCCGCGCCCATGCGGGACCTGCGGCGGCCATCCCTAGCAGAACAGCCGGGAGGAGCAGGCCGGCAACCACGATCGCCACGCCGGCGAGGAGCCCGGCGGCGGCCAGGGGAGCGGGCAGCAGGCCACACAGGCCACCATGGCCAGCCCACCGGCCAGAGTGCCCCGCCGGGCCGGTCGGGGTCCGGTGGGTGAGGCGCGGCTCGGATCGGGTGTCCCGCCGGGTAGGCTGCCAGCCCAGACGTCAGGGGTGAAGCCAGGTGGCGCGAGAAATGAGCGGATCGCGAGGGCTGGCCGACCGGGCTCGCGTGCGGTCTCGGCCAGCCGCCTAGAGCCTGGGCGTTGCGCGGTGGTAGCGGTCGGCCAGCGCGCGGATGTGGTCGACAAGCTCGGGTGGTTCGCTGACCTCGAAGTCGGCACCGAGCATGCCGAGGTGGACCGCGAGAGCGTCGAGCGTCGCCGCGCCGGTATGCAGCAGGCAGGTGTCCTTGTCGACCACCTCCAGCAGCCCAACCCCGGGCGGGATCCGCTGGGCGACCGCCTCGGCCGGCGCGTGCAAGCGCACCTGGGTGCGATAGCGCCATCCAGCGGACCAGCCGCCCCGCGAGATGGAGTCGGCGAGATCGATGTCGGGCAGTTCGCGGGGCACAAACCGTGGGCCGGTCGGGACGCGGGGCTGGAGGCGGTCGACCCGGAAGGTCCGCCAGTCCTCCCGTTCCACGTCCCAGGCGAGCAGGTACCAGCGGCGGCCCCAGCACACCAGCCGGTGTGGCTCGGTGGTGCGGAGGCTGGCCGACCCGCCATGGTCGCGGTAGTCGAAGCGCAGCCGCTGCTGGTCGCGGCAGGCGCCCGCGATCATCGCCAGCACTTCGACGTCCACCGTCGCGCCGGCGGCCTCCATCGGCACCGTCACCGTGTAGGCCGCCACGGCGTTGACCCGACGGCGCAGCCGCGACGGCAGGACCTGCTCCAGCTTGGCCAGGGCACGGACCGAGGTCTCCTCGATCCCGGCCACCACACCGCCGCTGGCGGCCGTGCGCAGTCCCACGGCGACCGCGACGGCCTCCTCGTCGTCCAGCAGCAGCGGCGGCAGGGCCGCGCCCGCGCCGAGCCGGTAGCCGCCAGCGACACCCCGGGTCGCGTGCACCGGGTAGCCGAGGTCGCGGAGCCGCTCCACGTCGCGGCGGACGGTCCGGGCGCTGATGGCGAGCCGGTCGGCCAACTCCGCGCCCGACCAGTCGCGCCGGGACTGCAGCAGTGACAGCAGTCGCAGCAGCCGCGCCGAAGTCGCCAACATTCCTGGAGTCTGCCACCTCTAGCGGACAGAAACTGACCGCAACGGCTCGTATGGTCGTCCTCGTCGCCGTCCGCCAGTCCGGAAGGAGCCGTCATGGCCGACACCAAGATTCGCCCGTTCCACATCCAGATCCCGCAGGCCGACCTGGACGACCTCGCCGACCGGCTGGCCCGGACCCGCTGGGCCAACGAGCTCCCCATGGACACCAGCGGCCCGCAGCGGGGCCCGGTCCCGCCGGGCTGGGAGTACGGCGTCCCGGTCGGCTACGTCCGTGACCTGGTCGACCACTGGCAGCACCAGTACGACTGGCACACCTGGGAGGCAAGGCTCAACCACTACCCGCAGTTCATCACCGAGATCGACGGGCAGAGGATCCACTTCCTGCACGTCCGCTCCTCCGAGCCGGAGGCCACGCCGCTGATCCTCACCCACGGCTGGCCCAACACCTACCTGGAGTACGTCGACCTCGACGGGCCGCTCACCGACCCCCGCGGCCACGGCGGTGAGGCGGCCGACGCCTTCCACGTGGTGGTCCCGTCGCTGCCCGGCTTCGCCTTCTCCGGGCCCACCCGCGAGCCGGGCTGGGACGCACACCGGACCGCGCGAGCGTGGGCGGAGCTGATGCGGCGGCTCGGCTATGACCGCTATGGCGCGCACGGCAACGACGCCGGCGCCATCGTGGCGCCCCTCCAGGGACGGGTCGACCCCGAGCATGTCATCGGGGTGCACGTCAACCAGCTCTTCTCCTTCCCCTCGGGTGACCCGGCCGAGTTCGAGGGCCTGACGCCCGAGGAGCTGCACTATCTGAACTTCCTGCAGGGCTTCGTCGAGCACGCGGTCCACGACAAGCTGCAGCAGGCGCAGCCCCAGACGGTCGCGCACGCGCTGGCCGACTCACCGGCCGGGCAGATCGCCTGGAGCGGTCAGCTGTTCGGCGACGCCCTGAGCAAGGACCACATCATCACCAACGTCGCAATCTACTGGCTGACCAACACGGCGGCGTCGGCGGCCCGCTTCTACTACGAGAACAAGCATGCCGAGCAGCCGACCGGGCCGACCACCGTCCCCATCGGCCTGGCCAGCTTCGCCTTCGACTTCCGGCCGATCCGCCGGTTCGCCGAACGCGACCACGCCAACATCGTCTCCTGGAGCGAGTTCGACCGCGGCAGCCACTGGGCCGCCCACGACGCTCCCGACCTGCTGCTCGGTGACATCCGCCAGTTCTTCCGCACCCTGCGGTGACCTGAGCGCCATAGGGGTGCCTGCCCGGATGGGCCATGGCGCCGCCGGCCTCCCCCTGCTGGCGACCAAGCTGTTCGTGCCCCGGCCCCGCCCCGACCTGGTCCCGCGGCCCCGGCTGCTGGCCCGCCTCGACGGCATGACCGAGCTGGCCGGCCCTGCTGCTGATCGTGCGCCTGGAGTGGGAGGGGGACGACCGTGAGCCCTCTGACCGTCCTGCCGCCGGCATTCGTAAAGCAAGGTAGGTTCTACGACCACAGGCCAGGAAAGGAGCCGCCGTGTCCGCAACCGAGGTCCGCGAGCTGGGGGAGGCGCCCCATGGCTGCTGAGCTCGCCGACGTCGCCCGGAGCGTGGTCGACGCCAACAGCTACATGGCCCTCGGCACCGCTGATGAGGCCGGGAATCCGTGGGTCTCGCCGGTGTGGTTTGCCTCCGAGGACTACCGAAACTTCCACTGGGTCTCATCGCCCGACGCCAAGCACTCGCGGAACCTCGCCGCCCACCCCGAGGTTGCGATCGCGATCTTCGACTCCACGGTCCCGGTCGGCGGCGCCCAGGCCGTGTACATGAAGGGCATGGCCAAGCAGCTCACCGGCGCCGAGCTCGAACAGGGTCTTGAGGTCTTTGACCGCGTGTCCCGGCGGGACATCGGTCGCGCCTTTGGACTGGACGATGTGCAGGGATCGGCCCTGTTCCGGCTCTATCGGGCGACGGTCTCCGAGCACTGGGTGCTGATCCCGGGCCGGGATCCAGACCGTGGCTCGGGGGTCGACCGCAGCGAGCGCGTGTCGCTCGATTGAGAGGTCGTTTCTCAAGGCCGGGAGGGGCGACCACCGGGGAAGGCGGGCGCTTGGCGGAGGGTGCGGCCAGGGCCGGACAATGGCGCCGTGGAGTCCGAGGACATCGTCGTCACCCACCTGTTCCCGCCCGAGCGGGCGTCGCTCGTGGAGCTGCTCTCCTCGCTTCCCGCTGGGCAGTGGCAGGCACCCACGGTGTGTCCGGGCTGGTCGGTCAAGGATGTCGCGCTGCATCTGCTGGGCGACGACATCGACCTGCTCTCCCGACGCCGGGACGGCGCCGCCACAGCTGACGCGCCCAGCCAGCCGGCTGGATTCCAGGAGCTGGTGGTGTCCCTTGACCGGCTGAACCAGACCTGGGTGGAGGCGACCCGCCGGATCAGCACCCGGCTGCTGTGCGAGCTGCTCGCCGTCACCGGCGAGGCGACCGGGCGCTACCTGACCAGCCTGGATCTGTCTGCGGTGGAGGAATCGGTCTCTTGGATCCGGCCCGACCCGGTCCCGAACTGGCTGGATGTGGCCCGCCAGTACACCGAGCGGTGGACCCACCAGCAGCAGATCCGCGACGCGGTCGGGGTGCCGGGGCTGAAGGAGCCGGCCTTCATGGCGCCGGTGCTGGCCACCTTTGTGCACGCGCTGCCACGGGCGTTCACGGGCGTGCCGGCGTCGGTGGGGACGACGGTGGAGGTCGTACTCGCTGGGGAGGCAGGCGGGTGCTGGGTGCTGACCCGGACGCCGGACGGATGGCGGCTGACGGCAGGCACGGCTGGAGCACCGGCGGCGCGAGTGGTGCTGGACGCCGAGACGGCCTGGCGGCTGTGGACCAAGGGGATCAGGCCGGACGCGGCCCGGGCAGCGGTCCCAATATCGGGCGATCGTGCGCTTGGCCTTCGGGTCGTGGACGCCGTTGCCATCGTCGGCTAAGAGGGTGCGGCAGTAGGTGGGTGGGCGCCGGAGTTTGGGCGTGGTGCGGCATCCGGAAACGGCTGGACCGGTCGTGGCGGGGTTGGCTAGGGTCGCTGTCATGGACTGGCCGATGGTGCTGCGCGGCATCGATGACGCACTAGCAAGCGATCTGGGCCGCGCTGAGAAGGCGGTCCGGGTCGCTGCGCTGATCCGGCAAGCAGGGAGCTACCGTTGGGTCGGGCTGTACGCGGTGACCGAGCAGGAGATCATCGCCATCGGCTGGAGCGGACCAGGGGCGCCTGCTCACCCACGCTTTCCGGTGACCCAAGGGCTCAGCGGGGCGGCTGTTGCCACCAAGGGTGCCGTGGTGGTCAACGACGTGACCGCTGATCCGCGCTACCTGACGGCCTTTGCGAGCACCCTGTCGGAGGCGATCGTCCCGGTGGTCGATCCCGGCACGGGCACGGTGGTGGGCACGCTAGATGTGGAAAGCGCCGAGCGGGATGCCTTCACCGAAGCCGACCGTCAAGCGCTGGAGGAGTGCGCCGCCGCCCTCAGGGGCCTGGTTGCCGAAGCGGGGTCGTAGGTCGCCGCGGTCGGCGGGGTGGTCATGGTCGGCAGTGAGGGCGGACATCAGCGGTACTGGGCGTCTAGCCGTAGAGCACGAAGGTGCTGTCGACGCCTCCGGCGCCGAGGATCTCCAGCAACTCGACCAGGCACTTGGCCTGGTCCTCCTCGTCTCGAATCCTGTCTCCTTGGCGTTCCTGCAAGGCCACCGAGCGCTCGGCATGCGGCTCCGGACCTTGCAGGGTGCTTCGACTAGGACGGCGACCCGGACGTTGCCGTGGTCGAGGTCTTGAGGGTTCGGAACGTGATCGAGTAGCGCAGGGCCTTGGTCGGCGGGATGGAGTGCTGCCAGGCGAACCGGGCGGCGCCGGCCAGCACATAGGCCGAGCGTGGTTCCAAGTTGATCTCGGCCACCTGGCGCCCGTCCCCCTTGCCGCGCTGGAAGCGCATGCGGCAGGCGGCGGCGAACGAGATCCCGACCACCTTGGGGCCGAACATGGGCGCGTCGCGATGCCACCCGATGGCGGCCCCCGGCGGGTACCTGGAGACCAGGATCTGGGCGAAGTCCTCTGGATCCAGGCCGGCCAACGCCCCGGCCCGCCGCTGGAGCCAGCCGAGCTCGCGTGGCAGCGGTTCGGTCGGCTCCAGCTTCCAGGACTCGTATCCGTAGTCCAGGCCGAAATGGCGGACAGTCCGCCGGGCGGTCTGCCCGTGCATGGTGATGGTGTGGAACTCCATCGCCTCGAGCACGTCGAGCACCTGCCGCTCCTCGGCCTCGGTGAGGAACTCGGGCTGGTAGACCAGCCCGCTGGGCTCGAGCTGCCGCTCAGACATCGGGCGGACCGGAGCTACTACCTCGCGTGCTGACGCAGGGCGGCGATCAGCTCGTCCTTGCTCATCGTCGAGCGGCCTTCGATCTCCAGCTCCCGAGCCCGCTCGCGAAGCTCCTCAATGCTGCGCTCCTCGTAGGCCCGCCGATCCGGGGTGCGGTCCTGCTGGGGCGCCTGGCCCTTGGGCGCTTCGGTCTTGGCCGATCGTGACCGGCGGTGGTCGCGCAGGGCAGCGATCAGCTCCTCCTTGTTCATCGAGGAGCGGCCTTCGATCTGCAGCTCACCAGCTCGCTCCCGGAGCTCCTCGAGGCTGCGCTCCTCGTAGGTCCGCCCGTCGGGCCTGCGGTCCTGCCTGGCCGACGCAGCCGTCGTGGTGTCACCCGTGGAGGCCTGCGGCTGCTCCGAGCGCTCCCGGTTTGGCTGCTCCTGCTCGGCCTCGGCGGCTTCGACTCGGTGGACGTGCTCGTCGACGCTGGCCTCGACGCCCGCCGCGGCGGTGTCGACGGTCTCCACCGCGATGTCGACCTGGCGGGTGGCGACGTCGGCGAGGGTGCGGGCGAGTTGGTGCTGGGCGGCGAGGGTCTGCTCGGCCGCGTCGAAGGCGCGGTCGACGATGCCGGCGAAGTCGACGCCAGGTGCGGGGAGCGTGAGGGTCCGGGTCAGCTGCTCGGTGATGGTGGTCCAGGTGCGGATGGTGTCGATCACGGCGGCTTGGCCCTGGCGAACGGCGCTCACCAGGTAGTGCTGGGCATCGGTGTCTGGGCGAGTTTCGGTCGGCACGTGTGTCCCCTTCATCTGGATGATGACGCGTAGTATAGTACGCAACTGCATGGTACGTCCAGCACGGGCGTCAGCCGTTCCCGCCGGGTTCGTGGCCGTCCAACCCGATCGTGCGCTCCCGGCATAGGTCAGGCCCAGCCGTGGAGGAGGCCGACGCCGGCGCCGGCGGCGATCAGCCAGGTCGGGTTCGGGTGCCAGCGGAGCAGGACGGCGAGGGTGGCGGCGGCCAGGGCGACAGTGAGGAGGTCGACCAGGGCGGTGCGGGCGAGCTGGGCGGCGACCCCGGCCATGAGGGCGACGGCGGCCACGTTGACGCCGTCCAGGGCGGTGCGGACCCAGGGGCGGTTGCGGACGGCGGCGAGGAGCCGGTCGATCAGGGGCACGAACACGAACGAGGGCGCGAAGATGGCGACGGTGGCCACGACCGCGCCGGGGGTCCCGGCGGCCAGGTAGCCGATGAAGGTGGCCGTGGTGAAGACCGGGCCGGGGGTGATCTGGCCGACGGCGACGGCGTCGACCAGCTGGCGGTCGCTGATCACCCGCAGCCCTTCCACCAGGTCGTCGCGGAGGAAGGCCAGCAGCACATAGCCGCTGCCGAACACCACCGAGCCGAGCTTGAGGAAGGTCCAGAACAGGGTGGTCAGGCTGACCGAGCCGGCGGCGGCCGGGGCCTGGAGCAGCAGGGGTCCGGCCAGCGGGACCAGGATGGCGGGGGCGCCGAAGCGGGCCGCGAACCGGCGGCCGCCGGTGACGGCCAGCCACAGGGCGGCCCCGAGGGCGAGCAGCAGCAGGGGGTGGAGGCCGGCCAGGTAGCCGCCGAGGGCGGCCAGGCCGATGACGGCGAGCCCGGCGCTCTTGCGGGCGGTCCGGCCGAGCAGGACCAGGGCGTGGGCGATGATGGCGATGACCACCGGCGTCACCCCGTAGAGAAGATCGGTGGCGACCGGGGTGGTGCCGTAGCGGTCGTACAGGACGGCCAGGCCGAGGACGATGGCGAAGGCCGGGGCGATGAAGCAGGCGCCGGCGGCGACCAGCCCGCGCCAGCCGGCCCGGCGCAGGCCGAGGTAGATGGCCAGCTCGGTGGAGCTGGGACCGGGGAGCAGGTTGGTCGTCCCCACCAGGTCGAGGAACTGCTGCTCGGAGACCCAGCGGCGGCGGCCGACGACCTCGGTGTGCATGAGGGCGACGTGGGCGGCCGGGCCGCCGAAGGCGATCGTGCCCAGCTTGAGGAACAGCCCGACGACCTCGCGCAGGCTGCCCGGCCCGGGGCGCGGGTCGCGCTCCTCCGCGGTCGCCATGTGGTCAGGAACCGCTGAGGACCGCCCGCAGGGCCTCGGCGAACTCGCCCGGGCGCCTGGTGACCGCATCGTGGTCGCCGGGGACGGTCACCGGGCGGACGCCGAGCTGCTCGGCCAGGGCGTGGGAGGCTTGCCAGGCGACCTGGTGCGGCGCTGACGCGTCCCCGACCGCGACCACGACCCGGGCCGGCCCGGACCGGAGCCTGTCGAGGTCAGGGTGCAGGTCCTCGAAGAAGGCGCGCCACCGTTCCCGGTCGGGGAGCACCTCGGTGACCGGCGGCTCGAACGCGACCAGGGTCCGGACCCGCCCTGGCTCGGTGGCGGCCAGGTGGAGGCCGACCAGCCCGGAGATGCTGTCGGTGAGCACGTGGGCCGGCCCACCGCCGACCGTTTCCAGGACCCGGCGGGCGTCGTCGGCGTGGACCCCGACCAGCTGGTCGGTGGCCGGTCCGTCGAGCCGGCTGCGGGACATGCCCCGGGGGTCGTAGCTCGCCACCGTGTAGCTGGGGGCCAGCTCCCGGGCGAGGGCCGTGTAGAGCCCGGCGTCGGCCGGCATCCCGGGGATGATCAGCAGCAGGGGGCCGGCGCCCTGGACCTCGTAGTGGAGGGTCGCCCCGGGAACCTCGAGGGTGGCGACCCTCGGTCTACTCATCGGGCGGCCCGCCGAGGGCGGCGGCGTCGATGTGGGCCTGCACGGCGTCGTCCATGCCGCAATGATGAAGGATCGGGGTGGCGCCCGCCCGGATGGGGGAGCGGTCAGTCGGGCAGGATCGGGACCGACAGGCCCTGGTCGCGGCCGAGGAGCACGGCGCGGGTGATGGCCTCGGACCCGAAGCGGGCCCGGACGTCGTCGACGGCGCTGTCCAGGGCCGACTGGCTGTGGCGGTCGAACGGCAGGGTGAGCTGGATGACGCCGCTGTCGTCGAGGTTGGCCACGGCCAGGCCGAGCAGGGTGATCCCCTGGCGCTGGATCAGCGGGGTGGCCGCGGCCAGCAGGTCGCGGGCGGTGGCCAGGATGGTGGGGGTGTGGCTGGTCGGCCAGGCCAGGGTGTGGGAGCGGGAGACCCGGGTGAAGTCGTCGAAGCGCAGGCGCAGGACGACGGTCCGGCCGGGCCGGCCGGCGGCCCGCATCCGGCGGGTGATGCGGTCGACCAGCGAGATCAGGATGACGTCGAGCTCGGCGGGCGACCTGGGGGAGCGGCCGAGGGCGCGCTGGGACCCGATCGAGCGGCGCCGGCGGCCGGTGTCGACCGGGCGGGGGTCGCGGTTGTGGGCGAGGGCGTGCAGGTGGCGGCCGGATGCCTGGCCGACCATGGTGACCAGGGTCGCCTCCCCGAGCCTGGCCACCTGGCCGACGCTGGTGATCCCGTGGCCGCGGAGCTTGGCCGCGGTGACCGGGCCGACGCCCCACAGCCGCTCGACCGGCAGCGGGTGCAGGAAGGCCAGCTCGTCGTCGGCCGGGACGACCAGCAGGCCGTCGGGCTTGGCCACGCCGCTGGCCACCTTGGCCAGGAACTTGGTCCTGGCCACCCCGACGGTGATGGGCAGGCCGACCCGCTCGCGGACCTCGCGGCGCAGGCGCATGGCGATCTCGACCGGCGTGCCCGAGACCCGCCACAGCCCGCTTACGTCCAGGAACGCCTCGTCGATGGAGAGGCCCTCCACGAGCGGGGTCGTCTGCCGGAAGACCTCGAACACGTCCTTGCTGGCCTTGGCGTAGGCGCTCATGCGGGGCGGGACCACCACCGCCCGGGGGCAGAGCCGGCGGGCCTGGGTCCCGCCCATGGCCGTGCGGACGCCGTGGGCCTTGGCCTCGTAGCTGGCCGCGAGCACGACCCCGCCCCCGACGATCACCGGCCGTCCCCGGAGCCGGGGGTCGTCCCGCTGCTCGACCGAGGCGTAGAACGCGTCCAGGTCGGCGTGGAGGATCGTCGTCCGGCTCATCGAACACATGTTCGCACCCCGGAGGGGCCGTGTCGACGACCCCGAGTTACCAAGGCGAACGTAAGTAGTTGGACTATTCGGTGGTGATGTAGCGCAGGTTGGGGTCGCGGAAGAAGCCGCGCACGATGTGGGGAAGCTTCTGCAGCCGACGCAGCGCGGCAAGGGCCTTGCTCTTCAGGTCCTCC
>JASLBL010000256.1 GCA_030146615.1 Actinomycetes bacterium
GGCCGCCGGCGGGTGTTCATCGCCGGCATCCTGGTGTTCACCCTGGCCTCGTTCCTCGGCGGCCTGGCCACCTCGTCCGGCTGGCTGCTGGCCGCCCGCGCCCTCCAGGGCGTCGGCGCCGCGATCGCCGCCCCGACCGCCCTCTCGCTGATCACCACCAACTTCGCCGAGGGACAGGCGCGCAACCGGGCGTTCGGGGTGTTCTCGGCCGTGGCCGTGGCCGGCGGGGCCATCGGCCTGCTCGCCGGCGGCGTCCTCACCTCCTGGCTGTCATGGCGGTGGGTGCTGTTCGTCAACGTGCCCATCGGCCTCCTGCTCGCCGTCCTCGCCCCGCTGTTCATCGCCGAGTCCGAGCGGCAGCCGAGCCGCTTCGACCTGGGCGGGGCCCTCACCTCCACCGCGGGGATGACGGCGCTGGTCTATGGGTTCATCCGCGCGGCCCAGGAGGGCTGGAGCAACCCGGGGACGATCGGCTCCTTCATCGCCGCCGCCGTCCTGCTGGCCATCTTCCTCTCGATCGAGACCAGGACCAGCCAGCCCATCACCCCGCTGCACATGTTCCGTGACCGCAACCGGGCCGGCAGCTACGCCATCATGCTCGCCCTGGCCGCGGCCATGTTCGGCCAGTTCTTCTTCCTCACCCTGTTCGTCCAGGACGTCCTCGGCTACAGCCCCCTCCGGGCCGGGCTCGCCTTCCTCCCCATCACCGCCGCGATCGTGCTGACCTCCCAGTTCGCCGCCCGGTCGCTGCCCCGGATCGGGCCCAGGCGCCTCATGACCGGCGGCGCCCTGCTGGCCGCTGCCGGGCTCGCCTGGCTCACCCAGGTCACGGTCACCAGCGGCTACCTCACCGGCATCCTCGGCCCCATGCTGCTGTTCGGCCTGGGCATGGGCCTGCTGTTCGTGCCCCTGACCATCGTGGCCGTCTCCGGGGTGGCCCCCCACGAAGTGGGGGCCGCGTCCAGCCTGCTGAATGTCACCCAGCAGGTCGGTGGCTCCCTCGGCCTATCCATCCTGATCACCGTGTTCGGCACCGCCAGCCGCAACGAGGCCACCACCCAGGTCGGACAGTTCCTGGCCAACGCCTCCTCCGAGCTCCAGGCCCAGTTCCAGCAGACCGGTCAACTTCCGGCGCAATACGCCCACCAGGTGCTGGCCCACGGCATCTCGACCGCCTTCCAGCTCGCGGCCGTCTTCGCGGTACTCGCGCTGGTGGTGTCGCTGGTCGTGATCCGCGCTAGGCCGGCCGAGGTCGAGGTGCCGGCCCCGGTCGACACCTGAGCCAACCCAACTCCTGGCCAGCCAGCTTCCGAGAGGCCAGCAGACAGGGCGTCGCCGGTTCCGATGAGGCGGCGACGTCCTGTTGTCTGCCGCCAAGCCACCCGCCCCTTGCCGACCTGATGAGTCTGCAGCTCTCGATCCCGCGACCCTCGCGGGGTCGAACCCCGCCAGGGTCCGGGGTTATCGCCTCGTTGCGGGAA
This sequence comes from Actinomycetes bacterium, assembly GCA_030146615.1. Taxonomy (GTDB): domain Bacteria; phylum Actinomycetota; class CALGFH01; order CALGFH01; family CALGFH01; genus CALGFH01. The sequence continues at coordinate 1,482 of JASLBL010000256.1, forward strand.
CTCCGCCGCCGAGTACTGCGAGCACATCGGTGGTGATCTCCTCGGCGCAGCCCCACGACAGGGTGACGCCCGCCCCACCGTGACCGTAGTTGTGCCAGATCCAGGAATCCCCGTATCGCTCGCCCGCGACCCGGACCTCTGGTCGTTCGGGACGAAATCCCACACGTTCAGCGAGGACCGGCGCTCCCGCCACACGGCGGTCGAGGCGGACGCATCGAGCAAGAATGGCCCTTGTGGTGTCCGGGTCAGGATATGCGCGCTCGTCATCAGGCTCGGCCGTGCCCCCGAGCACAAGGGTGGAACGGTGCGGGATCAAGAAGGTCAGCTCGGTTAAGTCCTCCTCATCCTCAGCCTCGACCAACCCAATCTCCACTCCTGGGTTGGCGATGATGACGAGTTGTCCACGAACCGGCCGAAGCGTCGCGTCGCGGGCGAGTTCGCGGGCACCCATGCCGGTGCAGTTGACGACAGCAGGCACCGAGCCGCTCACCATTTCAAGGGAGGTTACGGCGTCCTGCTGGAAGGTGCCGCCGGCGTCCTTGAGACGGGCGAGCAGGTAGGCCAGATATGGAGGCATGTCGATGGCGGGAATGACGAACCGGTAGCCGTGCGCATAGCCCGCCGGTAGCTCGTCCGACGCGCATGGACGCACGCCAGGCAGTAGAGGCGCCCAGTCGGGCGCCTCTACTGGTCGGTGGCCGACCTCCATCGAAACGATCATCTGGACGCCCGAACGCTCGGAGCGCGCTAGAGCAGTGAAGACCTCCAGGCTGCGCTGGCTCCAACGGTTGATCCGTGCTGGATCACCGCCGATGCGGTAGGGCGCCCAGACCGCGCCGGCCGCCGTCGATGTGGTGTCCTCCGGCCGTTCCCTGGCGACCACCCGGACACGAGCACCGAATCCTTCCTGCACACCAGCCAACTCGCCGACATCCCGCACGTCTCCCCCAAGACGATCGCCCGCTGGGCCACCGATGGCCGCCTGCCCTGCCAGCGGACCCTGGGTGGGCACCGCCGCGACCCCGAGCAGGCCATCGGCCAGCTGGCCGCCAGCCTGGCCCAGGGGGTGCGGGTCCCGTGAGCGCGCACCCCGACGCGACCAACCTCCAGCCGACCACAGAGGGCGGCCGGATTGCCTACACGGTGGCCGAGGTCGCCGCCATGCTCGGCAAGCACCCCAACACCATCTATGAGTGGGTCCAGCGGGGCGCCCTGCCGGCGGAGAAGCTCGGCGGCACGATCTACATCCCCAAGTGGGCGCTGGCCCGGCTCCTCTCGCCGGCCACCCACGACCAGGCGGCGCCGCAGCCGGCGCCGGCTGGCGCTGGGGGTGAGCTGGCGTGAGCGCCCGCTACCGGCAGCTCGCCGCCCACGTCCGCCGCCTGGCTGACGACGACCTCAACGACCTGCTCGTCGACCTGCCCACCGACCGCTTTGCGGCCCTGGTCGACGCGGCCCTGGCCCACCCGGTCAACCCGGCCGGGCTGCGGCTGCGGCTGGTCTCGGCAGCACCGGCCGAGGGCTGGACGGTCTTGGCCAGTGCGCTACTCCGTCC
>JASLBL010000261.1 GCA_030146615.1 Actinomycetes bacterium
GATCGACCTGCTGACCGCCAAGAACCCGGCCTTCCGGCATTTTTACAGGATGCCGGGTGACCGCACGGCCAAGATCCGCGCTGGCGGGCCGGTCCTAAACGAGGCCAACGAGGCCCTGGGCAATCTGGAGGAGCTGTTCCCAGACAGCATCGGGGAGGCCTGCTTCATCGACCGCAGGTCAGAGGGTACTTCTGGCGTTTCCAACGGCACAGCGGCAACACTCCGGGCGAAATTGTGGAGGGCGGCCGATTCAGCCGGCCCTTTGGCCGGGCGCGCACTCGCGTGCAGTTCTGCGACGGCTGGAACCAGCGCTGTCGTCCCTTCACCTGGGCCAAGGACGCCGACCAGATCCTAGCCAAACTCAAGCGTCAAAGATCTCAGCAACGGGCACTAGGGATTCAGGTGGTCGGTGACTCCAGGCGGCTTGATCAGTCGCACGAAGGCGACGGTGCCGCTCTCATCCAGCGGGACGGCTGCCTCCTCCACATGCACCATGACATGCACGAGATAGTGGAGGGCCGCGAAGGCGAAGGTGCCGTCTTCCCGAATTAGCCAGGGATAGATCTCCTTGAATCTGCTGATCTGCCAGCGCTTGAAGCCGTGCTCCTGCCGGAGGTGGACCGAGCAGGTCAGGTTCAGGATGTGGATGGGGATGATTCCCTCGCCCAGGTCGATGTTGTCCTCCCTCACCATCAGCGGGCGGTCCTGGAGTCGATCCTGAGGACGGTCTCGTGCCAAATCGTGGGCAGCCGCTGGGAGGTCTCACTCCCAGGAAGGATGGAAGCACACAGGGAGCAGACCGCGATCCCCAAGTGTCGCCGTTCTGGCCTTCCACCACCAGGTCGATGGCGGTCCGATGGACAGCTCGACGGACCAGTAGGCGGCCCGGTTGTTGCGCCTGCCATTGCCGTTGCTACCGTTGCCACGCCTGGCGGTGGTGCTTCCTGCCCTGGTGGCGGCTGGACGGGTGCTGCGGTGGTTACGCTGTGCTGGCATGCCTTCCCCTCTCTCGGGTGCTGAAGGTGTGCGTTGGCCCCCAGGTCACGCTGGGGGCCTCTTGCTGCCAGCCACAGCCAGATTAGCCGTAGAAGCGCTCGCTCTGGTGTTGTCGGGACTTCCAGAAGAGGAGCGCCTCCCAAGGTCGCTGTGGTCGGGGGTTGGAGACCCTGCCGCCTGCTGTCCATGCAAGCTGGGGTCTCAAGGTCTCTTGGCCAAGGCGGGACTCGCCGAGGACCGTCGCGGCCGGTCGCCGAGCCAGCCCGATTGGCGGCATCGTCTGCTACGCCACCGCGACCAGCCCGACCGACGGCGTCACGGGTATCCTTCGCCGTCGCCGCCGTAGGATGGGCACCCTGTGCAGGATCGGAGTGCCAGAGGGGCGGCCATGCAGCAACAGGTTCCGCAGCTTCGGTTTGCCACCACGCGCCTTGCCAGCGGTCCGCGGGTCCACTATGCCGAGCAGGGCGACCCGAGCGGGGAGCCGATCGTCTTCCTGCCCGCCTACACCGACTCGTGGTTCTCCTACAGTCGGGTCCTGCCCCTGCTAACCCCGCGCTACCACGCCTACGCGCTGGACCAGCGCGGCCACGGCAACTCCGAGCGGCCGGACTGCTGCTACACCGTCGAGGACTTCGCCGGCGACGTGGTGGCCTTCCTGGACGCCGTCGGGGTCGGGCGGGCCACCCTGGTCGGCCACTCGGGGAGCTGCCTGGTCGCCCGGCGCGTGGCCGAGGTCCACCCCGAGCGTGTCGCCCGGCTGGTGCTGATCGGCGCCCCGGGGTCGCTGGGCGACAACGAGGAGGAGTTGGAGTTGCAGACCGCGGTGCGCGGCCTGCAGGACCCGGTGCCGGTGCAGTTCGCGCGGGAGCTGCAGGGGGCCGCCGCCCACGTCCCTCTGCCCGAGCCGTTCTTCAAGGGGCTCATTGCCGAGAGCCTGAAGCTGCCGGCCCGGGTCTGGAAGAGCACGCTGGATGGCCTGTTCGCGTTCGACGACGCGGCGGACCTGGGGCGGATCGCCGCGCCGACGCTGCTCATCTGGGGGGAGTGGGACCGGTGGTTGCCGCGGGAGGAGGAGGACCAGCTGGCGGTCGCGATTCCCGCGGCCAGGGTGGTCGTGTACCCGGCGACGGGCCACAGCCCCAACTGGGAGCGCCCGGAGAGGGTTGCCGCCGACCTCGACGCCTTCATGCGCGAGGGGTAGCCGACCCGCCGCCTCAGGACCCCTCCGTGGCGGAACAGACCGCCGCATCATCGAGCGGCCTTCTACCTCAACAGAGCCAGAGCCGAGGGCCGCTCTGTGTCAACCACCTCGGAGACGGACCACTAGCTCGACCAGGCGGGTCTTGGCGGCCTCGGTGGCGGCCCCGCTGGAGAGGCGCATGCCCATGGCGTCGCTCAGGCCGCGGTCGGCGACCAGAAGCCGGCAGGTCTCCTCCAAGTAGTAGGCGAAGCTGTGCAGCCGGGGCTGAGTCTGGGTCCGGGAATGCGCGACGGTGTTGGAGTGTTTTACTGGCTGCAGTGCAACGACCCGAGGGTTGGGTGAAGGAGTTGTCGTGTCTGCTCGATCTCGCAAGGACGAGCAGGCGCTGGTGCAGTTGACGCGTCGCAGCGCGCGGTCACCCAGGAGAGCGCTGGGGGACAGCCACCACGGTCGCGTCTTGGCCGACGGTCCGGTCGAGGAGGGGCCGGCGATACTGCATCAACCGGGCCGCGCTGCGCTTCATACCCTGCGAGGACCTGCGGGCCGAGGGCTACGGGGCATACCGGAAACTCCTGAACCAAGCCGCGACGACGGAGGGAGCGAAGCGATGAGCCAGAAGAGGGAGAAGGCGGTCCTGGCCGGAGGGTGTTTCTGGGGGATGCAGGACCTGATCCGGAGGCGCCCGGGGGTGCTCTCGACGCGGGTGGGCTACACGGGAGGCGACGTCGCAAACGCCACCTATCGGAACCACGGGACCCACGCCGAGGCGATCGAGATCATCTTCGACCCCGAGGTGACCTCCTACCGCGAGCTGCTCGAGTTCTTCTTCCAGATCCACGACCCGACAACGCTGGACCGCCAGGGGAACGACATCGGCACGAGCTACCGCTCGGCGATCTTCTACCTCGATGAGGAACAGCGCCGGGTCGCCGAGGACACCATCGCCGACGTCGAGGCGTCCGGGCTGTGGCCCGGCAAGGTCGTCACCGAGGTCGCCCCAGCCGGTCCGTTCTGGGAGGCCGAGCCGGAGCACCAGGACTACCTGGAGCGCTACCCGAACGGCTACACCTGCCACTTCCCGCGCCCGGGCTGGGTACTGCCCCACCGGAGCGCCGCGGCTCGTTAGCAGACGGCGTGGGTCGGTAAGGGCGGCGCCGGCTGACGGCCGTTACCGTCCGGCATGTCGCGTTGCCGACCTCGTGCTCGACGGCGTCCCAGCCCCCCACGACGGGTCAGAGCGCACTCAGCAGACGACGCCGCTGACGTGAGCCCCGAGCCGTCCGGCCGAACATGTTCAATCCGGCAACAAACGCCAAATGGTTGCCAGATCATCAGTCCACCAGGACGGTGAACTGCCGCTGTTCCACTGTCGTAGTGGCGCGCAGTTCGACTGTACGGCCGCCGCTCTAGCGACGCCTAGATCGCTCATCGAGATCTGCGTTCAGCCGGTCGCGATCCCTGGTCGATACACCATCTGGGGTTGTGCCACGAGCAAGGGGGGGCAATGTCGGTCGCCGATCGATCTGCGCTTGGTCACCGTACGCGCTGCCACAAACGGCCCCGGCACAGAGGACGACTCGTGACCGGGATGGCCGTTATCGCCTTGTTCTGCGTCATGCCGCCTGCGCATGCGACGTCGATTACGGCGGCCGGCGACATCTCCAATGCACCGGGCGGTCCACGCCACGACATGCTGACCGCTGACCTGATCCGGCGGTGGAACCCGACGGCGGTGCTCGCCCTCGGCGACGTGCAATACGAAGCCGGGGAGCTGGTGAATTTCCAGCAGGCCTACGACAGGTCCTGGGGCGCCTTCAAGGCCAAGACGCATCCGAGCATCGGCAACCACGAGTACCTGGGCGGCGACGGCGCCGCCGGGTACTTCGACTACTTCGGCGCGGCCGCGGGTCCACGCGGGCTCGGATACTACTCATTCGACCTCGGCCCCTGGCATGTCGTCGCCCTCAACTCCAGCTGCGCCATGGTGCCTAACGGGGGATGCGGGCACGGGTCGGCGCAATGGGCCTGGCTGAAGCAGGACCTCGCCGCGCACCGGACCCGGTGCACGCTGGCGTTCTTCCACGCTCCCTACCGTGCCTCAACGGCTCTGCATGGCGGCAGCCAGGAACTGGCCCACCTCTGGGCACAGCTGGTGGCCGGCGACGTCGACGTCGTGCTGAACGGGCACAACCACATCTACGAGCGGTTGAAGCCGATGCGGACGACCGGGGTGGTCGATGTGGCCCATGCTCCATGGACCATTGTGGCCGGCACCGGTGGGCGGTCGATCTACCCGGTGAACCGGGTCCATCCCAACTCGGTCCACCGGGTCCGCAGGTACGGCGTTTACCGGCTGATCATGTATCCGGACCGTTGGATCGGGGCCTTCAAAGGGGTAGACGGGAAGACCTACGACCACGCCGGGCAGCGTTGCCATTGACGGGTGCTAGGCGGGTGGCGTGGCATCCCCCGGCGGAAGCTCGGCACCCGTATCTCCGCGCTCGACCCGTCCAGGGGCGGGAACGGTTCGTCGGAGTAGACGCCGATCCCAAGATCCCAGAAGCGCCGGATGGCGGCTGGGTCGACGAGGCTGTGCACATAGGTCACCGCTCCCGCGGCCTTGAGGCCAGCTGTGAACGAGGGCTGCCCGCGCTCAGCTCCACCGGCCCTGGCTCCATGACGAGCTCGCCGGAGAGCCCCGTGTAGGCGAGCAGGCTCATCGGCACCACGAACTCGACGGTCTTGAACGCACCGGGCTCCAGGTCGAGGCGGGCGAACCCGACCAGCTGCTGGGCGGGCAGCGTCACGCCGGTGGCCGTGTCGGCGGCGTACAGCTGCACGACCTCGGTCCCGCTTCTCGTTCCCGTGTTGGTGATGGTGAGTGACAGCTGTGCTTCGCCGCTCACGTCGACGGTGTCGCTCGCCAGCTCCAGTGGGCCGTAGTCGAAGGTCGTGTAGCTGAGGCCGTGGCCGAAGGGGAACAGCGGCGTCGAGGGCATGTCGAGGTAGCCCTTATGGATGTCCGCCTTGGTTCGGCGATAGCCGCTGCCGGGGTGCTGGCCGTGGTGGATCGGCACCTGCCCGACGTGGCGCGGCAGCGTGACCGGCAGCTTCCCGCCAGGGTTGGCGACACCGAAGAGGGCGTCGGCGATCGCCGTCCCCTGGTGGGGTCCACCGTAGTAGGCGGTGAGAACGGCCGGCAGGCGGTCGATGACCGGCGTGAGGCCCTACAGACGCCCGAACGCGACGACGGCGACGGTCGGCTTCCCGAGGTCGGTCACGGCGTTCACCAGCTCCACCTGCTGGGGCGGCAGGTCGATGTTCGCGGTGTCACCGCCTTCCTTCTCGGTCAGGTCGTCGCCGTACCAGCCGGCCTTGCCGCCGATGTACAGGATGACGACGTCGGCGTCCCGGGCCGCCGCGACCGCGGCAGGAATGTCGCTCGGATTCGAGGGCAACACGCCGGTCCCAGCCACCGCAGTGACCTTGGCGTTTGGCAGCAGCCGTCGGATCGCTTCGGCGAGCGAGACCGTGGGGTGGTTCGCCCTGGCGTAGTCCTCCACGTCGCCCTGCGCTCGCTCCAGCTCTGTGGTCAACGCCGCGAAGCCTTCCTTCGGAAGCTCGCCGACGCCCGGCATCGGGAAGAACCCAAGCTTGGCCGCGACCCGGGATCATGGCCACCCCCGCCGGATAGGTGTAGTGCGGGAAGCCGACCATGGTGCTGTCCGCATGAGGCCCGATGACGGCGACCTTGGCCACGTCGCGGCCGAGCGGCAGCAGCCCGTCGTCGTTCTTCAGCAGCGTCACGGACTCGTCCGCGAGGCGCCGCGAAAGCTCGTCGCCCTCGCTGGCTCGGGTGCGGATCTCGACGGGATCCTCGGCGACATAGGGGTTGTCGAAGAGGCCGAGCGCGAACTTGTCGCGTAGGACGCGCCGCACGGACTCGTCGAGCTGGTCCTCCGAGAGCTTGCCGCTTTCCACGGCCCGGTGAACCCCAGCCGGCCGCGGAGCAGATCGGTCAGGACGGCCCGCGAGTGTGGATCGGCACGCCCTCGAACTCCGAGTACGACGCCATGGACGCCGCCGAGCACGGCCAGTCGGATGGCTGCTTCGAAGGGCCGTGCAAAGACGTCGTACAATTCGCGCGGCCCGACGGCGACGGCGGCCATGTTCTGCCCCGCCTCGGTCTGCGCGTAGCCGAGGAAGTGCTTGGCGCAGGCGATGACGCCCTCGCGTAGATCCTGGCCCTGCATTCCCCGCGTGAACGCCACGCTCATCGCGCTTACCAGGTAGGGGTCCTCTCCGTACGTCTCGGTGACCCGGCCCCAGCGGGCGTCGCGGGCGACGTCCATCACCGGCGCCAGCGCATGGAGCATGCCGACCGACCGCATCTGGCGCCGCATGATGTCCGCCATCTCCTGGACGGCGTCCGGGTCCCAGGTGGCTGCGAGCCCGATCGGCGTGGGAAAGGCGGTGAAGTTGGGCGCCACCACCCCGTTCAACGCCTCGTTGTGGAAGATCGCTCCTCAGGCGCGTCTCGGTGACGAGATACCGCTGGATCGCGTTGACGCTCTTGGCGATCTCGGCAAGGGAAGTAAAGCAACCCGCGCCCCCCCAGCTCCGGGGCTTCTCCGGGTGCTCGTCTTACCATCCGGTCTCTGTCACGAGGTCCCTGATGGATGATCACGCGAGGGCGGCGTCGGGGCCTCCCGTCGGAAGGTCGTCGGTATCGCCGGGTGACCGGCCGCGAGCTTCAGATCACCTGCCAGGCCAGGGTGAGCGCGAGGCCGAGTGGCTCGACGACTATCGCGGGTATAGCCTGATCCCACGCAGCGCAGGGCAAAGAAGGGTGCCGTGGACCTCCCGAAGTGGCTGGGATCCTGGCCGGTCATCCGCCAGGTTCAGCAGGGGGACCTCCTGGGGCTCGGCAAGGCGGTCCAATCACCCCGGTCGGCCGCTCTGCGGCCGCGGACTGCTGAGGCTGATCGTGTCGCCCGGTCGGTCTGCCCCTACTGCGCGGTCGGTTGCGGGCAGAAGGTGTTTGTCAAGGACGAGCGGGTCACCCAGATCGAGGGCGACTCCGACAGTCCGGTGAGCCGCGGTCGGCTGTGCCCCAAGGGGGCCGCGTCCAAGCAGCTGGTCACTGGCCCGAACCGCGAGTACAAGGTCAAGTATCGCCGGCCCCACGGTGCCCAGTGGGAGGAGCTGCCGCTGGACCAGGCGATGGACATGATCGCCGACCGCGTCCTCGCTGCCCGTGAGGCGGGCTGGCAGGACCGCGACGGTGACAAGCTCTACCGGCGGACCCTGGGGTTCGCCAGCCTGGGCGGGGCGACCCTCGACAATGAAGAGAACTACCTGATCAAGAAGCTGTTCACCGCGCTCGGGGCAATTCAGATCGAGAACCAGGCGCGGATATGACACTCCTCCACGGTCCCCGGTCTGGGGATCTCGTTCGGTCGGGGCGGCGCCAGCACCTACCCGGGTGACTTCGTCAACTCGGACTGCATCCTGATCCAGGGTTCCAACATGGCCGAGTGCCATCCGGTTGCCTTCCAATGGGTGATCGAGGCCAAGGCCAGGGGGGCCAAGGTGATCCACGTTGACCCGCGGTTCACCCGGACCAGCGCCCACGCCGACACCTATGTGCCGATCCGGGCCGGGAGCGACATCGTGTTCCTGGGCGCCATCATCAACTACGCCCTCGAAAACGAGCGCTACTTCAAGGAGTACGTGGTCAGCTACACCAATGCGTCGGCGATCATCGACGAGCGGTTCCAGGACACCGAGGACGCCGACGGCCTCTTCAGCGGCTGGGATCCGGAGCGGCGGACCTACGACAACTCGAGCTGGCAGTACGCCGGGACCGATGACGGCGACCATGCCGAGGGTGAGCACGAGAGCGAGACCGGCCAGCAGCACGGCGGCATCGGGGCGCCGCTGGACGAGGCCCATGCCCCCCACACCGACCCGACCCTGCAGCATCCCCGCTGTGTGTTCCAGCTGCTGCGCAAGCACTTCCGCCGCTACACCCCGGAGCTGGTCGAGCAGGTCTGCGGTGTCCCCCAAGCCCTGTTCCTCGAGGTGACCGAGACGCTGTGTGAGAACTCGGGACGGGAACGCACGACCGGGTTCGCCTATGCGGTCGGCTGGACTCAGCATTCGGTGGGCGCCCAGTACATCCGCACCGCGGCTATCCTGCAGCTCCTGCTGGGCAACATCGGCCGTCCGGGCGGTGGGATCATGGCCCTGCGTGGCCACGCCAGCATCCAGGGATCAAGCGACATCCCGACCTTGTACAACCTGCTGCCCGGGTACCTGCCGATGCCCAACGCCGAAGGCTACCCGGACCTGGCCGCCTACCTGGACAAGAACACCACGAAGGGCGGCTTCTGGGGGCACACCGACGCCTACCTGATCAGCCTGCTCAAGGCGTGGTACGGGGATCGGGCCACCCCGGAGAACGACTTCTGCTTTGACTACCTGCCCCGGCTGAGCGGCGACCATTCCACCTACCAGACCATCCTGGCCATGCTCGACGGCAAGGTACAGGGATTCTTCTGCCTGGGTGAGAACCCGGCCGTCGGGTCGGCGAACTCGGGGCTGCACCGCAAGGCGCTGGCCAAGCTGGACTGGCTGGTGGTGCGGGATCTGGTCGAGATCGAGTCGGCCAGCTTCTGGAAGGACGCCCCCGAGATCGAGACCGGCGAGCTTCGCACCGAGGACATCGGCACCGAGGTGTTCTTCCTGCCGGCGGCCTCCCACGTGGAGAAGGAGGGGTCGTTCACCAACACCCAGCGGCTGCTCCAGTGGCGGGAGAAGGCGCTCGACCCCAAGGGCGATTGCCGCTCGGAGCTGTGGTTCATGTACCACCTGGGCCGCATCGTCCGCCAGAAGCTGGCCGCTTCAACCGATCCCAAGGACCGGGCCGTGCTCGACCTGGCCTGGGACTACCCGGTCGAGGGCGAGCACGACGATCCCAGCGCCGAGGCGGTCCTGCGCGAGATCAACGGCTTCGGCCCGGACGGCAAGGCGCTGTCGAGCTTCACCCAGCTGAAGGCGGACGGGTCGACCGCCTGCGGCTGCTGGATCTACTGCGGCTGCTACGCCGACGGGGTCAACCAGGCGGCCCGCCGCAAGCCAGCCCGCGAGCAGGGCCGGGTCGCCCTGGAGTGGGGCTGGGCCTGGCCGGCCAACCGCCGGGTGCTCTACAACCGGGCCTCGGCCGACCCCGACGGCCGGCCCTGGTCGGAGCGCAAACGCTACGTCTGGTGGGACGAGCAGGCCGGGGAGTGGACCGGCGACGACGTGCCCGACTTCCCCAAGACCAAGCGGCCCGACTATGTGCCCGATGAGGGAGCCAAGGCCGAGCAGGTCAACCGGGGCGACGAGCCGTTCATCATGCAGGTGGACGGGCGGGGCTGGCTGTTCGCCCCCTCCGGCCTCAAGGACGGGCCGCTGCCGGCCCACTACGAGCCCAAGGAATCCCCGCTGACCAACGCCGTCTACAAGCAGGAGCTGAATCCGGCCCGCCAGGAGTACGACCGCGAGGGCAACCGCTACCATCCGACGGTCGACGACGCGGCCAACGACCCCTACCCGTACGTGTTCACCACCTACCGGCTGACCGAGCACCACACCGCCGGCGGCATGAGCCGCTTCCAGGGGTATCTGTCCGAGCTTCAGCCGGAGATGTTCTGCGAGGTCAGCCCGGCCCTGGCCGCCGAGCGAGGGCTTGAGCACGGCGGCTGGGCGACGATCATCACCGCCCGCGCGGCGATCGAGGCCCGGGTGCTGGTCACCGACCGGATCTCGCCGCTGCAGGTGCAAGGCCGCACAGTGCACCAGATCGGGCTGCCCTATCACTGGGGCAACCGCGGCATCACCACCGGTGACGCCGCCAACGACCTGCTGTCGCTGGTGCTGGATCCCAACGTCCAGATCCAGGAGTGCAAGGCGGCCACCTGCGACATCCAGCCGGGCCGCCGGCCCCGCGGGGCTGCCCTCCGGCGACTGGTGGCGGAGCGCCGAGCCCAGGCCGGCATCGGCGAGGCCGGGGAAGGAGAGCCGCCGTGACGCTGACCGACCTGCCCACCCCGACCTTCGGCGGCGGCTACGACGGCGAGGCCCGCTCGCGGATGGGGTTCTTCACCGACACCAGCATCTGCATCGGCTGCAAGGCTTGCGAGGTGGCCTGCAAGGAGTGGAACCTGGTCCCCGAGGACGGGCCGCTGCGGCTGTCGGGCAACTCCTACGACAACACCATGGCCCTGGGGGCCAACACCTGGCGCCACGTCGCCTTCATCGAGCAGGCCAAACCAGTCCAGGTGCCCGACGTCGACCTGGCCTCGGCAGCGGCCGCCGCCTCCGGGACCGCCACCGCCGTGCCGCAGGCCCGCGAGGGCATGCGTTGGCTCATGAGCTCGGATGTGTGCAAGCACTGCACCTCGGCGGCGTGCCTGGAGGTCTGCCCGACCGGGGCGCTGTTCCGGACCGAGTTCGGCACCGTGGTCGTCCAGCAGGACATCTGCAACGGCTGCGGCTACTGCGTGCCCGCCTGCCCGTTCGGGGTCATCGACCGGCGCGAGGGCGACGGCCGAGTATTCAAGTGCACCCTGTGCTATGACCGGCTCAAGGACGGCCTGGAGCCGGCCTGCGCCCACGCCTGCCCGACCAAGTCGATCCAGTTCGGACCGCTGGAGGAGCTGCGAGAGCGGGCCGCCGGGAAGGTCCAGGCGCTGCGCGAGGCCGGCTTCAGCGACGCCCGCCTGTACCTGGACGACGAGGCGGACGGGATCGGCGGGGCGGGCGCGTTCTTCCTGCTCCTGGACGAGCCCGAGGCCTACGGCTTCCCCCCCCACCCGGTCTCCACCACCCGGGACCTGCCCAGGCTGTGGAAGGCGGCCGCGGTCGCGGCCGGGGTGGTGGTCACGGCGGTGGCCGCCGTGGTCGCGGGAGGACAGCGATGACCTCGAAGCAGCAGCCCTCGCCGATGGGCGCCCGCGGTGACGGGTCGGCGACCGCGACCGGGCAGCGCGGGTCCAGGTTCGGCCGCGGCAACGGCCGCCGCCGGCGCCGCGACCTGATGGTGCCCGAGGCCGAGTTCGGCTCCTACTACGGACGGCCGGTCATCAAGGAACCGGCCTGGACGATCGAGGTCCCCTGGTACTTCTTCGTCGGTGGCATGGCCGGGGCGTCGGCCCCCCTGGCCGTGGCCGCCCGGATCACCGGCAACCAGCTCTTGGCCCGCAGCGCTCTCACGGTCGCCGGGGCCGGCGTTGCCGCCAGCGGACCGCTGCTGGTGTCCGACCTGGGGCGGCCCGAGCGGTTCCACCACATGCTGCGAGTGATGAAGCCGACCTCGCCGATGAGCATGGGCAGCTGGGTCCTCGCGGCGATGGGCCCGGCCGCGGTGGGTGCGGCTGTCAGCGATCGGCTCGGGATCCTGCCCGGGCTCGGCCGCACCGCTGAGGTTGTCTCCGGGCTGCTCGGCCCCGTCCTGTGCACCTATACGGGCGTGCTGGTGGCCAACACCGCCGTGCCGGTCTGGCACGAGGCCGGCCGGGAGCTGCCGCTGGTGTTCGCAGGCAGCGCCCTCGCTAGCGCCGGGGCCGCTACCACCGTCCTGACCCCGGCCACCGACGCCGGCCCGGCTCGCCGCCTGGCCGTCGTCGGCGCCCTGATCGAGCTGGGGGCGGTCGGGGCGATGGAGCGGCGGCTCGGCGAGCTGGCCGAGCCCTACCACCAGGGCCCGGCCGGCCGCTACGCCAAGCTGGCCAGAGGCTGCACCGCCCTCGGGGCGGCCACCGTGGCGGTAGCCGGAGCTCGCCGGCGCTGGGCGGCCATAGCCGGCAGCGGGCTGCTGCTGGCCGGCTCGGCCTTGGAGCGCCTGGCCGTCTACAAGGCCGGCTTCCAGTCTGCTCGAGACCCCAAGTACGTCGTCAAGCCCCAGCGCGAGCGGGTGACAGCGAGGAGCTGATCACGGGCTGCCAGGCCAGCCCCGTAGCAGGAGGTCGATCATGGCTGGACAGGCCGAAGCCAACCGGGCAAGCACCGGCACGGCACCGGGAACAGGTGGGTGATCGCAGCCGCGGGCGTGGTCATGCAGGTCGCCCTCGGCGCTGTCACGCCTGCACTCTGGTCAAGTGGTTCCCGGACAAGCACGGCATGATCACCGGCATCGCCGTGGCCGGCTTCGGCGCCGGCGCTCTGGTCACCGCCCCGATCGCCACGCGGCTGATCGAGTCCCGAGGCGTGCTGCCCACCTTCGCCATCCTCGGCGTCGCCTACCTGATCATGGTGGCCGGCGCCGCCCTGCTCATGCGCAACCCCCCTGAGGGCTGGAAACCAGCCGGGTGGGAGCCGTCCGAGGCCTAGAAAGCCCAGCGCTCAGCGCGCGACTACACCGTGCGGGAGGCGGGCGGCACCTGGCAGTGGTATGCCCTCTGGACGCTGCTGTTCCTCAACGTGACCGCCGGCATCGCCATCGTTCTGCTCTGCTACGGCGGCGGCTTCGGCACCATGCCGGCCTTCGCGGCCGACTACTTCGGCCCCAGGAACGTCGCGTCGGTCTACGGGCTCATGCTGACCGCTTGGGGGGTGGCCGGGATCGCCGGGCCACAGCTGATCGCCAGGATGCGCGAGGCGACCGGCAACTACCGCAGCGCGCTCTATGTGATCGCGGCGATCATGCTGGTCAGCGCCGTGGTCCCGTTCATCGTCCGGCCGCCGCTGTCGCAACAGGAGGCCGCCACCGAGGAGGCTCCGCCGAAGCCGTCGCCAGCACCTCCACGGTCGCGCACGACCTAGCAGCGAAAGGCTCACTTGGGCACGCCGCAACCGGCCCAGGCCGACGGCACACATCCCGGCAACAGCGGGGCAGCGGCCCGGACCCGTCGGCCAGGGAGGGTGAGCCGCTGGCATCGGTCGAGGGAGTCGTCGCGTTGATCCTGGCAGCAACCAGGATCCTGCCTGCCGTCACGCTGCCCCTGCCGCAGACGGCCGGGCGCGTGCTGGCCGAGCCGGTGCGGGCGACCATGCCGTTGCCGCGGTTCGACAACGCGGCCATGGACGGCTTCGCGGTCCACACCTCCGATGTGGCCGGTGCCAGCGTGGACGCCCCAACGACCCTGCAGCTGGTCCCGCCGTCATCGGCCGGCCAACCCACGCCTCCCAAGCTGCCGGTCGGCTGCGCCTGCCCGATCGCCACTGGAGCCCTATGCCCGCCGGCGGGAACGCCGTGATCATGCTCGAGCACGCCCTCGAGCATGGCGGCAAGGTGCTGGTCAGCCGGCCGGTCGACCGGGGCCAGCACGTCCGCCGCCGAGGTGAGGACGTGGCCGTGGGGACGGAGTTGTTGCACGCCGGTCAGGTCGTCACGGCAGGGCAGATCGTGGCGGCCGCCGCCCTGGGCCGAACGACGCTGCGGGTGCGACGCCCACCCCGGGTCACGTCGTGCTAACCGGCACCGAGGTCGTCTCGGCTGGGCAACCCCTTGCCGACCACCAGGTGTTCGACGCGGTCGGCCCTGCCCTGCAGGCCTTACTCGCCGATGTCGGATGCATCACAGCGACCCTGGGCCCGATCGACGATGACGGCCGCATGCTCGCCGCCACACTGCTGCATGCCGCCGAGGACAGCGACGCCCTGATTACCGTCGGTGGCGCCTCCGTCGGGCGACAGGATCATCTCAAGCAGGTGCTTAGCCTCCACGGCGAGCTGCACTCCTGGCGGGTCGCCCTGCGGCCCGCCAGGCCGTTCGTGCCGACGACCGGCTCAGACTGCACGCCCAGCTCACGGAGCCGTTCAGCCAACCAACGGGCCGCCTCCACCTGGTCCGCGCGTATTGCTGGATGCGGGAAGGCCGCTGGCTGGTTCGACCCGTGGGCGCCCAAGGAGCCGGCATGGTCCATGCCTTGGCCGCCGCGAACGCATGGATGGTGGTTCCCGCCGAGGTCGGCCATCTGTCGGCCGGAGCCCTTGTCGAGGTCTGGTCCATGTTGGGCCAGGTACCCGCGCACGGACCGCCTGCGGCCGGGTAGCCTGAGACAGCCCGCCCCAGGACCCCGTCCAGGGACCAGGATGTTGCCGTCGGCCTCGCGGTTGGGCCAGCTCCCACCGAGCCCCTGTCAGGAGAAGCGCCACCGAGTTTGGCTGAACCGCCTGCCCTTGCCGAAGCCGAAGGCCGTCGAGGGAGCGACCCGGTACACCAGGGCGTCACCGCCTCGGATGGCCTCACCGAGACCGAACCAGGTGCCGTCGGGGGCCGTGAAATGCCGACCATACTTCGACTCGAAGGTGTCGGCCACGCTTCGGAGTTCGGCCCCCTCGCTCACCTGTGCAGCCGCACCCTCGACCACCAGGTCCAGACCATCATCGAGTCCGTTGCATCCAGTCGTGAGCACGCAATTCGGATTTTGCGCGAGGTTCTTGGCCTTGCGTTCGGCTGGACCGGTGCAGAAGTACAACGCGCCGTCCAGCCAGACCCCTAACAGCGGAGTGACGTGCGGGCGCCCATCCGGACGCACCGTCGACAACCAGTACACCTCGGCGCCCTGCAGGTCTGCGAGCGCCGTCGCCCAATCCGTCGCGACTGCACCATCGCTGCTGAACGAGCCCAGGTCGGTTACCGGCTCGCGCTCAACCATCTCGCGTCTTAATCGCCATCGCTCACTCCAATACTTGTCCAACTTCTGCTCACGGAGGCCTGGCGCGAGGGCCAGCAGCTGACCGCTCACGGTCCCTGGTCGGTGCGGCGATGGCGCCGCGCGACCACCCGCAGCTGCAGCACCCGCGCCGCACCCGCCACCAGCACCAGCAGCGCACCCAGCAACGCG
>JASLBL010000315.1 GCA_030146615.1 Actinomycetes bacterium
GAGCGCACCGCCCGGGTGGGCCTGGCCGCCCGCGGGCTGGTCTATGTGCTGATCGGCATCCTGGCCATCCAGATCGCCTTCGTGGACCGGGCTGAACAGGCCGACCAGCAGGGAGCGTTCCAGACCCTGGCCCACAACGGCTTCGGCAAGGCGATCTTGTGGCTGGTCATTCTCGGCTTTATCGGCTATGGCCTCTGGCAGGCAACCGAAGCGGCCTGGGGCCACCGACGCGAGCGTGATGAGCGTAAGCGCACCGCCAGCCGGGTCGAGTCGGCCGTCAAGGCGGTCATCTACCTGGTGCTGGCGGTGGTCGCCTTTCGGGTGGTCACCGGCAGCAGCAAGGGCGGCCAGGGTGGCGAGCAGGTCACCGCCAAGCTGCTGCAGCTGCCCGGCGGCCAGCTGCTGGTCGGGTTGGCCGGGGTGGTGATCGTGGCCGCCGCGGTGGTGTTGGCCTGGCGGGGGCTGCGGACCAAGTTCGAGGAGCACCTGGATCTGGCCGAGCTTGGCCCGGGGGCCCGGTCGGCGCTGATCAACCTGGGCAAGGTCGGCTACATCGCCCGGGGGATCGTGTTCAGTCTGGTTGGAATCCTGGTGGTGGTAGCGGCGGTGACCTTTGATCCTGACAAGGCCCGGGGGATGGACGCGGCCCTGCGGCAGGTGGCCGCCCAGCCCTATGGGCCGTGGCTGCTCAGCCTCATGGCCCTTGGGCTGATGTGCTTTGGCGTCTATTCGTTCGCTGAGTCCCGCTACCGCCGGCTGTAGCGCGCCGCCCGGCCTGACCCACTGTGGGGCAACCTGGAGGAGAGATGCCGCCGGATGCTTGGTCCGTGCTGGTTGCCGCCCAAGGTGGTCAGTCGGGCCTGACCGGGCTGGCCGGGCTGATCACCGACCTCATCGCCGCCCTCGGCCCGATCGGCGTCGGGGTGCTGGTGGCCCTGGAGACGCTGTTCCCACCCATCCCCAGCGAGCTGATCCTGCCGCTGTCTGGCTACCTGGCCAGCCGAGGGCGCATGTCGCTGGCGACCGTCCTGCTCGGGGCGACGGTGGGCTCGCTGGTTGGGGCGCTCGCCCTGTACTGGGCCGGTGCCACCCTGGGCCAGAAGCGGCTGCGACGGCTCGCCGAGCGGATCCCGCTTGTCGAGGTGGGGGGACCTGGAACGCGCCGAGCACTGGTTCGACCGCCATTGCGGGCTGGCGGTGTTGATCGGCCGGGTGGTCCCCGTTGTGCGCAGCCTGGTGTCGGTGCCGGCGGGCGTGGAGCGGATGGCGCTGTGGCGATTCATCCTCTACACGGCCATTGGCAGCGGCATCTACAACCTGGTGCTGATCGAGCTGGGATTTGTACTCGGTTCCCGCTGGCGGACGGTCGAGCAGTTCTCCAACTATCTGAACTACGCGATCTACGTTGCCATCCTGGTGGCCATCGGAATGTTCGCGCTCAAGCGGGTCCGCCGCCGGCGAGCCAGCTGACGAGCCCGGCGGCCGGCCATGCCACTCGCGTCGCGGTGGCCGCCTCCAAGAGCGCGTCCTGTATAACGTCCGGATCACCGGCCAGCCGACCCGACCTGGTCGGCCACGCCTACGCGGCCCGGTAGCCGACCAGACCCGCCGGGGGCGACCTTCCCGGCCAGCAGCCGAATCACCCGCCAGCTCCTCTCCAGGCCGTCCAGGAACTAGCGAAGAAGCTTGCGGCGGGTGCGTCCTCGCCGCCCGAAGGCATTCGCCACCTTGTCGGGGCCCGACCCCGTGGTTAAATTTTAATGGGGGGGTCTGACACCTCAAGAAGTTAGCCCAGTTATGAGGTGTCCTCCGATACGCGGGCCCAGTGGATTGGCAGGCACCCTCGCCGAATCGGCCCCGAACATGAAGATAACCAGCGTTCGCGCTGGTCAGAGTTGGTGTGGTGGGCCTGCCAGGACTTGAACCTGGGACCTCGTCCTTATCAGCAAAATATAGGGAACCGCTGTGCGGCAGGTCGTTTTCCCAGGTCGCGCTCAACCGTCGGGGTCGAAGTTAAGTGCTCTCATAGCGTCCAGTTATATATCTCTTGGAGGCACCAGGCGGGGCCAAGCGCTTCTCGGCCTCCAGCAGCCGGTGCAGGACCAGCAGCCGGCGCATCAGCTCGTCCAGGGCGTGGCTGGCCACTCGCCAGTCCGGATGGTTGGCGGCCTTGGCGAGTAGCGCGTGGGCCTCGGTCTGCTCCTCAAGACCCATCCGGTTCGGGTTCATCCTCGCCCCCCGTCATCCCCTCCCGTATGCCCCCTCAGCAGCAGCGGAATCAGACTCAGAGATGCCCGAAGGGCGTGAAGGGTGCGCAAAGTCGGACGTGGCCTGTGAGCTGCGTGTTCGCGTTCGTGGCTCGGTATGGTGACGCCCCCGCTATCCTGACCGGGAGGCCGCCCTGGTGCTCTCGAAACTCGCCTACCTGACGCTGTGCCGGTCCATCCAGCTGCTGGTGCTGCTGGCTCGCGGTAACACCGCCAAGGATCTGGAGATCCTGGTCCTGCGCCAG
>JASLBL010000374.1 GCA_030146615.1 Actinomycetes bacterium
CGTGTGCCCCCGCATGAGCCCCCAGGACGGCATGAAGGAACAGATGACGAACTCGGCCAGAGCCTCCTTCCTGCCCACTGGGCCCCAGTAGTGGGGCGCGGCGTCCTCTTCGATGCCGCGCGCCTGCCGTTCGCTGTAGGAGAGGACTCCACCATGCGCGAAGATCGAGGACAGGCGGTGGCATGGAGTGACATGGCAAACCCACCGAGTATTGAGATAGCGGGTCCCTGTTCTTGACGCCGGATGCGACGGCTGTAGCCTTCCGGCCTTATGTCGAGGCAGGCGAGAGGTACGCAGACTGGTCGGGATCCGGCTGGCCCGGGCGGGTTGCGCTGGTGCATCGTTCGGCTTGAGGACGAGAACGCCGCGTTGCGCGAACAGCAGCAGCAGCTGGGGCAGGAGCGGGAACGGCTGCGGGCGGAGAACCAGCGGTTGCGGGCCGAGCGTGAGCGGCTCCAAGAGGTCAACGAGCGGCTGCGCGGCGAGGTCGAGGCGTTGCGTCGGGCGGCGAAACGCCAGGCCGCTCCGTTCTCCAAGGGCGACCCCACGCCTCATCCCAGGCGCCCTGGCCGCAAGCCGGGTGCGGCCTATGGTCGCCACGCCCACCGGCCCGTCCCCGAGCAGGTCGACCAGGTCGTCACGGTGCGGCTGCCGGCGTGCTGTCCCGACTGCGGCGGTGAGTTGGCGCTGGAGCGGGTGGCGGTGCAGTACGTCGAGGACCTGCCGCCCACCCGTCCGCTGGTGACCCGCTACGAGCTCCAGGTCGGCCGCTGCCGTGCGTGCGGCCGCAGGGTCCAGCCCCGCCATCCCGGCCAGACCTCCGACGCCCTCGGGGCGGCCGGGACGCAGGTTGGTCCCCGGGCGGTGGCGCTGGCCTCGTGGCTCAGCAAGGGGCTGGGCGTGCCGGCAGGCAAGATCGCCCGGCTGTTCGGCCAGCTGGGGCTGGGCATCACCGCCGGTGGGGTCGTCCAGGCGGTCGCCCGCACCGGCCGGGCATGCCAGCCGACCTACCAGGCCCTGGCCCAGGGCGTGCGGGCCAGCCCCGTGGTCGCCCCTGATGAGACCGGCTGGCGGGTCGGCGGCGCCAAGGCGTGGCTGTGGGCCTTCGTCGGCCAGGGCGTCACCGTCTACCGCGTCGCCGGTGGGCGTGGCTACCTCGACGCCGTGGCGGTGCTGGGCGCCGACTACGCCGGGACGATCGAGCGGGACGGCTGGGCGCCGTATCGCCGTTTCGTCCATGCGACCCACCAGACCTGCCTGGCGCACCTGCTGCGACGCTGCCGGGAACTGGTCGCTGACGCCGACCGGGGGCAGGCCAAGACCCCGCACGCGGTGCGCCGGATCCTGGAGCATGCGCTGCGGCTGCGGGACGCCCACCACGCCGGCACGCTGGATGCGGCCACCCTGGCCGCGGAAGCTGGACGCCTCCAGGCGCAGGTCGACAAGCTCGTGGCCGGCCGCACTTGCTCCCCGCCCAACCGTCGGCTGCTGGACCACCTGGCCCGAGAGCGTGGGCACCTGTTCACCTTCCTGCGGGCCCCCGGCGTACAGGCCACCAACTGGCGCGCCGAGCAGGCCATCCGCCCCGCGGTCGTCACCCGCAAAGTCTGGGGCGGCAACCGTACCTGGGCCGGGGCCGACACCTGGCAGGTCCTCGCGAGTGTGCTCCGCACCGCCAGCCAGCAGGGCCGCGATCCCGTCGAGTTGCTCGCCCGCCTGCTGCGGACGCCAGTGCCGATCATGGCCGACCTCGCCATCCCCGGGCACTGACGACCGTCCCACGCCCTCTACACAGGCGCTATCTCAATACACCGGATGAAGCGACGATTGCGCGACGAGGAGCAGGAGCAGCGCATCACCATGGAGATCGTCGTCGACGCCTACACGCCCGAAGAGCAGGCCATGGGCTGGTACTACTCCCTCGAGGACCGGCTGCGCTTCCCGTTTGTGGCCAGGTGCACCGCCGAGCGCGCCATCTCGCCGCTGCGCGTCGGCGACGAGGTCGAGGTCGTCGGGATGGCCCCCGAAGCGGAGTGCCAGCACGAGATGTTCGTCCTGATCCGCTGGGAACGCCGAGGCCTTGCGGTTCCGTTGGCCCAGCTGGAGGGTATCGCGGTGGACGAGCAGACCCGCCAGACGATCGAGGATTGGCAGTATTGGGTCGCTCAGGGGTACGAGCTGTGAGCAATGCTGACCTGGAAGGAGGACCGCCTGCCGGCTGGCCACCCCGCTGCTCGGCTCCCCTTGCCTACAGGAGAACACTTAACTGAACGCCAGGAGAGCACTTAACTTAACTTCGACCTCTACGGTCGGACGTGACCTGCGGGAACGGCGTGTAGCACAGCGCTTCCCCGCTGTTTGCTGACACGGAAGAGTCACAGGTTCAAACCCTGTCGCGCCCACCATCAAGGCCCTGACGAGCAAAATGCTGGTCAGGTTGGCGTTCGGGGCCGGTTCAGCGGACGGTGAGCCCACTGAAGGAACGGTCGATGGGCCGTGTAGCGGATGGGACCACTTAACCTGTTAACCATTTGAGGTCACATACGCCGATCCTGGCCACTCCGCTAGTTCGCTTGTGCGAGCGGCACCCGCGCGCCGTCAACCGCGCCGCCGCGAGGAATCGAACCCTAGTCACCAGATCCGTGTCCACTATCACCCGTCACCGCCTGTCCTTGCCATCCCTTCGCGTCTCCGTCGGTCCCGTAGTTGACGATAAACCGCGTACGGACGATCCGGATCGCGCCAGCAACCCGGCGGCGCCGGTGGCAGAGCGGGATGCCTTTGCTTCCTGCGAGCGACCGCCTCAACAGGTCACGTGGACCAGGCCGATCACTGCGCCCTCGGCCTGATTCCAGACCGGGATCATCTCGGGTGTCGGCAGCAGCTCCACCTGGCAGCGACGGCGCTTGAAGTGGGCAGCCGCCTCCTCCGATAGCCTGACCCTGCCCTGCTGCCCGGCACCGATGAGCAGCCGCCCGACCCCCTTCTGGTGGACATGCCTGGCCTCGGCCAGCGAGATGATGTGCGAGGTGCCAGAGACGGCCTTGGACAGCTTCTTCTTCCGCTTCTCGACCTTGCCGCCGAGCCGGATGAGCACATCGTGCTCGAAAACTTTCCCGTCGATGGTGATCGAGCCGAACTGTGTCTCGTCGATCCTGGGCTCCATGCTGCCCTCACCGCCCTCGCCGCCTCGGAGGCGGCATGCTCGCTGTCCGCACACCGGCCCACGGACCACCCTCCGCGTGAGGCGCACAACGGGCCGGCCAGAGCAGCCGAGTTCTGGGCGTGGTCATCCCGGACAGGACCCTGTCATCGTCGACCCGACGGCGCAGAGCCAAGCTACACCTTCCAGGTGGGCGGCAGAACAGCCTTCTGCGCGGTCAGCCAGGATCGACCGGCAGCTGGTAGTCCAGCCAGCGGTCCTCGCGGGTGGCCCCACTCCGCTCATAGACGGCCTGGGCGCGGTGGTTGTCTCTGGCCGTCTGCCAGACGAGCTGGGTCGCGCCGTGCTCGCGGCAGCGCTCCAGGCAGGCGGCGATGAGCCCGTCAGCCACCCCGGTGCCGCGCGCCTCGGCGGCCACGTACAGGTCGTTCATCACCCCGACGCGGGCGGCGGCCAGCGTCTGCCAGCTCCAGAACAGGGTGGCGAAGCCGACCGCCCTGCCGGTGTCGTCGCGGGCCAGCAGCTGCAGCCCCTCCCGCTGCGGGTCGACGAGCAGCGCCTGCGACAGCTCGAGCAGGGCCTGGTCGCTGGGTGCAACCTGGTAGAAGTCGCAGTAGGCGCGCAGCAGCGGCAACAGCTCTGGCAGGTCGGCGGGGCCGACCACGGTCATCTGCACGGCACTCCCTCCTCACGCCTGTCGAACGGAAAGCGGTTCAGCATGGACCCGACGCGTTGACCACGCGGCACGTGTCCCCCCGCATGGGGTTCGAATCCGTCTGATCGTGAAGGCCTCCGGCGCTGCCTTCCATGCGACCAGCACTCGCCGCAAGGGAGTGTCAGCTGCGCCCTGGCAGCCGCCTAGAGGACAGCAATGCCCTGCCAGGGGCCTCGGCAGTAATCGTTCTCTCACCTCAGCGACGTTGGCTGGGTGGTGCCTACGGCAGATACTGCTGAGCGATTTTTGTCACCTGGCCCTGTTCCACCGTGATCCAGAACGGCGGCGTGCCACTGATGGAAGGAAGAGTCTCACAGGAGCCAGTGACGTCTGTCGTGTGAAAGCGCGCTCCAGCGGTTCCGCGTCCAGGCCACTCGCTCCGCAACGGCCGCTGACCCCGACGCTCGAACATCCAGGTGAGGTATGGAGGAACTCCGCGTTAACAAGCTGCTGGCTGGCGGGCTCGCCGCCATCAGCGGTGCCGTGGTCGCATCCCGTATCGGGGTCGAAGG
>JASLBL010000513.1 GCA_030146615.1 Actinomycetes bacterium
GGTGCTGGCCGGGCTGCTGGTTACCCCGGGCGGCCGGGCCGCCGCGGCCGGGTTCCTGGCCCAGTTCCGCAGCCAGCGGTTCCAGGTCGTCTCCCTCGACCCGGGCCAGTCGAGCCAGGTCGCCGAGGTGGTCGGCGGGCTCGTCCAGACGGGCGTGTTCACCGGCGACGCCGTCCAGCTGGCGGGCTTCGGCGACCCGGAGGTCGTGGCCGGCCTGGACGAGGCCGCCCGGATCGCCGGGTTCGCCGTCCCGGCGGTCGACCCGGCGGTGCTGCCCGGCGGCGTCGAGCACACCCCCCAGCGGGTCCTGGTCACCCGGGCCCGGGAGACCCGGATCACCTTCGACCGCGACCGCGCCCTGACCTACCTGCGCGACCACGGCCGCCCGGACGCCCGGCTGCCCGAGCGCTACGACGGCACCCGGCTGGTCGTGCAGGTCCCGGCGGCGGTCGTGCAGCAGTTCGCCGGACGCGACGGCGGTCCGGCACTGCTGGTCGGCAAGGCCGGGACGGTCGGCCTGACCACCGAGGGCGGGGCCAGCCTGGAGGAGCTCCGCGAGGTCCTGCTCGGCCTGCCCGGCCTGCCCGGCGAGACCGTCGCCCAGCTCCGGGCCATCGGCGACTGGCGCACCACCCTGCCCCTGCCGGTCCCGGCCGGCCAGGTGCGGTCCCGGCCGGCCACGGTCGACGGCGCCGAGGCCCTCAGCTTCGCCGACCGGACGGGCCGGCTCCACGCCCTGCTCTGGCAGCGCGGCGGGCACATCTGGGGGGTGGCCGGGGTGGTCGGCTCCGACGAGGCGCTCGATGTCGCGAACAGCCTCGGCTGACCAGGCGGCACAGGTCGCCGGGACCGGCAGCGCGGTCCCGGCGATCGCCACGTCCGGGCTGCGCAAGTCCTTCGGGTCCCGGGTCGCCCTCCACGACCTGACCCTGACCGTCCAGCCCGGGGAGGTGTTCGGCTTCCTCGGGCCCAACGGGGCCGGCAAGACCACCGCCATGAAGATCCTGCTCGGCCTGGTCCGGCCCTCCGGCGGGGAGGCCCTGGTGTTCGGCCGGTCGCCGGCCGGGCCGGCCGCCCGCCGCCGGGTCGGGTACCTGCCCGAGCACTTCCGCTTCCAGGAGTGGGCCACCGGGGCCGAGCTGCTCGACTTCCACGGCCGGCTGGCCGGCATGGGCACGAGCGAGCTGGCCGGGCGCATCCCCGAGCTGCTGGAGCGGGTCGGCCTGGCCGGGCGGGGCGGCGAGCGGGTCCGCCGCTACTCCAAGGGCATGACCCAGCGTCTCGGCCTGGCCCTGGCCATCCTCCACCGGCCCGACCTGGTCCTGCTCGACGAGCCGACCTCGGCCCTCGATCCGGTGGGCCGCCGCGAGGTTCGTGAGCTGGTCCGGGAGCTGGCCGCCGCCGGGGTCACCGTGTTCCTCAACTCCCACCTGCTCACCGAGGTGGAGGCGGTCTGCGACCGGGTGGCGGTCGTCAGCCAGGGCCGGGTCCTGGCCAGCGGGCCGCTGGACGACCTGGCCGGGGCCGTGACCCAGCTGCGGCTGCTGCTCGACCGGGCCGACCGGGAGCTGCTCGCCCTGCTCGGCCGGCACGGCCAGGTCGTCAGGGTCGAGGGCACGGCCGTCACCCTGGCCGTCGACACCCTGGACGTCGCCCCCGACCTGGCCCGGCTGCTGGTCGCCTCCGGCTACCAGCTGTACGGGCTGGTCCCGGTGCAGCGGTCGCTGGAGGACGTGTTCGTCGACCTGGTCGGGGAGGTGCGGGAGGGATGAGCGCCCTGGTGGTGGCCCGCTGGACGGTGCTGGAGGCCCGCCGCCGCCGGCTGGTGCTGGGCGGGGCGGTCCTCAGCGCCGCCTTCGTGGTCCTGTTCGCCGTCGGCTTCGCCCTCCTCTACTCCAGCCAGGAGCGGGACCTGACCCAGGCCGGGGCGCTCGGCAGCGGGCTGGAGGCTCGCGAGGAGCTGCTGGCCATGTCGACCATCCTGGTCCTCCTCGGGCTGTACGGCGTCCAGTTCCTGGCCGCCCTGCTCGGGCTGTTCCTGGGCGCGGCCTCGGTCTCGCCCGAGATCGACTCGGGCGCCCTCCACGCCGTGCTCGCCCGGCCCCTCGGCCGCCTTCAGTACCTGCTCGGCCGCTTCCTCGCCCTGGCCGGCCTGCTCGTCGCCTACGTGGTCGTGATGAGCGCCGCCCTGCTGCTGGTCGCCCGGGCCGTCGCCGGCTACCAGCCCGGCAACGCCACCCGGGCCGTCGCCCTGATGGTGCTGGAGGTGCTGATCCTGCTCGCGGTCAGCCTGCTCGGCAGCACCGTGCTGCCGACGCTGGCCAACGGGGTGGTCATGCTGGCCCTGTTCGGGCTGGCCTGGCTCGGGGGGATCATCGGGTTCATCAGCACGATCCCGCCCGGCAACGAGCTCATGGCCAACCTGGGCACGGCGGTGAGCCTGCTGCTGCCCGCCGACGCGGTCTGGCGCGGCGCCTCCTTCCACGTGCTGCCGCCGAGCTTCCTGGCCGCCAGCTCGTTCGCCAACGGCGACGACGTCGGGCTGCCATTCGGGTCGACCGCCCCGATGGCCCCGGCCATGCTCGCCTGGGCGGTCGCCTACCCGCTGGCCTGCCTCAGCCTGGCCGTGGCCGCCTTCCGCCGCCGCGACCTCTGAGGCCGCTCACCGGGGGTGTGGACAGCCTCGCACCCTCTCCTCCCGGGTCGGCTACCCTCCCGAGTGGGGCCCCACCGCCGGAGGGTCGGGTTGGGTTGCGCCATGTCCTGGTGGCCGGAAGGCTCAGCCGGTCAGCTCGAGCAGGGTCAGGGGGCCGTCCCGGGTGACCAGCCGGAACCGGCCGCTGGCGACCAGGCGGTCGGCGGTGGCCTGGGCCTCGCCGGGGGCGAACACTCGTGGCTCGTCGATCACCACCACCTGCCGGGTGCCGGTCTGGCGCAGCACCTCGAGGGCGGCCGGGTCGGCCTGGCCGCGGTTGAGCGGGTCCAGCCGGGCCACTCGCTCGGCCTGCCAGGGCGCCGGGGTCTGGTTGTAGGCGTTGATGGTCCGCCGGCGGCTCTGCGCACCTATATAGGTGGTGGAGGAGTTCCAGGTGACCGCCTGGCCCAGGATCGGGACCCCCAGCACCGGCCCGGCCCCGTCCCCGGCCGCCCGTAGGCTGGCCACCACCCGGTTGTCCGCCCTGTCCGGTTCCAGGCGGTTCCTGGAGACCCGGTAGTCGGCCAGCAGGGCGACGGTGGCCAGGCACAGGGCCAGCGCGGCGGCCACCAGGGCGCGGCGCCGGCCGGCCAGCAGCTCGCCGGCCACGTCCAGGGCGCTGACCGCCAGCAGGACCAGGACCAGGGCGGTGACCACCATCAGGCGCTCCGGGACCCGCTGGAGGGAGAGGAAGGGCAGGTGGTCGAACAGGAACCGGTACACCCCGACCCCGGCGACCTCGGCCCGGGCCCCGTAGGTGAGCACGACCAGGGGCACGGCCAGGACGGCGTAGGCCAGCGCCGCCCGCCGCCTGACCAGCACCGCGACCAGGCCGAGCCCGGCCAGCACCAGCAGCGGCCAGCCGATGTAGATGAGCCCCTCGCCCTGGGTGCCGAAGCTCTTGCGGACCAGCGCCCAGACCGAGCTCGGGGAGTAGAGCACGACCTGCTCCCAGCTGCCGTTCTCGCCGGCCACCGACCCCTGGAACACGGCCTGGAAGATCCCGAGCACGTACCCGCAGGCCACCGCGAGGGTGGCCACCACCGTGGCCAGCGGCCCCCAGGGGACGCCGCGCCGGCCGGCCAGCCCGGCCACCAGCGTCCAGACGACCAGGTAGCCGAGCAGCCCGGTCAGGTACAGGATCAGGTGGAACTCGCCGCTGACGGCCACGGTCAGGGTGATCGCGGCCAGCCCGGCCGCCGGCCAGCCCCACCGCCGCCCCGCCCGGCGCCGCTCCATCATGACCTCGAAGGCGAGCAGGGCGGCCGGGAAGGCCCACCACATGACGGCGTTGAAGTGGCTGGTCAGCTGGAACATCCGGTGGGGGGTGAAGGCGTAGGCCAGGGCCCCGGCCGCGGCCAGCAGCTGCCAGCGGGTGTGGCGGCGCAGCCAGGCGAAGGCGGCCACCCCGGTGAGCACCGAGGAGAGGGCCAGGCCGAGGTTGTAGGCCGGGACCAGGCCGGCCAGCGGCCAGGCGACAGCCAGCAGGGCCGTCCAGGGCACGTCCAGGGAGGTGGTCCTGAGCGGGGTCGGCCCGGCCGCCCCCTCGCGCAGGTCGAGGTAGGGGCTGCGCAGGGCCCGGACGTTGTCGACGATCACCGACTGGATGAAGACGTTCTGGAGGTGGTCGCCGCCGTGCATGCCGCCGGGCCGGGCGACGAAGTTGGGCTCGGCGGCCACGCCCCGGTTGCCGGCCATCGTCCAGAGATGGTCGGGGTGCCGGGCCAGCGGCCAGGTCAGGACCACGAACGCGGCCAGGCCGGCCAGGGTGACGGCGGCCCAGGTCAGGGCCTGACCGCGGGGACGGCCGGGGTCGCGCGCGACCGCCGCCGACTCGGATGCCGAGGAGCCGGAGGGAGGGGCCTCGGTGGCGCTCAAGGGCCGGGGTCGGGATCTCGGTGGAGCCGCCGCTCCAGGCGCTCGACCCGCTCGGAGACGTTCACCACCAGCTCGCCCAGGAAGCCGACGAGCACGATCAGCAGGCCGGACAGGATGGCGATCCCGGCGGCCAGCATGAGGGGGCGGCGCTGGGTCTGGGTGGCCAGGAACAGCCAGCCCAGGTACGTCCAGACGAGCAGGCCGGCCCCGATCAGGGCCGAGCCCAGGCCGCCGAAGAAGATGATCGGCTTGCGCTGGAAGGTGAGCAGGAACTTGAGGGTCACGACGTCGATGGCCGACACCGGCAGGCGCCCGAGGCCGAACTTGGACCGGCCGGCCGCGCGGGGGCGGTAGGGGACCTTGACCTCGCCGATCCGGTACCCCTCGTGGTGGGCCATGACCAGGATGTAGCGGTGCCACTGGGAGCGCAGGGCCAGGCCGTCGGTGACCTCCCGCCGGAACGCCTTGATCCAGTTGAGGTCGTGGACCTCGAGGCCGAACAGCAGCCGGCAGGCGACGTTGGCGATCCGGCTGGCCACCCGCTTGCCGTCGCGGCGGCCCTGGCGCCAGCCGGCGACCACGTCGTAGCCCTGGTCGAGCTTGCCGAGCAGCAGGGGCACGTCGACCTCGGGATCGGACTCGAGGTCGGCCGGGAGGAACACGATGATGTCGCCGCGGGCCTCCCGGAAGCCCCGGTTGAGGGCCTCGGTCAGGCCGAGGCGGCGGCGCTGGCGGACCAGGCGGACCCGCGGCTCGCGGGCCGCCTCGGCCTCGACGGCGGCGGCCGTGCCGTCGCTGGAGCCGTCGTCGACGTAGACCAGCTCCCACGGCCGGCCCAGGTCGGCGAAGGCCTTGGCCGTCTTCTCGACGAACGCCGAGACCGCGGCCGCCTCGTTGTTGGCCGGCACGACCACCGAGACCAGCGGCTCGCTGGACCCTGTCACCTGTGCCTGCCCCATGTGCCCATGCTCGCATCATGCCAACCTCCGCGTCACGCAGACCACCCCCGCCGGCGACATAACGCCCAAACCGGTATGGAACGCAGGGCTACAGGAAACTGACAGCCGCGCCGATACACCCCCTGATCGACGCTCTCCGTGGCTCAGTTTCCCGGAGAGTGGTTGCAAGCTTCAGTGGAGGTCGATGGTGGACCCGGTGCAGGTTGACCAGCCGGCGCCCGGCGGGCGCCGGCTGCTGGTGCGCCTGTGCCTGTTCGCGTTCTTTGGCGGCCTCCTCCTGCTCCTGTCGTCGCGGCCGGCCGAGGCCGCCGAACGGCGGGAGCCTGGGCTCCTGGATCCGGTGCGCACGACCTTGAAGGCGACAGCCAGGGAGGTCGAACTCGCCGGGCGTGCCGCCGGATCCGGGGCTTCAACGGTCGGCAAGGTCGCCGACGCGGCCCGCCAGGCCGTCGCGCCGCAGCCGCGGCCGGCGACCGGCGCGGCCCGTCCCGCGGTCGCCCCGGCCGTCAAGCGGGGCGCCCCGGCGGTCACCTCCCCGGTCCGCCGGGTCGCGCCCCCGACCCGTCCCGCTCCCACGGCCGCCCGGACCGCAGCCCGGTCCCTCGGCACTGCCGCCAAGCCCGCGACCGGGACCCTGACCGGCCCACTTACCCGGGCCGGCAAGCTTGCTGGCGGTCCCGTCGACCGGGTCGCCAAGATCGCCGCCCCGGTGACCGGGATCGTCGCTCCGGTCACCGGAGTCGTGGCTCCGGTCACCGCGGCGGTCATGCGGCCGCTCGGGCCGGCGCACGCTCCGCTGGGGTCCGCGCTGGCTCCGGTGGGGTCGGCGCTAGCGCCGGTCACCGGGCCGGTGGGCGGGCTGGTGCCGCCGGTGGTTCCCGGCCGGCTGGTGCCGCTGCCGGGGCTGCCGGGCTCGGAGACCGGGTCGCCGGCCGGCTCCGGGACCCAGGGCCCCACCGCCGCCGCGACCGGGTTCGGCGGCGCCGCCCCGGCCCCGACCGTCCCAGCTGCTTCCCAGACGATTCCGGCCCGTCAGGCCGCCGACGGCGCCAGCTCGCCCGCCGCCCGGTCCACCCGGTCCTGGCCGGCCCTGACCGGCGCGGTGAGCCTGCCCGGCTTCCCGGCGTCGGCCGAGCTCCCCGCGGGCGGGCCGGACCCCCTGTCCACCTCCTCGGGCGCCAGCTTCACCCTGGTCGCCCTGACCGCCGCCCTGCTCGTCCTCCTCGGCCTCACCGGCCGGGGACGCGCCCGCCTGGACCGGTCGGGCGTCCTCTCCCGCTCCTACCTCCCGGCCGTCTCTCCCGCCTAGCGACCTCGGGCGACGTGCTTCACGTCCTCGACCTCACTACCAGGGAGAGCTCCGAGTGAACTTGTGGATGAAGCGTGCACTCGGCGTGGCCGCACTCGGCGGGGGCCTGCTGGCCCTCAGCGCCGGCGCCGCCAGCGCCCAGGAAGTGTCCGCCGACGTCTCGGCCAACCTCGGCCGCCCGACCTCGGCGGAGGTCCGGGTCTGCGCCGACGGCCGGGTCCTGTCGAGGCTGCTCGGCAGCTGCAGCGGCTCCGGCACCCGGGCCAGCGTCCAGGCCGGCCGCAACGCCGGCGCCACCGGCGTCCGGGTCCAGGCCCGGGTGCCCCGTACGGCCACGGCCGACGTCTCGATCGGCACCAGGCGCAGCCGGCCTGCCGCCTCGGGCCAGGCCTCGACCTCGCGGCCCCGGTCCACCAGGGTCGACGCCGACGCCTCGGCGACCACCAGCCCACGGACCCGGGCCGACGCCTCGGCCAGCCTGACCCGGGGGGCCCGGCCGCTGCTCGACCTCGACGCGACGCTCAGCCTGGCCGGGGTCGGCCTGCTCGGGTCGAGCCCCTTCACCCTGGTCGGCGACCCGGCCACCGACAACCTCCTGCCGACCGGCGAGCTGTCCATCGGCGACCTGACCGGCGAGGGCCCGGCCGGCATCGGCGTCCTCGACACCGGCCCGATCGCCTCCGGCAACCAGGTCGGCGTGGACGTCGGCGACGTCTCCCCGTCGGTCCCGGTGACCGTCTGCGGCAACGGCGTCGGCGTCCTCGGTGACGCCGCCGCCAGCTGCGCCCCGGCCGCCCCGGGCGGCAGCTCGACCGGCTCGAGCGGCACCGGGTCGACCGGCGCCTCCGCCGGCACGGGCGGCGCGAGCAGCGACTCGCTGCTGGCCGACCTCGCCTCCGGAAACCAGGTCGACGCCGGCATCGGCGACATCTCACCCACGGTTCCGGTGACTGTCTGCGGCAACAGCGTGGGCGTCCTGGGGGACGCCTCGGCGGCCTGCGGGACCGGCCGGCAGGCCGGCACCGGCGGCAGCTCGACCGGCTCGAGCGGGTCGGGGTCGACCGGCGCCTCGGCCGGGACCGGCTCGGGGTCTGGATCACTCCTCGACGGCATCGCCTCCGGCAACCAGGTGGATGCGGGCATCGGCAGCATCTCGCCGACGGTCCCGGTGATGGTGTGCGGCAACGGCGTCGGCGTCCTCGGTGACGCCTCCGCGAGCTGCGGCACCACCTCGCCGGCCGCCTCCAGCGGCGGGTCGGCCGCCAGCACCTCGGGTTCCGCCGATGTGGACGGCACCCTCGCCGGCAACCAGGCCGAGGTCACCGTCGACAACGTCGCGGCCAATGTCCCGGTGACCATCTGCGGCAACAGCGTCGGCCTGCTCGGCGACGCCGCGGCCAGCTGCGGCACCGGCACCACCACCAACCCGGGCACC
>JASLBL010000581.1 GCA_030146615.1 Actinomycetes bacterium
GATGAACCTGGTCGAGGCCCAGCTGGTCCGCGACCAGGGCCCGGCGCTGGTGTTCGCCGACCACCGGGTGCCTCTCCCCGAGCAGCTGGTCGCCAACCGCCAGGGGCTGGACGGCTACTTCGACAAGCCGCTGATCATCGGTCTGCGCCCCTCCAGCCTGGAGGACGCCAACTTCGCCAACCCCGACTGGCCCCGGATCAAGGGCGAGGTCGGGGTCACCGAGGAGCTGGGCTCGGAGGTCAACGT
Organism: Actinomycetes bacterium; assembly: GCA_030146615.1. Classification (GTDB taxonomy): domain Bacteria; phylum Actinomycetota; class CALGFH01; order CALGFH01; family CALGFH01; genus CALGFH01. Next base: position 247 of record JASLBL010000581.1, read on the forward strand.
GATCTTCCACATGGCCGCCCCCCAGGTCCATCACGACATCATGATCGCCCGCTTCGACAAGGCGGCCAAGGACGAGGTCGAGGCCGAGGAGCTGGCCGGGGAGGGCCAGAGCCTGTGGACGGCCCGGGTCAATCCCAAGACCCAGGCCAAGGTCGGCCGCAGCATCGACCTGGCCGTGGATGTCGGCGGGTTCCACTTCTTCGACCGCGACACCGGCCTCGCCATCGGCCGCGTTGCTGAGGGCGAAGGCGCCCGAGGACGGCGGGAAGCCAAGACGCCCGGCGACGGGACCAGGACCGGCGCAACGGAAGCGTGACCCACGTCGCCTTTCTCGGGCTCGGACGGATGGGCGCCCCCATGGCGGGGCGCCTTTCCGATGCTGGGCACGACCTGGTCGTCTGGTCCCGGACCCGGGCCCACGCCGAGGCGCTGGCCGGCAAGGCCGAGGTGGCGGGGTCGCCCGCCGAGGCCGGGTCCAAGGCCGAGGTGGCGATCACCATGCTGACCGACGGCGGGGCGCTGGAGGAGGTCGTGCTCGGCCGGGACGGGCTCGCCGCCGGTCTGGCATCGGGGACCTTGCTGATCGACATGTCGACCACCGGCCCGGGACCGGCCCGGAAGGTGGCCGGGGCGCTGGAGGAACGGGGCGTCGGGTTCGTCGACGCCCCGGTGGCAGGCTCGGTCGGCCCGGCCACCGAGGGCACGCTCGCCGTGATGGTCGGCGGGTCCGAGGAGGCGGTCGGCCGGGCGCGGCCGCTGCTGGAGATCCTCGGCGACCCCGAGCGGACCTGGCATGTCGGCCCGGTCGGGGCCGGGCAGGCGGCCAAGCTGATGGTGAACCTGGTTCTGGGCGGGGTCACGGCCGCGGTCGCGGAGGGGTTCACCCTCGGCCGGGTCCTAGGCCTGTCGCCCGACGACGCCCTCGACGTGCTCAAGGGCGCCTCGGTGGCCACCCAGACGGTGAAGTCCAAGCGGGACAAGCTGCGCAGCGGCGACTACGGCGACCCCGGGTTCCGGCTGGCGCTGATGCACAAGGACCTCCGCCTGGCCCTGGACGCGGCCCGGGCGGGCCGGGCCAGCCTGCCCGTCACCGAGCGGGTCGCCGAGCTGTTCGCCGGGGCCAAGGGCCGGGGGCTGGCCGACCAGGACTACGCGGCCGTCGCCGCCTACCTCGCCAGCATGGCCCCCCAGCTGGACCGCTCCCCCACCGACGAGTAGGCCTGATGGCCCCGAGCCGGGTACGTCTGGGCGTGATCGGGCTCGGCGCCGTGGCCCAGGCCGTGCACCTGCCGCTCCTGCGCAACCGGCGCGAGCTGTTCGAGGTCACGGCCGTGTGCGACCTGTCGGCCGAGCTGGCCGGGCGGGTGGCCGAACGCTTCGGGCTCGGGACGGCCGGGCGCTTCCGGTCGGCTGAGGAGCTGCTGAACAGCGGCCTGGTCGACGCGGTGCTGGTGCTCACCTCGGGCTCCCACGGCCAGGTCGCCGGGGCGGCGCTTGGCCGCGGCCTGCCGACGCTCTGCGAGAAGCCGCTCGCCTACACCCTGGCCGAGGCCGACACCCTGGAGCGGCTGTCGGCCAAGGAGGGCACCCCGCTCCAGCTCGGCTACATGAAGCTGTACGACCCGGCCGTCCGGCGAGCCCACCGGGAGCTGGCCGCCGCCCGGCCGGCCCTCCGGGCGGTCGAGGTGACCGTCCTCCACCCGTCGGGGCCCGCACAGCTCGCCCACGCCAACCTGGAACCGCCGCCCGGCGACGTGCCTGCGGCCACCCTGGCCGCTCTGGGGAGGGAGACGGCCCTGCTCCAGGAGCAGGCCCTCGGCCAGGACGCCCCGGCCGAGCTGCGCCAGCTCTACACCGAGGTCCTGCTGGGCAGCCTCGTCCACGACCTGGCCGTCGTCCGGCTGCTCGCCGGCGAGCTGGAACGGGTCGACCACGCCGACCTGTGGCCCGAGGGGTCGTGGTCGTCGGTCGCCGCCGACGGCGTCCTCACCGGCGGCGTCCGCCTCAGCCTGCGCTGGCACTACCTCGACCGCTACCCCGCCTACCGCGAGGAGGTCCGATTGCACCACGAGCAGGGATCGATCACGCTCACCTTCCCCTCTCCCTTCCTGCTCAACGCCCCGACCGTGCTGGCCGTGACCGACCTCGACGGCGACGCCGCCCGGACCCGCCAGGACCGCTCCACCGTCGAGGCGTTCGAGCAGGAGCTGGTCGCCTTCCACCGGCTGGTGACCGACGGGCAGCCGGCCGCCGCCGGCATCGCCGAGGGCCGGGCCGACATCGTGACCTGCCAGCGGATCGTCCGCCGGCTGGCCGAGCGCCGCCGGGTCGCGCTGGCCGGGGAGGCCGGCTGCCCATGACCGCGACCCGGCCGGAGCCGGCCGTCGTGCACCTGGTGCCGCACACCCACTGGGACCGCGAGTGGTACGAGCCCTTTCAGCGCTTCCGCCTGCGGCTGGTCGACATGGTCGACGACGTGCTGGCACGGGCCGAGGCCGACCCGCGCTTCTGCTTCACCTTCGACGGCCAGACGGCCATGCTCGAGGACTACCTGGAGATCCGGCCCGAGGCCGAGCCCCGCATCCAGGCGCTGGTCGCGACCGGCCAGCTGGCCGTCGGGCCTTGGCGGATCCTGTCGGACGAGTTCCTGATCGCCGGGGAGACGCTGGTCCGCAACCTCGAGGCCGGCCTGGCCCGGGCCCGGCGGTTCGGCGAGGCCATGGCCGTCGGCTACCTGCCCGACGAGTTCGGGCACGCCGCCCAGGTCCCCCAGCTGCTGCGGCGGGCCGGGCTGGAGCACGCCTGCGTCTGGCGGGGGGTCCCGTCGGCCGTCGACCACCACACCTTCCTCTGGGCGGCCCCCGACGGCTCCACCGTCACGACCGAGTACCTGGTCGGCGGGTACGGCAACGCCGCCGGGCTGTTCTCGTTCCCCGACGACCTGGACGCGGCCGCCACCCGGCTGCTCGAGCTGCTGAGCCCGTACTTCGGCGCCGACCCGGTCCTGGCCATGTACGGCACCGACCACTCCGCCCCCCTGCCCGAGCTGCTCGGGATGGTCGAGGAACTCAACCGGGGCCAGGACCGGTACCGGGTGCGGGTCGGGACCCTGGCCGGCTACGTCCTCGACGGCAACGGCCACCACGACCAGCTGCCGCGGTGGCAGGGCGAGCTGCGCTCCTCGGCCAGGGCCAACATCCTGATGGGCGTCACCTCGGCCCGGGTCGGCCTCAAGGCGGCCTGCTCGCGGGCCGAGCGGCTGCTCGCCCGCTACGCCGAGCCGCTCCAGGCCCTGCACGGCGCCGGCTGGCCGGCCCCGTTCCTGGACCTCGGCTGGCGGCGGCTGGTCGAGTCCTCTGGGCACGACTCGATCACCGGATGCGGCGCCGACGCGGTCGCCGACCACGTCGCCGTCCGGCTGTCGGAGGCCGCCCAGCTCGGGGCCGGCCTGGCCGAGCGGGTCGCCGCCGAGGTCGCCGGCCGGGTCCCGCGCGGGGCGGTGGCGGTGCTCAACCCCTCCCCGTTCCCCCGGGCCGGCCTGGTCGACCTCGACCTGGCCGTCCCCGACGACTGGGACGAGGTCGCCCTGGAGC
>JASLBL010000575.1 GCA_030146615.1 Actinomycetes bacterium
CCGGCCGGGTCACCGTCTTCACCTTTCCCGACGGAACGGTCCTGCAGAATCTGACAACGCTTAACCTCGAAACTGTGTTCACCGCGGGTGACAACCAGATCCGAGTCAGGGACGTCGGCATCGACCAGGTCCGGGTGCAACCTGACGGCACGGTCATCCTCAGCATCGTGGGCCAGGTGCCCCTTGGGTTCACCGGCGTGCTGAAGCTCAACCTCGAGACCGAAGAGGTCATCCTGGAACCACACCACGTCGTTGACATCGCGGAGCTGTGCGCGCAGCTGACCGCCTAACCCGCAAGGCACTCAGTTCGATCCCAGCCATGACCTCAGAGGCGGGAGAAGGCGACTCCGGGGTCATGGCACGGTTAGATGTAGATGCTGTCGCGGGTCACGCCGACTGGGGCGGCGGCCCCCTGCTCCAGCGCTGATGGCGGCATCATGGTCGTGTGGCCGAGGTCGACGATGAGCAGCTCGCGGCCCTCCGCCGGCTGCGGGCCGCCTTCGGCTTCGTCGAGGTCATCGAGGTCGTTCGCCATGACCAAGTCGTTAGCCATGACCCAGAAGATGATTGGGGAGGGGGCACAGGGGAGCTTGGCGAGGGGGCGAGGATGGCCGACCCGCGGCGGATGACCCCTGAGGAGCATGGCGAGGCCCACGCGCTGCTGGTCAGGGTGGTCACCGATCCCGACTGGCACGCCGCCAGTCAGGCCCTGGACGACCTGATGGGCAAGCTGGTGGTGATTCGTGGGTTGCTGGAGGCCGAGGAGCGCCTCCCCAAGCGCGAGCGGCCGGCCGAGCCGATGTAACGGTTGCAGCCCGGCCAGCGCTACATCCGGTAACCGGTCCACCAGTGCGGGCGGTTTCTGTTTTGGCCCCCCCGGACGGAAACCGCCCGCTCTAGCTTCCAGACGGCGGCGCGCACGACCTGGCCAGCGGGCAACCAGGTAGCCGTGCGGGCGCGTTGCTACAGAGGGGGGCCAAGGGTCAAGCGGGGGTGGCCTTCGTGGCCCCCCCGTTTGGCTGTGCAGGCGTTGGTGGGACCAGGCACAGGCCCCGAGCCGATGTAACAGCTGACGGCCAGCAAGCGCTTTATCTAGTGTCCTGAGTTGTTGATCAGATGAAGATATCGGGCAAGGTTGTCGAGGATCTCGTCCGCCGTCTTGGTCCACACGAACGGCTTGGGATCCTGGTTCCAGGCGGCGATCCAGGCCCGAAGATCGGCCTCCAGCTCGGCGACGCTGCGGTGGGCCGAGCGGCGCAGCTTGCGGGTGGTCAGCTCCGCGAACCACCGCTCGACCAGGTTCAGCCAGGAGCTGTAGGTCGGGGTGAGGTGCAGGTGGAAGCGGGGATGGCGCAGGAACCACCGCTTGATCTCTGGGGTCTTGTGGGTCCCGTAGTTGTCACAGATCAGGTGCACGTCCAGCTCGGCCGGCACATTGCGGTCAATGGTGCGCAAGAACTTTAAGAACTCCTGGTGGCGGTGGCGACGGTGCAGCTGGGAGATGACCTTGCCGCTGGCCACATCCAGGGCGGCGAACAGGCTGGCGGTGCCGTTACGGACATAGTCGTGGCTGCGCCGCGCCGGGGTGGTGGGCAGCAGCGGCAAGCTCGGCGCGGTGCGGTCCAGGGCCTGGATTTGGCTCTTCTCGTCCACGCACAGCACCAGCGCCGCTGCCGGCGGGTCCAGGTACAGCCCGACGATGTCGCGGACCTTGTCGATGAACTGCGGATCGGTCGACAGCTTCCAGGTCTCTTGCAGGTGGGGCTTGAGCCCAAAGGCCCGCCAGATCCGCGAGATTGCGGTCTGGCTCATCCCGGTGGCCTTGGCCATGGAGCGGGTCGACCAGTGGGTGTCGTGGTTGGGTGGTGGCTCCTCCAGGGTCTTGGTGATCACCTGCTCGACCTGGGCGTCGGTGATGGTGCGCGGGCGACCTGGCCGCGGCTCATCGGCCAGGCCCTCCAGCCGGTCGCGCACAAACCGGCCTCGCCACTTGGTGACCGTCTGCGGCCAGATCCCCAGCCGCTCAGCCACTGCCTTGTTGGTCGCACCGTCCGCGCAGGCCAGCACGATCTTGCAGCGCAACGCCAGCGCCTGCGCGGTCGTCGCCCGACGCGACCAGCGCTCCAGCGTCTGGCGCTCCTCGTCGGTCAGCACCAGCGGCGGCTTTGGTCTCCCACGCTCAGCCATGCACGGGAACCTACCACGATTACTCAACGAATCAACAACTCAGGACACTAGTACTGGGTGTAGTACTACGTTTAGTAGTACACAGAGCATGAAGGCGCGAACGGCCTCGGTGTGGCCCCCCCCGGTCGGGGCCGTTCGCTTACTCGCAGGTAGTACAGTCTGCGGCCCTGGCGTTCCTCGGTAGGCCGGTGGTCGAGTGTGCTCCTATCAGTGCACTCGCCATGGGTGACCATCGGTCCCGGAGACCGAGCTGGACCACGCCCGGCCTGGTCCGGGCTACGACCCCGGTCGTAGCGTGCTCAGATATCCGCCCTTGTCTTTCCGAGCCCGGAGCACGCGGCCGGGCCGTGTCCCCATCCCAGGGGCCACCCGGCGGACCTGGCCTTGGTCTGAGACTTCGTAGAGCCCTTCATAGCCCACCACGGGCCGCCACTCGGTCATGGCCAAACCCTAGCGGTCAGGAGTGACAGAGCCAGCGTAATTCCAAGAGGCTTTGTGTACACGCAAAGAGACGGCCTCGGAGGTGTTCGCGGTCCTCCAAGGCCGTCCCGTGTGTACGCATGTCTTCAGGCTAGAACGTGAGGCCCCACCATTCTCTCCATGATCATCTTGTGGCGGGTGGCTGGCCGGCTCTCCGCCGCTGGCCGGCTGGCCTCCCTTGAACTACCCGCAGAGGCCGCTCGGGCGGTCAAGGCGGCCACGGTGGCGACCAGGAGGCAAGCCACGGTCACAGAGCCCAGAAGCCACCATGAGAAGCGGCGGACCTGGCGGCGGAGGAGCTCCTCCACCTCCGCCTCCGTGTAGGTCCGGACAGTCACCCAGGCCCCTTCCCCTTCATCCATGAGGCGGCCGGCCGCGTACAGCACGAAGGCGGCCACGGAGACGATGATCCAGCCACGGCCACTCTCCAAGCCGGGCTCTGACCACGAAGGGCAACGCGAGGTCAGGAACCCAGACAAGCCCCACGATGGCCCCCAGAGGCCCCAGGGAAACCACCCAGAGGGCCAGAGCCCACACAAAGCTCACCACGGCGGCCACGAGCCCCACGGCCCGGACAGGCCCGCGATATCGGCCAGCACGCCACGGCCCCTCCTGGGCCGCCGTGGGGCCTCTCCACGGGCCTTCATCCATGCTTGCCAGGCGGCCGAGGAGAAGGCTTGGAGCTCGTCTGCTCTCTCCGGTTAAGGCGGCGCTCGACTACAGCAACCCGAGTTCGATCAATGAGGGCCGGGAAGTTGCACGGTCACGGTGCGGCGGCTGTCCTTGTGCTCCTTGGCCAGCCGGGCGCCCCAGGAGTCTCCGCACAACATGGCGGTGGCGACATGGCGGGCCGCGGCCGGATCCCCGTCATGGGTCAGCTCGCCACCCACCACCAGCTGGTACATGCGGACGGTGGCCGGACCATCCTGGCAGCCTTCTGGACGAACTCATGAACGGGGGATGGCTCGGCGTAGAGCACTTCCAGGCTCCGCTGCCAGCGGTAGGGTCCACGGCGACCGAGCGCGCGTCACCTGGAGCACGCCGCCCGGATGGCCTCCTCAGCGGCCATCACCGGGACACGCCAGTCGCGACGGCCCTCCGGGGTCTCCCAAACTCGACCAGCTCGACATGGGGCTGCTGCTCGATGGTGGCGAGCAGCAGGACGGAGCAGTCCATGCGCAGCCTTCCAGATGTGACGCCTAAGCGACCTTCCGGAAGTTCTGCACGTAACCCTTGGACAGCGAGGTGCGAAGCAGCAGGACGTTCAGCATCAGCGACCCGATGACGCTAGTCCTGAAGCTCGGCGAGCCCACGCTGCGGCCCCTGCTGTGGCTGCCGAGGGCAGCCGACGAGCAGCGCGGCGATCCGCGATGAGCAGACGACCTGAGTGCCGCCCTCAGAGCCGCCGATTAGATGCGCCTTAGGAGCGTGTTGAGCTTGTCCACCAGCGCTTGCCCTGACGCGCGGCTGCTGAGGAGCTTCGAAATGTTGCAGATCAGCGCCCGCTGAGCGGGATCCTGCGCCGTGAAGTCAAGGGAGCCGCGGCGCAACGGCAGCGTCCCGCGCAAGGTCTTGGTCGTCACGTCACCCGTAGTGGTGGTCAGCGTCACCGTGGCGTCGAGCTGCAGCACGCCCGTGAAGTCGATGTGCAGGTGCCCCGAGCAGTCAGCGGTGATCTGCGCGTTGAGCACAACGCGGCTGCCGCTGATGTCAAAGGTGGCCGTGCCTAGCACGGGGTGGGTCGCGGTCAGGGTCCCGGAGAGCGTGGCCACCGCGACGAGATGGCCCTGCTGGTTGAGCCTGAACTGGGTGACGTTGGCCGTGACCGAGCCGCTCACGGTGGTGCTGTCAATCAGCGTCGGATCCACGGTGAGCGTCGTCGTGAACGACCCGCCGACCGGTGGCGCCGCGGCGGCTGGCCCTGCAACACCGAGCGTGCCGGCGAGCACCAGCGCGAGAAGCGCTACCCGAAGCTTCATGTTGACCTCCCCTCGGCCCGCACGACCTCAACCGCGCAGCCCGGCGCTACCCGAAGAGGGCATCGCGAAACCCCGACGCACCACGCGGGTTCTTTGGCAGCTGCAAGAGTGACTGACCTCGTCGCGACAGCACCGACGCAGACGACGGTG
>JASLBL010000647.1 GCA_030146615.1 Actinomycetes bacterium
GGTGCTGCTGGACGCGGTCGACCTGGGCCCCCAGCGGAGCAAGCCGATCCGGGCCCTGTCCGGCGGCGAGCAGCAGCGCCTGGCCGTGGCCGTCGCCCTGGCCAACAACCCGCCCCTGCTGCTGGCCGACGAGCCGACCAGTCAGCTCGACCGGGCCAACGTGCGCCGGGTCGTCGAGCTGCTCAAGGAGGCCCGCGACGACCTCGGCACCACCGTGGTCGTGGTCACCCACGACGCCGAGGTGGCCGCGGCCATGGACCGCACCGTGACCATCCGCGACGGCCGGGTCAGCGCCGAGGGCCGTGGCGGGGCCGAGTACGCGGTCGTCGGGCCCACCGGGTCGCTCCACCTCCCGGCCCACGCCCTGGACGTGCTCCCGCCCGGGGCCAGGGTCGTGGTCGAGGTCGAGGGCGACCAGGTGGTGCTCAAACCCACCGACGGCGCCGGCCCACCCCAGGAGGCCGGCTCGTGACCAGCCTGGCGGCCGACCGGCTGGTGGCCAGGCGTGGCGGCCGCAACGTGGTCGACGGGGTGTCGCTGGAGGTCCACGGCGGCCAGGTCGTCGGGCTGGTCGGGCCGTCGGGGTCGGGCAAGTCGACCACCCTGCTGCTGCTGGCCGGGCTGGAGCCTCCCGACGCCGGGGTCGTCCGGCTCGACGGCGAGGACCTGGCCAGGCTCGGACAGGCCGGCCGTCAGGCCCTGCGCCGTGACCGGGTCGCGCTCGTGTTCCAGGGCTACGGGCTGCTGTCGCTGCTCACGGCCAGGGAGAACGTCGAGCTGCCGTTCCGCGTGGCCCGGCGCGACCCGGCGGCCGCGGCCGCCGCAGCCACGCGCTGGCTGGGCCTCCTCGGGCTGGGCGACCGGGCCGACCAGCGCACCGACCAGCTCTCGGGCGGCGAACGCCAGCGGGTCGCCCTGGCCCGGGCCCTGGCCGTCGAGCCGGCCGTCCTGCTGGTCGACGAGCCCACCGCCGAGCTCGACGAGGAGAACCGCGACCGCGCCGTCGGCCTCCTCCGCGACGCCGCCGACCGCGGCGCCGCCGTCGTCGTCGCCACCCACGACCCCGAGGTCGTCGAGCTCTGCGACCGGGTCGTCCGCCTGGTCGACGGCCGCCCCCTCGAGCTCGCCCCGGACGAAGTGGGTGGCCCCGTCGCCTGACCGAGAGGCCGCCCTCGACCGGCTGCTGTCGGCCGAGGGGCTGGAGCTGCTGGAGCTCCTCCCCGAGGGGCCGCTCGAACCCGGGGAGGCACTGGCGGTCGGGACCCGGCTGCGGGCGCGGTTCCCGGCCGAGCTGGCGGCGGCGGCGCTGGCCCAGCACGAGCTGCGGGTCCGGGGGGCGGCCAAGTTCTCCAAGGCGGCAGGGATGTGGTTCACCCGCGACGGGCTGGAGCAGGCGTCGGGGGAGGCGCTGGCCAGGCACCGGGCGGGGCGGTACGCCACCTTCGGCGTGGTGGCCGACCTGTGCTGCGGGATCGGGGGCGACCTGTGTTCCCTGGCTCCCGGGCGGGTCGCCCTAGGCGTGGATCTCGACCCGGTCCATCTCCGGATGGCCAGGGAGAACGCCCGCCTGTACGGCGCCGGCGAGGTGGCGATCGCCTGCGCCGACGTCCAGACCCTCAACCTGCCGCCCTCGCTGGCGGTGTTCGTGGACCCGGCACGGCGGGAGGGTGGCCGGCGCCTGCCAGCGGGGGAGAGCCGGCCGCCGCTTGCCTGGTGCCTCGGCCTGGCCGAACAGGTCGCCGGGGTCGGGGTCAAGGCCGCCCCCGGGCTCCCGCTCGGCCTGGTCCCGGTCGGCTGGGAGGCGGAGCTGCTGGCCGACCGGCGGGAGCTCAAGGAGGCCGTCCTGTGGTCGCCGTCACTGGCCACCACGACCCGCCGAGCCACCGTCCTCCCCGGCCCCCACACCCTGGAGGCCGGCCCCGGCCCGGCGCTGCCGTGCGCGCCGCCGGGCGCCTACCTGCTCGACCCGAGCCCGGCCGTGACCCGGGCCGGGCTGGTCGAGGAGCTGGGGCGCGACCTGGGAGCGTGGAAGCTGGACCCGCGGATCGCCTTCCTGTCCGCGGACGAGCCGCTGCGCAGTCCGTTCGGGCGGTCGCTACGGGTCGAGGCCTCGCTCCCCTGGAACCTCAAGCGCCTCCGCCAGGTCCTGCGCGAGCGGGGGGTCGGCAGCGTCGAGGTCCGCAAGCGCGGGTCGGCGGTCGACGTCGCCGACCTGACCACCCGGCTGCGGCTGCGGGGCGACGGCCGGGCCGTGGTCGTCCTCACCCGGGTCGCCGACCGGCCGTGGGCCCTGGTCTGCGCCGAGGAGCCGGACTTGCCGGGGGACGGTAGCGTAAGCGCGGCCGACCACGAGGAGGGTGACCGCACGTGAGCGAACAGGCACCGGCCATCGCCGGCATCGCCGCCCTGGCCATCGACTGCGCCGACCCGCCGGCGCTGGCCCGCTGGTGGAGCCGCCTGCTCGGCGGCACGGTCGAGGTCGACGCCGACGGCGACGCCACCCTGCACGCCCCCGGCGGCCTGGCGATCGACTTCCTCCGGGTCCCGGAGGCCAAGACGGTCAAGAACCGGCTGCACCTGGACCTGCGCAGCACCGACCTGGCCGGGGCGACCGAGCAGGCGCTCGCCCTCGGGGCCACCCGGGCCGACGACGTCTACGACGGCGGCGACTGGCAGGTCCTGCGCGACCCCGAGGGCAACGAGTTCTGCCTGCTCCGCCCCCGGCGCTGACCTCCCGGCGGCACACCCCATGACACCGGCGACCCTCCGCATCCGGCTCCTGGGCCCGCACCGCCCGGGCCGCCGGCGGGGTGCTGCTGGGGGAGCTGGACCGGGCCACCCAGCGGTTCGGGCTGGCCGCCCCGTCGGGGATCGTGAGCCACACCGGGATCGGCGGGCTGACCCTCGGCGGGGGCCTCGGCCACACCATGCGCAAGTTCGGTCTGACCGTGGACAACCTGCGCTCGGTTTCGAGTACCGGCTGCACCCGCCGGGCCCGGTCCTGCTCTGCGGGCCGATCTTCTGGCCCCTGGCCGACGCCCCCGAGATCCTCCGCGTCCTGCGCGACTTCGGCCCGCAGGCGCCCAAGGACACCTACGACCCGGCCAACCTGTTCCGCCTGAACGCCAATATCCCGCCGACGGCGCTGGTGACCGCGGGGGTCAGGACCCGGTGCGGTAGCGGAGGTAGACCGTGCCGTTGCCGAAGCGGCGCTCCTCCAGCAGCTCCAGGCGCTGCCGGAGGCCGTCGGGGAAGGCCCGGTTGCCGCCGCCGACCACGACCGGCGAGAGGAACAGGTGGCACTCGTCGACCAGCCCGGCAGCGAATGCCTGGGCGGCCAGATGGGGACCGCCCACGGTGAGGTCGGCACTGGCCTCCTGCTTCAGCCGCCGGACCGCCTCCGGCTCGAAGTCCCGCTCGATCCGGGTCCTGGCGCTGGCCGTCGTCTCCAGCGTCCTGGAGTAGACGACCTTGTCGGCCGCCTGCCAGATCCCGGCGAAGTCCAGCATGTGGTCGGCGTCGCCGGCGTCGGTGGGGGCGGTCTCCCAGTAGACCATCACCTCGTACATCCGGCGGCCCATGAGGTTGGTGCCGACCGGCCGCTGGAGGTCGTTGACGAAGCGGTGCACCTCCTCGTCGGGCTCGGCCCAGTCGAAGTTGCCGTCCTCGTCCGCGATGTAGCCGTCGAGCGAGGCGATCACCGAGTAGATCAGGTTGGCCATGGGGCGGAGCATACGTTGGTCCGGCCGACAACCGAGGGCAGGGAGGCCGGGGTCCCGTCCGGGCCGGGGTCAGGTGGGGGTCGCGTCCCGTCTGGCGAACACCACGGCGGACGCGGCCAGGACGGCCGCCAGACACAGCGGGAAGACCACCGCCGACAGCGGGCCAGCCGCCCCCAGGCCGAGGGCGTCGCCGGAGTAGGCGGCCAGCCGGAGCATGGACAGGAACGGCAGGAGCCCGGCGCCGCCGCCGAGGACGGCCGCGACCAGCGGCTCGAGGAAGCCGCCCCACAGGGCCAGCAGCACGACCGGCAGCCCGGTGCCGCGGGTGAGGGCCCCCAGTCCGGCCGCCATGGCCGCGACCAGGCCGGCCGTGACCGCCCCGTAGGCCAGCGACCGCCACAGCCGCGGGTCGGCGAACAGGCGCCCGTCCCACCTGGTCAGGACGAGCAGCAGGGCGAACGAGGCCACCGAGGTCAGCAGCGCGCCGGCGGTGCCGACCAGGGCCGCGGCGGCGGTCTTGCCGGCGAGCAGCCGGCCTCGCCGGGGGAACCCGAGCAGCGTTGGCCGGATGGTGCCGTAGCGGAACTCGTGACCGAACGCCTGGGCGCCGATGGCCGCCGCCACCAGCCAGCGGACCGCCAGGTCGCGCTGGACGACGTGGAAGACCACGCCCTCGGCGTCGAGCGGCTTGCCGGCGGCGGTGAGGTCGGCCAGCAGGGCGAACGCCACCACCGCGGCGAGCAGGGCCCGGTTGCTCGGCAGCGAGCGCAGCCGGCGCCACTCGTACGACAGCAGCGCGGTCATGGCCGGTTCCCGGCCACGTACTCGACGTCGCCGCCGGTCAGCCCGAGGAAGGCCGCCTCCAGGGAGGCGGTCCGGGTGGCCAGCTGGTGGAGCCGCAGCCGGTGCTGGTGGGCCAGGTCGCCGACGGCGCCCGCGCCGACCCCGGAGACGGTGAGCTCGTCGCCGACCCGGTCGACGGCGGCGCCCATGGCGCCCAGCAGCTCGGCCAGCCTCCCGGCGTCGGGGGAGCGCACCAGCACCTGCTCGCGGACGCTCCGCCCGACAAGCCGGTCCAGCGGCTCGTCGGCGAGCAGCCGGCCCCGGCCGATCACCACCACGTGGTCGGCGAGCAGCTGCATCTCGGCCAGGAGGTGGCTGGAGACGAGCACGGTCCCGCCCTCGGCGGCGAAGGCGCGGAGCAGCTCCCGCAGCCAGGCGACCCCATGCGGGTCGAGGCCGTTGGCCGGCTCGTCCAGCAGCAGCGCCCGCGGCTCGCCGAGCAGGGCCGCGGCCAGGCCGAGGCGTTGCCCCATCCCGAGAGAGAACCCGCCGGCCGGCCGGCCGGAGACCCCGGCCAGGCCGACCTGATCGAGCACCTGGTCGACCCGCCGGTCCGGCACCCGGCCACGCGCCCCGGCGGGCGAGCGCCCGGCGGCGGCCAGCATCCGCAGATGGTCGCGGGCGCTACGCCGGGGGTGGAACGACCGGGCGTCCAGGACGGCGCCGACCTCGCGTACCGGGCACGCCAGGTCCTGGTAGGGCCGGCCGTCGAACAGCGTGCGGCCACCGCCGCGGACCAGGCCGAGCATGAGCTGGAGGGTGGTGGACTTGCCGGCCCCGTTGGGGCCGACGAACCCGGTGACCCTCCCCGGCTCGACGGTGAACGACAGCCCGTCGACCGCCTTGCGGCCGCCGAACTCCTTGGTCAGTCCCGAGGCGTGGATCCGCATGGCTGCTCCGTGGCGATGGCGGTCAGGATGTCGGTCCTCGCCGCCCGCCTGGCCGGCCAGGCGGCGGCCAGCACGCCGGCCAGGGCCAGCCCGGCCAGAGCGAGGGCCAGCTGGCCGACCGGCACCGCGGCGTCGAGCAGCCCGGTGCGGAGGGCGGCCCGCTGGAACATCGCCCCCAGCAGGGAGCCGCCGCCGATGCCGAGCACGCCGCCGACCAGGGCGATCAGGGCCGACTCGGTCCGGACCACGGCCCGCAGCTGTCCCTGGGTCAGGCCGAGGGCGCGCAGCAGCCCGATCTCCCGGGTGCGTTCCAGCACCGAGAGGGCGAGGGTGTTGGCCACGCCAAGGACGCCGACGACGACCGCGAGGGCCAGCAGCCCGTACAGCACCCCGAGGACCAGGTTGGCGCTGCGCAGCTCCGCCTCCAGGTACTCCGGCCGCGACCGGACCACGAGGTCGGGCCGGTCGGCGACGGCCCGCTCCAGCCCGGCCCGGACGGTGGCCGCGTCCGCGCCGGGAGCGAGGGCCACGAACGCGGTGTAGGCGTCGGGCTCCTCCAGCCGGGGCAGCGCCACCGGCTCAGGTACCAGCACGCCCGAGACGAGGCTGGATGGCTGGTACACGCCGGTGATCGTGAGCTCCCGCTCGCCGCCCCTCGGCCAGCCGAGGGTGAGCCGGTCGCCCACCGACACCCCGTACCGCCGGGCCAGGTCGGCGCTGACGAACACGCCGCGGCCGAGGTCGCGGAGCCGGCCCGCCACCATCGTCAGCCGCAGCGCGGGCCCGAGCGCGGCCGGGTCGGTGACCGTGGCCGACGCCGGGGCGCGGAGGGG
>JASLBL010000658.1 GCA_030146615.1 Actinomycetes bacterium
GCGGCCGGGCGTGATAGTTCTTCTTCACTTCGAAAGTGCCCTCCTGGTCGGACTGCTATGGCGTCGAGAACCGCAGCATCCCTTGCCAGGAGGGCCTTTTCGCGGACCAAGCCCAACCCGCTACTGAAAGGTCCGGGCTAGACGTGGGCGGCGCTGGGGCCGGTCGGGGAGGTCGTGTGGTCGGCCAGGAAGTCCTCCCAGGTTCGGTGGCCGACGGCCCGGTCCGGGGTCAGGTTGGCGCCGGAGCGGAAGGCGCGGGCGGCCTTGCCGGTGACCCGGACCGGGAGGATCGGGCGGTGCTTGCCACGGGCCCGCAGGTAGCTGCGGACCAGCTCGGCCATCTCGTACACCCGCGGGCCGCCGAGGTCGGGCACCAGGCCGGCCGGGGCGCCGAGGGCGAGCTCCACCAGCCGGTCCGCCACCTCCCCGGTGTCGACCGGCTGGAACCGCCAGCCGGACGGGACCGGGATCACCGGCAGCTTGGCCATCTGCCGCACGGTCGTCAGGGTCAGGTCGTGGAACTGGGTGGCGCGCAGGGTCGTCCAGGGCAGGCCGGAGCCGGCCACGGCCCGCTCGGCGGCGAGCTTGGACGCGAAGTAGCCGAACATCGCGCGGTCGATGCCGCTGACGACCGGGATCCGGTCGGTCCCGACGACCGAGATGAAGACCAGGTGCCGGGTCCCGGCCCGGGACGCGGCCCGGACCAGGTGCCCGGCCTTGTCCTCGTCGCCCTTGGTGCTGCCGGCGCAGTGCACGATGACCTCGGCTCCCTGGACCGCGGCGTCGATTCCCTCGCCGGTCGCCAGGTCGCCGGTCACGAGCTCGACACCGGGCCCGCCCTCGCCGCTGGCTCGGCTGAGCACTCGCACGTCGCGGCCAGCGTCCCGCAGCCGCGGGACGACGAGCCGCCCAAGGGTGCCGGTGCCGCCGCTGACCAGGATGGGTGACCGCATCGATCTTCCTCCTCTTGTCACATCCGTTGTGTGTCGGGGGTCACCTGGTATGACACCTGGCCGCGAGAGGATGTGACCGATGGACGACAACGAGTGGCTGGCCGACCGCTTCGAGGAGCATCGGCCCCATCTGCGGGCGGTGGCCTACCGGATGCTGGGCTCGCTCAGCGAGGCCGACGACGCCGTCCAGGACACCTGGCTGCGCCTCAGCCGGGCCGGGACGGGCGAGGTCGAGAACCTCGGCGGCTGGCTGACCACGATCGTCGCCCGCGTGTGCCTGAACATGCTGCGGTCGCGCAGCGTCCGGCGGGAGGAGTCCCTCGGCGTCCGCCTCCCCGACCCCGTCATCAGCCCCGAGGGGGCGCTCCAGCCGGAGGAGGAGGCGCTGCTGGCCGACTCGGTCGGCCTCGCCCTCCTGGTCGTGCTCGACACCCTGTCGCCGGCGGAGCGGCTCGCGTTCGTGCTCCACGACATGTTCGAGCTGCCCTTCGAGGAGATCGCCCCCATGGTCGGCCGGACCCCGGCGGCCGCCCGGCAACTTGCCAGCCGGGCCCGGCGACGGGTCAAGGGCACCGGGATCCCGGCGCCCGACCCCGACCTCGCTCGCCAGCGGGACGTGGTCGACGCCTTCTTCGCGGCCGCCCGGGGCGGCGACTTCGACGCCCTGGTCGCCGTGCTACACCCCGACGTCGTGCTGCGGTCCGACTTCGGCGAGCGGCGCACCGCCGCCCCCAGGGTGACCCGGGGGGCGGCGGCCGTCGCCCGGCAGGCGGTCATCGGCGCCCTACCGAATGCCCAGCTGCACCCCGCGCTGGTGAACGGGGCGGCCGGCGTGGTCGTCACCGTCGGCGGACGGCCCTTCGCCGTTCTGGGGTTCACCGTCACCGAGGGCAGGATCGTCGAGATCGACGCCATCGCCGACCCCGACCGCGTCCGTAGGATCGCCGCGTCCGTCGTCGGCGACGAGCAGCGGTAGCCGGCGGTCGAGCCAGCGGGGCAGCCACCAGTTGGCCCGGCCCAGCAGAGCCATGGTCGCGGGCACCAACACCATTCGGACGATGGTGGCGTCGAGCACGATCGCGGTCGACAGCCCCAGGCCCAGCATCTTGACCAGGGGCGAGGGGTTGGCGATGAAGCTCGCGAACACCACCGTCATGATCAGCGCGGCCGAGGTGATCACGCGGCCGGTGGCCGCCGTGCCCCGGGCCACCGACTCGACGTTGTCGCCGGTGGCGTCGTACTCCTCGCGGATGCGCGAGAGCAGGAACACCTCGTAGTCCATGGACAGGCCGAACAGCACCGCGAAGAAGATGGCCGGCATGGGTGAGGCGATCAGGTACGTCCGCTCCAGGTCGAACAGGTCCGCGAGCCAGCCCCACTGGAAGACGGCGACCACGACGCCGTAGGCCCCGCCGATCGACAGCAGGTTCATGACGGCCGCCTTGAGCGGCACCGCGACCGAGCGGAACACGACCATCAGGAGCAGGAACGAGGCGGTCAGGATGGCGCCGACGAAGATCGGCAGGGTGTCGGACAGCTGGTTGGTGAGGTCGTCGGTCATGGCGGTCAGGCCGGACACGGCGACGTTGGCGGGGGCGAGGTCGCGGACGCGCCCCAGGGTCGCCGAGGTCTCGGGGTCGGCCGGCGCGGTGGTGGGGATGGTGGGCAGCACGACCGTGTCCCCGGCCGGGGAGGTCCGGGGCTGGCCGACCACCGCGATGCCGGGGTCGGCGGCGACGCGCTCGGCCAGCGCCGGGACGGTCTTGGCGTCCACGCCGGGGCGGCGCAGGTCGGCGACGAGCAGCAACGGGGCGTTGAAGCCGGGGCCGAAGCCGTCGGCCAGCAGGTCGTAGGCGCGGCGGTGGGTGGTGCTGGTCGAGTCGTCGCCGGCGTCGGGCCAGCCCGTCTTCATCCCCAGCGCGGGGGCGGCCAGCGCCAGCAGCACCGCCGCGGCGGCGACCAGGTACGGCCAGGGCCGGCCGGACACGCGGTGGGCAAAGCGCCACCAGGCCGTGTCCTGGGCGCGCCGGGTGGGGCGCCGCCGGCCGATCAGCCGTCCCGCGTCCACCCGGTTGCCGAGCAGCGACAGCAGGGCCGGCAGGAGCGTGAGGGCGGTGGCCACGGCGAACAGCACGACCAGCGAGGTGCTGAGCCCGATCGAGGCCAGGAAGCCCAGGCCGGTCAGCACCAGGGCGGCCATCGCCACCACCACCGTGCCGCCGGCCAGCAGGACGGCCGCACCGGCCGATCCCATGGCGTTGGACAGCGCGGTCGGGTTGTCCTGGCCGGCGGCGCGGTGCTCGCGGTAGCGGGCCATGACGACCAGGGCGTAGTCGATGCCGACCCCCAGCCCGATCATCGCCCCGATGGTCGGGGCGGCGCTGGAGACGTCCATGGCGTTGGCCAGCAGCGTGATCCCGCCCAGGCCGACGGCCACCGCCACCAGGGTGAGCGTGATCGGGACCAGCGCGGCCAGGATCGTCCCGAACGCGACCACGAGCACGGCCAGGGCGGCCAGCAGGCCGGCGGCCTCGGCGCCCGACGTCTCGGTCTCGGCGTTGATGAACGCCGCGTCGCCGCCGAGCTCGGCCGCGACCCCGGCCGCCCGTGCCGGCGCCATCGCGTCGGCGAGGGCGGTTATCGGCGCCGGGCCGAGCTCGGTCGCGGGCCGGTCGAAGGCGATCTCGGCGAAGCCGATGCGCCCGTCGGGCGACACCGTGCCGGCGGCGAACGGGTCGGCCACGGTGGCCACGTGCTCCACGCCGGCGATCCGGGCGAGGGCGGCGTCGACGGCGGGCCGGTGACTCTCCAGCCGCTCCCCCGCCGGGGCCGCGAACACCGCCATGGCGCTGCCGCCGGCCGCCTCGGGGAAGCGCTCCTCGAGCAGCACCATCGCCTGCTCGCTCTGGCTGCCGGGGGCGGCGAAGTCGTCGGCGAACGAGCCGCCGGCGGTGCCGGCCAGCCCCAGGACGATGGCGGCGACGACCGCCCAGACCCCGATCGTGGCCCACGGCCGGCGGGCGCTGGCGTCGCCGATGCGACGGGTGACGCGATGCATGACGTGCTCCCTTCGGAGGTCCGGTCAGGACGACGGATGCGCCGGCGGTGGCGCCCTGTCCCAACCCTGCCGCCCAGGGCCGGCACGGTCGCCCGCCCCCGGGCGGGTTGGCGCTCCCCCGCCAGACGGGTCGCGCCCGGCCGCCGGCGGGTGGTCCCCCCGCCGGGCGGCGGAGACCCGATCCGCCCTGAGATGGATGACCGCGCGCCCAGCCTGACTTATGGTGAGTCGATGCCCGCTGACCAGCCCCGACGGTTCCAGGGCCCCTTCACCCGCTGGCCCCGCGCCGCGGACGCGGCCCTGGCCGTGGCCGTCTTCCTGGCGACGGTGCTCCTGGTCGACGGGCCCGGCGACTCGATCGTCGTCCGCTCCGCCGCCGACGTCCCGATCCCGGCCCTGGTGGTCTTCGCCGTGGCCAGCGCGGCCCTGTACTGGCGCCGGCACGCCCCCCTGGCCGTGCTCGGCGTGGCCCTGGCCGCCTGGGCCGTGACCCTCGGCAGCGGCTACGCCGACCTCGGCGGGGTCGCGATCATCGCCCTCTACAGCGCCGGGCGGTACGCCCCCAACGACCGCTGGGCCCACCTGGGTGTGGACGCGGCCATCGTCGTGGTCATCCTCGACGGCCTCACCGACCCGGTCCCGTGGGGGGAGATCGTCTTCGGTGCCGTGGTCATGTTCGTGGCCTGGTACGTCGGGCGCCGCGTGCGGCTCCGCCAGCAGCGCGCCGCCCAGTTGCGGCGGGAGCAGGCCGCCGAGGCCCGCCGGATCGTGATCGAGGAGCGGACCCGCATCGCCCGGGAGCTCCACGACGTGGTCGCCCACCGGGTGAGCCTCATGACGGTGCAGGCGGGCGCGGCCAAGGCCGTGGCCGCCGAGGACCCCGAGGGCGCCCTGCGGGCGATGGGCGCGGTCGAGGAGGCTGGGCGTCAGGCTCTGGACGAGCTGCGCCACCTGCTCGGGGTGCTGCGGCCGGAGACCGACCTGGACGGCCTCGGCCCCCAGCCCGGCCTGGCCGACCTCCCCCGGCTGGTCGAGCAGACCCGCGGGGCGGGGCTCGACGTCTCCCTGGCCACCGACGGGGTGGCGGCCGGGCTCCCGGCCCGGGTGGACCTGTTCGCCTACCGCATCGTCCAGGAGGCGCTCACCAACGTGCTCAAGCACGCCGGCCCCGGCGCCCGCACCGAGGTGCGGCTCGGCACCGATCGCAGCGGGATCGTCATCGAGGTGCTCGACGACGGCCGCGGCGCCGTCGTCCTGCCCGGACCCGACCTCGACGACGCCGGGACGCGAGGGCACGGCATCGTCGGGATGCGGGAGCGGGCCCGACTGCTCGGCGGGACCCTGGAC
>JASLBL010000695.1 GCA_030146615.1 Actinomycetes bacterium
GCCGCCGACCTGGGGCACGCCCATCCCGCCACCGGCCCCGCCGCCCCCACCCAGGCGCCGGGCCGGCTGGATCGTGGCTGCCGTGGCCGGGCTGCTGGTGCTCGCCCTGGTCGCGGCCGCCCTGGTGGTGCGCGCCGGCGACCAGGGCGCGCCGGTCCAGCGGGCGGCCGGGCAGGGGGCCACGGCCAAGCTCCCGCCCGACCCGGCCACCGACCTCCCCAAGCTGCTGGCCAAGCGGGCCAGGGCCGTCACCGACGACGACCGGGCGGCCTTCCTGGCCACCGTCGACAAGCGCCAGGCCACCTACTACAAGCAGCAGGCGACCCTGTTCGGCCGCATGCGCACGGCCCCGTTCTCGGCCTTCGCCTACCGCCTCGACCCGCGCGACCTGCGCTCGAGGGCGAGGCTGCGGCGGCACTACCGGGCCGATGAGGTGCAGCAGGCCCCGGTCCAGGTCAGGTACAAGTTCCGCGGCCAGGACACCAGCCCGGTGCTGGCCCGCGAGTCGTTCACGTTCGTCCTGACCGGCTCCGGCTGGCGCATCGCCGGCCCCGGCGACAGCTCCATGCGCCGCCGCGACGACGTCGAGATGTGGAGTAGCGGCCAGGTGCGGACCGCCCGCAGCGCCCGTACTCTGATCGTCCACCACCCCGGCCACGAGGACCTGGCCCGGCGGCTGCTGCAGGTCGCCGACCGCGCCTACGGCCAGATCGGCGCCGCCTGGACCGGCCGCTGGGAGCGCAAGGCGGTGATCCTCGTCCCCCGCAACCAGAACGAGGCCGAGCGGCTGGTCGGCGCCCGCGACCTGTCCCGGGTGGCCGCCGTCGCCTCCTCGTCGGTCGAGTCGGGGTCGACCGAGGCCGAGAAGGTGCTCGGCAACCGGATCGTGGTCAACACCACCAACGTGGCCGGCTACAACGACCTCAACCTCCAGATCCTGGTCACCCACGAGATGACCCATGTCGCCACCCGCACCCTCGGCGACGCCGTGCCCCTGCTGCTGGTCGAGGGGTTCGCCGACTGGGCCGCCCTCAAGCCGCTCGGCCTCCCGCTCGCCGCCACCCGCCCGGCCCTCTACCAGGCGGTCAACAGCGGCCGTTTCGACGAGGAGCTGCCAGAGGACCGTGAGTTCCGGGGCCCTGACGCGGCCGTCGCCTACGACGAGGGCTCGGCGTTCTGCCTGTGGGTGGCCAACACCTTCGGCGCCGGCAAGCTCCAGGCCCTCTACCTGAAGTTCCGCGGCTCCGACAGGACGACCTCGCTCGAGCTGGACCGGGGCTTCAGGGACGTCCTCGGCATCCCCCGCCGCACCGCCGAGGCCCGCTGGGCCGCCTGGGTCCGCGACCAGCTCGACCGGTCTTGATCGCCGTGCCCCGGCCGGCGGCGGCCGACCCGCTGGAGGCCTTCACCGAGGAGGAGGTGCGGGCCTGCGTCGACTACGCCAAGCCCCGCCAGCGGTGGGGGCTGGCCGGCTACGGCACCGACCTGCTGGTGCTGGCCGCCCTCGCCCTGACCGGCCCCGGCCGGGCCGTGGTCAGGGGGGCGGCCGGGCTGGCCGGGGGGTGGGTGCCGGGACGGGTCATGCTGGCCACCGTGGCCGTGCTGGTCGTTCGGGCCGCGGTCGGCCTGCCGTTCTCGGTGCGGGCCTTCCGCCAGGACACCCGGGCCGGACTGGCCACCCAGGGCCTCGACGGCTTCCTGCGGGACTGGGCCAAGGGCCGGGCGGTCGGCCTGGTCCTGACCGTCCTGCCCATCACGGCCCTGGTCCTCGGGGCCCGCTGGCAGCCGCCCGGCTGGTCGCTGGTGGCCGCGGCCGCGGCCGTCCTGCTGGTCCTCGCCCTCGCCCTCGCCGGGCCGGTGCTCATCGAGCCCCTGTTCAACCGGTTCGACCCGCTCGAGCCGGGCCCGCTGCGGGCCCGGCTGCTGGAGCTGGCCGCGACCATGCGGGTGCCGGTCGGCGACGTGCTTGTGGCCGACGCCAGCCGCCGCACGACCAGGGTCAACGCCTATGTCTCGGGCCTCGGGCGGACCCGCCGGGTGGTCGTCTACGACACCCTGCTGGCCGCGGCCGGCTCCGGCGCACCCGACGGGACGGGCAGCGGGGCCGACGAGGTCGCCCTGGTCGTCGCCCACGAGCTGGCCCACGTCCGCCACCGCGACGTGCTCTGGGGGACCATCGGGGCGGCCGCCCTGGCCGCGGTGTCGGTGCTGGCCGCCATCGCCCTGTTCGACCTCGGGTCGGTCCAGCGGGCGCTCGGGGTGACCGGGCTGGGCGACCCGCTGGTCGCGCCCGGCCTGCTGCTCCTGGCCAGCCTTGGCGGGCTGGTGGCGGCCCCGGTGGCCAGCGCCATCAGCCGCTGGGCCGAGGCCAGGGCCGACTGGGTGTCGCTGGAGGTGACCCGCGACCCGGCGACCGCGGTCGCCGTCGAGCGGCGCCTGGCCCTGGAGAACCGGGCCGACCTGCGGCCCAACCGGCTGCTGATGCTGCTGTTCGCCAGCCACCCGAGCACCATGGCCAGGATCGCCCAGGCCCGGCTCTGGGCCGAGCGCCACTAGCCACTAGAATGCCCGGGCCGTGAACCTGCTGCTCGTCACCAACGACTTCCCGCCCCGGTCCGGGGGAATCCAGCAGTACTGCCACAACCTCGTGCGCCGGCTGCCACCCGACCGGGTGGTGGTGTACGCGCCTGCCTGGCCGGGCGCCGAAGCCTTCGACGCCGCCCAGCCGTTCCGGGTCGTCCGCCACCCGGGGCGGACGATGCTGCCGACCCCCGACGTCCTGCGCCGGACGGTCGCCCTGGCCAGGGAGGTCCGGCCCGACCTGATCTGCTTCGGGGCCGCCTTCCCGCTCGGGCTGCTGGCCGGCCGGCTGACCCGGGCCACCGGGGTGCCCGGCATCGGCTTCACCCACGGGGTCGAGGTCGCCGTGGGGCGGGTCCCGCTGGCGAGCCGGCTGCTGGTCCGGGTGGCCGCCGAGCTGCGCCTGCTCACCGCCGTCAGCCACTGGTCGGCGGCCCGGGTGCGGCGGGCGGTGCGCGGCCGCTGCCCGGTCGAGCTCCTCCCGGCCGGGGTCGACGCCGGCGCGTATCATCCGGGGGTCGACGGGCGGCCGGTGCGCGAGCGCCACGGGCTGGGGTCGGACCCGGTGTGCGTGTGCATCTCCCGGCTGGTGCCCCGCAAGGGCCAGGACCGGCTGATCCAGGCCTGGCCGGAGGTGGTGGCCCGGGTCCCGGCGGCCCGGCTGCTGCTGGTCGGCGGCGGGCCCTACGCCAAACGGCTGCGCCGGCTGGCCGAGGCCAGCCCGGCCGCCGGCCGCATCCACCTGGCCGGCGAGGTCGCCTGGGAGGAGCTGCCGGCCCACTACGCCGCCGGGGACGTGTTCGCCATGCCCTGCCGGACCCGCTGGCTGGGGCTGGACCTGGAGGCCCTCGGGGTGGTGTTCCTGGAGGCGGCCGCGACCGGGCTGCCGGTGGTGGCCGGGCGCTCGGGCGGCGCCCCCGAGACGGTCGTCGAGGGGGAGACCGGCACGGTGGTCGACGGGCGCCGGCCCGGGCCGGTCGGCGACGCCGTGGCCCGGCTGCTGGTCGACCCGGCGCAGGCGCGCGCGATGGGCGCGGCCGGGCGGGCGTGGGTGGAGGAGCGCTGGTCCTGGACGACGATCGCCGCCGGCTTTGACGAGGTGCTCGAACCCGTCCGCGGTTGAGCCCCGCCCCCCGAGGCGGGGACGGGGCCCAGGCCGGTCGAGCGGGGGTCAGCGGGTGTAGAGCCCCTCCACCTCGGCGTCGAACTCCTTCAGAACGACGGCGCGCTTGAGCTTCAGGCTCGGGGTGAGCATCCCGTTGTCCTCGGTGAAG
>JASLBL010000700.1 GCA_030146615.1 Actinomycetes bacterium
GACCTGGTGAACGCGACCGGGCCGGCCCGTTGGATCGTCGCCAACGATTACCGCCCCCATATGACCCGCAAGATGGTCCTTCGGCTGGTGGGAATCAACCCGAACGCTCCCAAGCCAGGGCCAAGCACCGGCTCCGAGACGGTCTACTCGCTGTCCCAGTGGCGCTGCTACCTGGACCCCACCGCGGATCCCAGCCAGGCCCGCCAGTATCTCGGCTCCGAAGCCCACCCGGACGTGGTGGACGGAGACGAGATGGCGCGACGCGTGGTCGCCCGCGGGTACCGCGCAGACCATGAGCCGGATCATGGTGCAGCGGATGGCGAGACATGATCCCGCCTTCCCCCAGACCCTGACCGCCAGTGAGGGACAGGAGCTGTTGTGGTCCTGGCCGAGGCGGAGCCCTACTGGCAGGCGAGGATGTACTCACCGCCCGGGTGGGTGATCTGGCCAGCCACCCCGGAGGAGACCCGACGGGGCCGCGGGACGTTGGGGCCGGACCTCGTGAACGCCACCGAGCACGCCCGACGCGTGGTGGCCTGCGCCTACGCCCGGTCGATGAGCCGGCAGCGGATTTGGGAGCTCTACCGGACAGATCCCGACTTCCCCACTTCCTGGCCGACCGCGGGAACCGAACGGCTGTGGTCATGGTCACACGCCGAGCGATCCTACTGGCAGCCTCGGCAGCCCAGCCCCGTGAACCGGCGCTATCTGCGGGTGACCGAGCGCGGCCCCGACGGGGCGGGCGCCCCCGAAGATCAACCGGGAGCGAGATCAACCCTGGTCGTTGCGGTCGCGCAGCCGCGAGTGATCAGCCCGCCGCACGCCGCCGACCAGGTCCACCGGGCGGTCGCTGCCGTGCATGAGGCCGCCCGTCGGGGTGCCGAGCTGCTGCTGTTCCCGGAGGGCTATCCCGGGCCGCTGCGCGTCGGTGAGGACCACGACCGGCGGTGCCGGTCGCCGCAGCCGCCGGGGCGACTGGGTGCGCGGTTTGGTGGAGTCGGGTCAAGGCTGACGCGGACGGTCAGTTCCACTTGGTGGTGTACGTCATCGGCGGTGACGGCCGCCAGCTCGGCCGCTACGTCCGCGCCCACCCGGCGACCGGCGACGTCGACCAGGTCCTGTCGGGGACCGCGGTCGCGCCGGGGCCGGCGCTTGCCGACCTCGTCGAGGTTGGCGGAGTTCGCGTCGGCCTGTTGGTCGGCTCGGAGTTGTGGCTGCCCGAGGTCGCCCGCGTGCTAGCGGTCCGCGGCGCGGAGCTGCTGCTCGCCCCGGCCGGTGGCGCCTTCGGCCGCTGGCTCGCAACTGGCAGGCCGTCGCCCGGGCCCGCGCCATCGAGAACCAGTGTTATCTCGCGCTCTCTCAGGGACTGTTCGGCGAGGAGCCCGGGCTTTCCATGGTCGCCGGCCCCGAAGACGACGTGGCCGTGTTGGCCAGCGAGGGTGTGCTCGTCGCCCAGCTTGACCTGCAGCGGTCGCGGTGGCTCCGCGCCACCGAGGACTCCACGGTCCAACCCGAGCCATTCCGGTCGCTGCCCGGCCTGCTGGGAGCCCGCCGTCCGGAGTTGTACGGGGAGCTCTCTGTCTCACCGACCGGACCTGACACCGCCCCGGCCGTAACCACGTCTGGTGACCGCCCGGGGTAACCGGAACCCGCGTCGCCCTTGCCAGCACCAACAGCAGAGCGATTCCTGCGGGGATCACGGCCGCACCCAGGTCACGGTCCTGTTCCCCCGTCACACGCACCTGGCAGTCGGCTGCGCCAGCACCTACGCCCGGATGCTATTGGAGACCCTCGATGACCCCGCCGCCCGTGGCGGCGTTCGACATCCTGAAACAGCAGAGGTGCCCGAGGCCGACAACGTCCGCGCCTCCTCGCCGGCTGAGCTCGTCAGCCGGACACTTGCAAACGTGACCTATGCTGCCCTCACTGCGGAGCCACACATAACCAGAGGTGGGCGGCCAGCGCAGGGGAAGGTGACCGCGTGGCAATGGGTATAAGGCGCGACCCTGCGGTCCGGGTGTGCGTCACCTGCGGGCAGCTGAAGGCAGCCGATCAGTTCCGACCGGGCCGACGCAAATGCGTGGCCTGCCACCAGGCGCAGCCCGGTCGCGCCGAGATCCCTGCAGCACAGCACGACCCTCCTGCTGCCGTCCGGGCACGAACGCGAGACCAGGCGTTGCGAAGCCGTGGCCCCAGCCGCCATCCCGCGATTCCCGACAGCGAACTGTCGGTGATCGAACAGGCGCTGCTGGAGGGGTCGACCGCCCACCTGGCATCCGCGGGCGACTCCCTCGCCGCGGCCGCCGCGGCCGCGCTTGCCGACCGAGACGGTGTTCCTGGTGGCATGCCTGGCCTCGTCCGATCCAACCGTCCAGCCAGCCCCGCCGAACGCCGAGACGCCATCGCCCAAGCCTGGCGGGACGAACCCGGGATCACCAACGCGGCCCTCGCCAAGCGGTTTGGGGTCAGCGGCCGAACCATCCAACGCGACACCCAGGCCCTCCAGGCCAGCCAAGAGCAGGGCATCCAGCGCCGTGCGAGGGACCGCCGGCGCCGAAGCCACCGGACCCGAGCGCACTATGCCGCCATCTACCAGCGGTTCCTCGCCTGGCTGGCCGACGAGCTCGGCCGGCCTCCCACCCGTGAGGATCTCAGCGGCGACGTCCTGGCCCGTTGGATCGCCCGGCGGGCGAGCGTCGGCGGTCACGGTGGCGGGGGATTATCGCCGGCGTCGCTGCGGCTGGAGTGCAGCGCCCTGCGCCAACTTGTCCGCCACGCCGGCCGCCCCGAACTGGCCGCCAGCTTGCACGCCTTCCGGCAGCAGGCACCACCGCCCGAGACCATCTCACCCGCCCAGTACGAGCGGCTGCTGCTTGAGCCCGACCCGACGACTCCGGTCGGCGTCCGGGACAGGGCCATCCTGCGGCTGCTGGGTGACGTCGGCCTGCGTCCCAGCGAGGTGTGCGCCCTGAAGCTCGGGGACATCGTCTGGAGTGCCGACGGCCAGGTGCCCGTGCAGCTTGAGGTGGCCTGGGGCCAGGGTCGGGTTGTCCAGCTCACCCCTCAGGCGACCGCTGCCCTGGCCGGCTGGCTCCCCCGTCATCCCGACTGGCAACCTGACCGGAGGGGCTGGGAGGTGCCGGCGGAGGCGCCACTGTTCGTCGCGCTCGTGCCGTCGAAATCCGCCAGGCAGGCAATCACCGAGATCGGTCTGCTTCGCCAGGTCCTGCGGTACGCTCAGCAGGCCGGGATCCCGGCGCATCTGCGCTATCCCTATGTGCTGCGTCACTATTGGGCGACCCAGCAGGTTGTGGGTGGGATCACGCCGGCCCAGCTGCAGGCTCGCGGTGGCTGGCGGGACCGCCGCAGCGCGCAGGCGTACTTCCAACGGCCCCCCGCTGCGGCCGCCCTCGCGGCGGCGCTTGATCTGGACCGCGAAACGCCGTCGGCGCGTTGACGCGGGGGTCGTCGACGCTGCCTGGGATCGCGACGAGGGGTGCGGTGCTCGGCAAGGGTTGACCGTCAGGCACGAGTGAGCTGCCATTGCCTGGTGGCGAGTCGACCACCAGCGAGATGTCATGGCACCTGGCCGTATCGCAAGCTGTCTGCCCAGTAGAGCAAAAGTGTCGATTGCCTCCCTGGCCGAGCCCCGGTCGAGCAGCAGCCTGCCGTGAAGCATCCTAACGTACGGGTTCAGCTACCCGGAGCTCAGCGGGGAAGACGACCCGGAAGGCCTGGCCGACCCACTGCTCGACCACGCCGTTGGCGGCCACGTTCTGCCGGGAGGCGTCGAAGCGGACCCCGCTCCAGGGCATGATCGTCTCGCGGCCGGGGATGTCGAGGTTGAGCAGCGCCGCCCGGACCCGCTGGGGGTCGGTCGAGCCGGCGTTGTCGATCGCCTCGGCGAGCACCAGCACCGCGGTGAAGCTCCCGGCCGCGGTCTCGCTCATCGGCTGGTCGAAGCGTTCCTCGTACCGCTCCATCACCGCCTTGGCGATGCCGCTACGCCCGGCGACCTCCCGCGACCAGGCGGTGCCGTAGAACAGGCCCTCGCCGGCCGTGCCGACGGCCTGTAGCACCTGCGGCTCGGAGACCCCGCGGCCGAACGCGAAGATCTGCGGCGGCCGATAGCCCATGGCCTCCATGGTCTTGAGAACCCGCACGGCGTCGTCGCCGGTCGAGGTCATGAGGAACAGCACCTCGGGCTTCTTCTCGTCGCGCAGCTCCTGGAGCTCCGGGACGAGGTTCGGCTTGCCCGGGTCGAACTTCACCATGCCGTGCTCGTCGTAGTCGGCCTCGGGCGCGAGATTGTGGAGCACCCGGTGCAGGCTCTCGCCGGGCGCGTCGGTGGTGTACAGCATGCTGATGCGCTTGGGCCGGACCTTCTCCTGCCGGAGGGTGGAGTAGAAGGCCTCCCCGAACATCCGCTCCGTCGGTCCGGTCCGGAAGAACCAGTTCAGGCCCCGCTGGGTCAGGAAGTCGGCCGGGCTGTCGCCGTTCACGAAGGGGATCCCCCGCCGCTCGGTCCGCTGGCTGGCGACCTCGGTCACGGCCGCGTCGTAGGCGCCGACCAGCCCCACGACCCGCTCCTCGGTGACCAGGCGGGCCGCCTCGGAGGCGCCGGCGTCGGGGCTGCTCTTGGTGTCGCCGGCGACGATGGTGAGCTTGGCCCCGCCCAGCCCGGCCAGCCGCTCGCTCCCGACCCCAGCCAGCCCTCCGCTCCCGACCCCGGCCAGCGGCACCGCCCCCTCGTCCCCGTTGACCAGCGCGGCCGCCAGCTCGGCCCCGTGCAGCGCCTCGGCGCCGGCGGCGGCGCTCTCTCCCGACTTGGGCACCAGGACGCCGATCCGGACCTCGCTCACCGAGGCGGGCTCACTCTCCGGCTCCGATGCCGTGCAGGCGGCGACCGACAGGACGGCGGCGGCCAGCACCATCCGGGACAACGAACGCATTCTCGTCCTCTCTCCCAAGACTCCCAGGTCGGAACGGTTGCGGGCAGGCTGGCAGAGTATAGTCCGGCCGGTAAGTCGGCATCTTGCGAGAGAGGTCGTGAAACCCCCGTATGGACACAACGTCTGCGCCAGCCAGCGCCTCCGGTCGGTCGATTGGGCTGCGCAACTGGCGCGTCCGCTCGAAGCTGATTGCCGTCCTGGTCATCCCGGCCGTCGCCTTCCTGGTCCTGGCCAGCTTCGGCATCGGCGCCCTGGTTGGCAACGCCCAGGCCTTCGAGGACGGCCGCCAGCTGGCCGAGCTGGGCCGGCAGGTCACGGCGCTGGTTCACGAGCTGCAGGCCGAACGTGACCTCAGCGTCGCCTTCACCGCCAGCGGCAACGAGGACGTCGGGAAGGCGCTGCGCCAGCAGCAACCGCGGGTCCACCAGGCCGTCGCCGCGTATCGGGAGGCCGAGGCGGAGCTCTATGGGGACCTCGGCGACCGGATCCAGAGCCGGTTCGACGCGGTCCGGGCGGGGCTGGACGACCTGACCACGCTGCGGGAGTCGGCGCGGACCTCCTCCCTCACCGGGCGGGCCATCTCGGCCGAGTACTCGCGGATCATCGACCAACTGCTCGACGTCAACGCCGAGATCGCCGCGCCCGGCGGGGACGACGACCTCTCCCAGGCGGTGCGCGCCTTCAACGACCTGTCGCGGGCCAAGGAGGTCACCTCCCAGGTCCGCGGCATCCTGTATGCCCTGTCGTTCCGGGACGACTTCGAGTTCGGCGGCTTCCAGGAGTTCTCCGGGCTGCTGGCCCGCCAGCAGGCGGCGTTCCAGGCCTTCCAGGCCGACGCCAACGACGCCCAGCGGAGGCTCTTCGCCGACGTCGTGGGGCAGGCGGTGCTCCAGGTCGACCGGATCCAGCAGGAGACGATCCGGCGCCAGTCCGGGGAGGAGATCGACGGCTCCCAGTGGCTGAACGCCAGCACGACCAACCTGGAGCTGCTGCGCAGCGTCGAGTCCCGCCTGCTGGAAGACGTCATCGGCCAGAGCGGCGACCTCAGCTCCTCGGCCCAGCGCGACGCCCTGCGCAACGCGCTGCTGATCGCCCTCATCCTCGGCATCGCCCTGCTCGCCCTGCTGCTGGTGGCCAGGTCGATGGCCCGGCCCCTCCAGCAGCTGCGGGCCGGGGCCATCGAGATCGCCCAGCGCCGGCTGCCCGACGCGGTCCAGCGGCTGCGGACCACCGAACGGGGCGACCTCGACGTC
The DNA here is from genome assembly GCA_030146615.1 of Actinomycetes bacterium. GTDB lineage: Bacteria > Actinomycetota > CALGFH01 > CALGFH01 > CALGFH01 > CALGFH01. Next base: position 6,206 of record JASLBL010000700.1, read on the forward strand.
CGCGTGGAGCCGATCGGGATCCGCTCCAAGGACGAGATCGGCCAGGTCGCCCAGGCGGTGGACGACATCCAGCAGGTCGCCGTCCGGCTGGCCACCGAGCAGGCTGGCCTGCGGCGGTCGATCGGCGACATGTTCACCAACCTGGCCCGCCGCTCCCAGACCCTGATCGACCGCCAGCTGGAGCTGATCGACGACCTGGAGCGCAACGAGACCGACCCCGAGACCCTCGAGCACCTGTTCCGCCTCGACCACCTGGCCACCCGCATGCGCCGCAACGCCGAGGACCTGATCGTGCTCTCGGGCGCCGACCCGGGCCGGCACTGGGCGCAGCCGATGACCGTGGTCGACGTGGTCAGGGCGGCCGCCGCCGAGGTCGAGGAGTACCAGCGGGTCGAGCTGCTCCCGCTGGCCGACCTCGAGGTCGCCGGGCACGTCGCCGTGGACGTGATCCACCTGCTGGCCGAGCTGATCGAGAACGCGACCGCGTTCTCGCCGCCCAACACCAGGGTCCAGATCGCCGGGCAGGCGGTCCCGCACGGCTACGTCATCGAGGTCGAGGACCGCGGCCTGGGGATGAGCGACGAGGAGCTGATCCTGGCCAACGAGCGGCTGGCCAACCCGCCGGAGATCGACTTCGCCCTGTCGCGGGTGCTGGGGCTGTACGTGGTCGGCCGGCTGAGCCAGCGCTACGGCATCAAGGTCCAGCTGCGGCACTCCTGGTACGGCGGAGTCACCGCGCTCACCCTGCTGCCGAACAGCCTGCTCGTCTGGCCCAAGGTGCCGCAGATGGTGGCGGCCGAGCCGGCCGCCACCGTCGGGGCCGGGGCCGGCCCGGCCGAGCTGCCGTCGCCGGAGCGTGTGGCCGAGCCGGCCCCGGAGCAGCCCCGCGACTCCACCCCGATCTTCGAGGCCGCCCGCTCCGACTGGTTCGTCAGCGAGCCCTCCGATCCGGCCCCGCTGCCGCACCGGCAGCGCCAGCGCGCCCCCGACGGCGACGGCGGCCGCCTGCCGACCCGACCGCCCGGCGGGCCACCGCGGCCACCGGCCA
>JASLBL010000007.1 GCA_030146615.1 Actinomycetes bacterium
GCCGGGGGCCACCGCCCCCGGGGCGGGCCGGGCGGTGGCGCCGGCCCGGACGGCCGGCGGCTCGACCATCGTCGACCCGGCCCTGCCCCCGGCCCAGGTGGGCAACGTCCCCGAGGTCGCGGTGGGCGGGCCGGGCGCGGCCGGCGGGCCCGGCCAGGACCCGCTGCGGTGGGCCGGCGGGGTGGCCAGGCGGGCCTGGCAGCTGGCCCCGATGGGGCTGGTGGGGCTGGTCTCCTGGATGGTGTGGCTGTTCCGGCGGCTGCTGTCGGCCCGCTACCAGCCGGTGGTGAACCACTACCGGACCACCACCTCGGTGGTCGTGCCGGCCTACCGGGAGGACCCCGAGGTCCTCGAGCGCTGCCTGCGCACCTGGTACCAGGAGAAGCCGGACGAGATCATCATCGTCCCCGACGTCGAGGACGCCGAGGTGATCGAGCGGCTGGAGCGCTTCTCGCTGGCCGACCCGCGGATCCGGGTGCTGCCCTTCGAGCACCGGGGCAAGCGCTCGGCCCTCGGGGTCGGCATCCGGGCCGCCCGCTACGACGTGGTTGTGCTCGCCGACTCCGACACCGCCTGGCAGCCCGGGCTCCTGGCCGCGGTCCAGATGCCGTTCGTCGACCCGATGGTCGGCGGAGTCGGGACCCGCCAGAGCGTCTACCAGCGCGACACCAGCGTCTGGCGGCGGGTCGCGGACTGGCTGGTCGGCGTGCGCTACCTGGACTACCTGCCCGCCCAGAGCCGGGCCGGCGGGGTCGCCTGCCTGTCGGGCCGGACGGCCGCCTACCGCCGGGCCCTGCTGCTGCCACTGCTGCCCAGCCTGGAGCATGAGGTCTTCATAGGCCGCGAGTGCGTGGCCGGCGACGACGGCCGCCTGACCTGGCTTATCCTCAGCGCCGGCTTCAAGACCGTCTACCAGTCGAGCGCCCGGGCGGTGTCGATGTTCCCCAACTCGATGCGGGCCTTCTTCAAGCAGCGGGTCCGCTGGAGCCGCAACTCCTACCGCTGCTACCTGACCGCGATCGCCAGGGGGTGGCTGTGGCGCCAGCCGTTCATCACCCAGGTCACCGTCCTCCAGATCCTGCTGACGCCGTTCTCGATGGCCACCGCCATGGTCGCGGTGTGGTTCGCCGTGCGCGGGCCGGGGCTGGCGGCCGGGCTGCTGGCCGTGGCCTGGGTGTTCTGCGGTCGCACCATCCGCGGCTTCTCCCACCTCCGGGAGCACCCCCGGGACCTGCTCATCGCCCCGGTGGTGGCCCTGGTGGTGATCATCGTCGCCCTGCCGGTCAAGACCTGGGCGCTGCTGACCATGAACACCCACGGGTGGCTGACCCGCAAGAGCGACCGGCTCGGCGGCGAGGGCCAGGACCAGGCGTCCCTGGCCTCATGAGGGCCCTCGCACGGCCGGCCGCCTGGCTGGTCTCCTCGTGCCTGGCCCTGTGCCTGGTCGCCGACCTCCTGGCGGCACCGGCGGCCGCCGGCAAGCCCGCCGGCCCGGCCCCCGACCCGGCAGCGGCCGAGCAGGACCTGTCGCGGCTCCGGGCCGAGCGGGTCGCCCTGCTGGACGGGCTGTCCCGCAACCACGTCACCCCGTTCGTGGCCAGCCCGGCCCCCGACGACCCGACCATCGTGCTCACCCCGCGGCCCGTCCCCTGGACCGTCGCCGAGGTGCGGGCGCTGTTCCCGGCCGCCTTCTCGGCCGACCGGTCCTCGCCGCTCCTCGGCCAGAGCCTGTTCGTCGCCCGCGGGGCCCGGCTCCAGGTCAGGGGCCGGGACGTGCGCCGGCTGCGGCTGCTGAGCACGCCCTCGAGGTTCGTGTCCCTCAGCGGCTGGCGGGCCGGCATCGACTTCACCGGCAGCCGCCTCCACCCCCTGACCGTCAGCAGCTGGGACCCGGGCCGGGGCGGCCCCGACCCCAGCCCGGAGGACGGCCGGGCCTTCGTCCTGGCCCGGGGGAGCGCCATGACCGCCATGACGGCGACCTTCTCCCACCTCGGGTTCGGGGACGGCCGCACCTCCGGGGTCGCCTGGGCCGGGCTGGCCGCGGCCACCGGGCGGGGGATCGCCGAGACGCCGGCCACCGGGGCCGTCACCAGCTCGACCTTCCAGCACAACCGCGTCGGCGCCTTCAGCGACCAGGCCCCGGACATGGCCTGGACCAGCAACCGGTTCCTGGCCAACGACGGGCACGGCTTCGACGCCCACACCGGCTGCCGGGCCCTGGTGCTGGACAGCAACACCGCCAGCGGCAACCGCGGCCACGGCTTCCTGCTCGCCCGCGGCTGCCGCGACAGCCTGCTGCAGGGCAACCAGGCCGTCGGCAACACCGCCAGCGGCATCGTGCTCGGCAACGGCTCGGACACCTCCGTCGGGACGACCGGCAACACCGTCATCTCCAACACCGCCACCGACAACGGCGCCGCCGGGCTGGTGGTGGACGGCGGCACCGGCAACCGGCTGCGGGGCAACACCGTCCGCGGCGGCGGCGCCGGCATCGAGATCCGCAACTCCCGCGCCAACCCGGTCGAGGGCAACCTGGTCAGCGACGTCAAGGGCCCAGGGGTGGACCTGGACGGCGGCGCCGCCAACAAGGTCACCGGCAACCGCATCGAGCGCAGCCAGGTCGGCCTGTACCTCAAGCGGGCGGCCACCGGCGGCGTCGTCAGCAGGAACCAGATCCTGGCCAGCACCCAGTTCGGCATCTACCTGTCCGAGGGCGCCCGCGGCAACCGGGCCAGCGGCAACTTCATCAAGGGCGCGTTCAGCGGCATCCGGGCCAAGGACGCCCGCCGCAACCGGATCGCCGGCAACACGATCCTGGAGGCCACCGACTCCGGCATCAGCCTTCACGGCGACGTCCGGGGCACCCTGGTGCTGGAGAACCTGGTCGCGGGGCGGGGCGGCCGCTCGCCCATCGAGCAGCTCTCCAGCCCCGCCGGGCTGGCCGGGGTGCGGGTCGAGGCCAACCGCACCGACGGCTGGGAGGTGGCCAGGCCCGACCTGGCCCCGCTGGACCGGCTGCGCCACTTCATCCGGTTCCATCCGACGGCGCTGCTCTGGGTCCTGGTGCTGCTGGTGCCGGCCGTGGCGCTGCCGATGCGGCTGAGGCACCGGCGACGGGTGCGGCGCTGGTACAGGACCGCCACCACCGGGAGGACCGATGCCTGACCACCCCACCCGACCGGAGCGGGCGCTGGCCAGCGCGGCCCGCCGGCGCGCCGCCCTGGCCGCGGCCGCCCTCGCCGTGGCCGGCCTGGTCCTGGGAGCGTTCGCGCTGGCCGCCAGGAACGGGTCCGGCCAGCGGCCCCGCTCGGCCGCCGTCGCACCGGCCG
>JASLBL010000025.1 GCA_030146615.1 Actinomycetes bacterium
TGCGCGTCGCGCCGATCGCTTCTTCCAGCCGGCGGCGCTCGCGCATCACGTCCTGCGCGGCCTTGGGATCGTTCCATAGGTCGCTGTCCTCAGCCACCCCACAACCTGGAAGCCGAGGAGGCCGTACTCGGGGCGGTCATGGCCGCCGGGCAGCTGCTGACCGAGGTCGCCGCCGTGCTCGAGGAGGCCGACTTCTACCGGCCTGCCCATCGGGCCATCTGGCGGGCCATGCTGCGCCTGGCCGACCGCGGCGACCCGACCGATCCGGTGACCGTGCTGGGGGAGCTGGACGACAGCGGCGAACTGGCTGATGTGGGCGGCGGCCCGTTCCTCCACACCCTCGTCGAGGGTGTCCCCACCGTCGCCAACGCCGGCCACTACGCCCAGCTGGTCGCCGAGACGGCCCGCCGCCGGCGGGTGATCGACCTGGGCATCCGCCTGGCCCACTCCGACGCCGACCCCGCCGTCCTGGCCCACCTCGCCGGCGAGCTCGCCGAAACCACCGCCAGCGGCGATGGGCGCGGCTGGGAGCCGCCCATCCCGTTCGGGGTTGCCGGGAAGGTGCCCGCATTCCCGGTGGAGGTAATGCCTGGCTGGCTGGGCGACTATGTGGCCGCGGTCGCCACCGCCACCCAGACCCCGCCAGACCTGGCCAGCATGCTTGCCCTGGCCGTGCTCGCCACCGTGGCCGCCAGCGCCGTCGAGATCCAACCCCGGCCGGGCTGGCGCGAGCCGCTCTGCCTGTTCGTGGCCGTGGGCATGGACGCCGGGGCCCGCAAGAGCGGCGTGTTCACTGCCCTCACCCGCCCCGTGGCCGAGTTCGAGCGCGAGCAGGCCGCCGCCGCCCTCCCGGGAATCACCGAGACGGCCACCCTGCGCCGCATCGCCGAGCAGGCCGCCGCCCAGGCCGAGGGCGCAGCCAGCAAGGCCTCGCCCGATCAGGCCGAAGCTAAGCAGGCGGAGGCGATCGCCCGGGCCGCCGAGGCCGCCAACCTGGTCGTGCCGCCGGTCCCGCGGTGGCTGGTTGATGACGCCACCCCCGAGGCCCTAGCCGGACTGCTGGCCACCTACGGCCGCATCGCCCTCCTCAGTCCGGAAGGCGACGTGTTCGACCAAATGGCCGGCCGCTACAACCAGGCCGCCGGCCCTAACCTGGGCGTCTACCTCAAAGGCCACGCCGGCGACCTGCTCAAGGTCGACCGCCGCGGCCGCCCTCCCGAATACGTGGAACGGCCCTGCCTGACGATCGGCCTTGCTGTCCAGCCGGAGGTGCTGCGCGGGCTGGCCAGCCGGCCCGGGTTCGCCGGTCGGGGACTGCTGGCCCGGTTCCTCTACAGCCTTCCGGCCAGCCTGGTCGGCCGCCGCCAGGCCGGCGCCCCACCCGTCCCGCCACCGGTGGCCGACCGCTACGCCCTGGAGCTCCAAGCGCTGGCCACCAGTGTGACCACGCCGGTCGGGCCAGCCGAAGGCCCGATCATCTTGACCCTCGATCCACAAGCCGGCGACCTGCTGCTGGAGTTCGAGCGCGACCTCGAGCCGCGACTGGCCGCCGGCAGCGGCGACCTGGCCCACCTGGCCGGCTGGGCAGCCAAGCTCGCCGGCGCCACCTGCCGCCTCGCCGCCCTGCTGCACCTCGCCGACCACCTGCGTGACGGCTGGGGCAGGCCGATCGCTGTCGGCACCTTCGCCGGCGCCATTAGGCTGGCCGACTACCTGATCGAGCACGCCCGGGCGGTGTTCGATCTGATGGGGGCCGACCCCCGCATCGACGACGCCCGCTGGCTGCTCGACTGGATCACTCGCACCAACCGGACCCAGTTCAGCCGCCGCGACGCCCACATCGCCGCCCCCCGCGGCCGCTTCCCCAAGGCCACCGACCTCGAGCCAGCCCTGCGGCTGCTCGAAGAACACGGCTACCTCCGCCGGGTCGACCCCGAACCCTCCCGCGACCCGCACGGCCGCGGCCGACCCGCCTCCCCGCGGTTCCTCGTCAACCCCTTGCCACGCGCCACAGAAACAACAGAATCCACAGAAACCCCCGCCGGCCCGGGTTCTGTGGATTCTGTTGTTGCTGTGGCGCGTGGCCGGAGTCCCCAATGAGGGGCACTCGGCTCCCCGTGACCGAGTCCGGCCTGGCGGTCAGAGCCACTTCTCCCGTGCTCGCCTGGCTGTCACGTTATCCAACGGGAGCGGCTCCAGCCGCTCCCGGCCATCTCCATACCCGAGCCCGGCCGTCTGCGGCCGCCACAAACCCACCATGCTGGCGCGCAAGGCCAACCCTGCCCAGCCACGCCCCATGGCAGACAGTTGGGGAGCTAAATCCAGCCATCCGCCTCGACCCTCAGAGTGGGCAAGCCTCGTTGACGACTCGAGGTTCCGCGTGCGGAAGCTCCGGTGTGGCCTCAGACCGGATCGTCGGTGGATGAGGCCGATGGCGTCGGCGGGCATCCGCAGGAATCGCACCGGCACCCGCTACCAGGTGTGGTGGCGCCTCGACGATGGCACCCAAGGCTCAAAGACCTTCGACACCCGTGCACTCGCCCGAGACTTCAAGAACGAGCTCCTCGCCCAGGCCGCCGCCAACGCCTGGGTCGACCCGCGTCGCGGTCGCCTCCTGTTCAACGACTGGGCCGACCACTGGTGGCGGCTCTGGTCCTCCAGCCCCC
>JASLBL010000041.1 GCA_030146615.1 Actinomycetes bacterium
CGACTCCGGTGACCGCGGCCGGGCCGAGCGCGCCGACCGTGACCGGGCCACCGCCCAGGCCACATGGACCTGGCCTGGCCGCGGGCGGTAATGGCGGCCAGACCAGGTCCATGCGGCCTGGGCGGTGGCCCGGTCACGGTCGGCGCGCTTGGCCCGGCCGCGGTCACCCGAGTCGGCGCGGCCACGATCGCGGGTGGGAGCCGCGGTATCCGGACCCGCCTCGCTCGGCCCGGCGGGCTTGGCGGGAGCAGGACCCTGCCCATTCGCCGCGGGCGCCTTCGCCGCATCTGCCCCGGGGGTCTTGGCCGCGTCCGGACCCCTTCCGGTCGGGATGGGGGTCTCGGCGGCATCGGGCCCCGGCCTGTCCACCACCGGGGCGGCGGGGGCGTCGGTAACCAGGTGCCAGAGCTCGACGGTCTCAGACGGTGCATCGGGAGAGGTGGACCTGAGCTGCGCCGTGACCTGCTGCCTGTAGGCTCCAGGCACCACCATCAGCTCCTCGTGGGTTCCCTGCTGCACGATCCTTCCGTCTTCCATCACCAGGATGCGGTCGGCATCGACGATCGTGCTCAGCCGGTGGGCGATCACGATCCTCGTGCAGCCGAGCGCGCTGAGGTTGCGGTGCACCATGCGTTCGGTGACGCCGTCGAGATCGCTCGTGGCCTCGTCGAGCAACAGGATGGTAGGGCGATGGGCCAGGGCTCGGGCGAGGGCGATCCGCTGCTGCTGGCCTCCGGAAAGCGACGCACCGCCATCCACGAGTGGCGTCTCGTACCCCATCGGCATGGCCACGATGTCGTCGTGGATGCAGGCCAGCTTGGCCGCCTCGACCACCGCCTGATGCGGCATCGCGGGGTTGCTGAGCGCGATGTTCTGTCGAATGGTCGCGCCGAACAGGTAGGGCCGCTGCGTCACGATGCCGATCTGCCCGCGCAGCGACCTGAAGTCGAGCTCGGTCAGCTCACGCCCGTCGAACAGAATCCGCCCAGACGTGGGAAGATACAGGCCGAGGAGCAGGTGCGCGAAGGTCGACTTGCCGGAACCAGAGCGTCCAACGATACCCAACAGCTGGCCGGGCTGGACCTCGAGCGAGACATCCTTCACCACCGGGGGCGCCAGCGGCCCCCCGTAGGCGAACGAGACGCCGTCGGCCCGTATCCGGCCGGTGAGGCGAGGAGCGGTTGCGACGGTCTGCCCCTCCTGCTCCCGGGGCGCGTCCAGCACGTCGTTGATGCGCTCCATGTAGCTGCGCAGCAGTTGCATCTTCAAGCCGGTCTGGATCAGGGTGGCCAGCGGCTCCAGAAAGCCAGCCGCCAAGGCAGCGGCGGCGAGCATGGTCCCCAGCGAGATGCTGCCGTTCAGCACCTGGAACCCGCCGTAGACCAGGATGGCCAGCGGCGAGCCCAGCTGCAGGGTGCCCATGACGGCATCAACCGACGCATCCAGCCGGCCCCGGCGCAGCGCCACATTGACCTGGTCGATGAACAACCGCTGCCAATGCTCGGCCGCCCGCCGCTCGGCACCCGCCGCTTTGAGGGTCTCGATGCCGGCCAAGAGCTCAAAGGTGTAGCTCTGGGACTTGGCTTCGACCTGCAGGCTCTCCGACATCAGGAATTGGTTCCGCCGCCGCGCGAGCAGGAGCACCATCACCTGCAGCAGGCCCAGCACCAGCACGAGCGCCGCCAGCGGCGGGCTCAGCATGAAGAGCAGGACAAGGTAGAGGCTGGCCAGGCTGCCATCGATCAGGGCCGAGATGGTGCCGGTGGTCAGGAACTCGCGCACGACGGTGTTGCTCTGGAGGCGCATCATCAGGTCGCCGGCGGACCGCCCGAGGAAGAACACATACGGCAGGTCCACCAAGTGCTCGACGAACGCCGCCGTCAGGTTCACGTCCAGGCGCGTGCGCAGTTGCAGCAGCAGGTGGCTCCGCAGCAGCGTCGCGAGGAAGAAGTAGCCGACGACCGCACCCATGGCGGCCCCGGTCACCAGCAGCAGGTGCCGGTCGTTGCGGGGGACGATCTCGTTCACCAGCAGCCCGGTCAGCAGCGGCAGGGCAAGGGCCAGCAGCCGCAGGAGGACCGATCCCACCAGCACCCGGGTGAGCCTTCGGGACTGGCCGAGCAGCGGCCGGAGATAGCGCCAGGTGCCCTTGGTGCGCAGCGTGGAGGGCTGGAAGTCCTCACCCGGCTCGAAGGTGATGGCCACACCGGTGTAGGAACGACGAAAGACCTCCATGGACAGTCGCCGGCGTCCCAGAGACGGATCCACGACCTGCACGCCGTGTCTCCGCAGCCGCTCGAAGACCACGAAGTGCGTGAAGTCCCAGTGCAGGATCGTGGCGGGAGGCAGCTGCTCGAGGTCGTCGAGGTCCGCGACCACACCCCGTGCGCTCAGGCCATACTGCTGCGCCGCCCGGGTCACGGCCAACGCGTCCACGCCGTCGCGGTCGGTGCTCGTCATCTGGCGCAGCTCGTCGAGCGGTACCTGCTTGCCGTGGTAGGCGAGCACCATGGCCAGACAGGCAGCACCGCAGTCGGTCATCGCCATCTGCCTCACCCAGGGCACCCGCCGGCGCACTAGGACTCCCCACCCTCCCCCAGCGTCCCGCCCAACTGACGGAGGAACAGATCCAAGATCCTCTGCGAGCGGAGGACGACGACGGCCCGACCCCCCTGCCGCGGCGACGACGGCAACGCCCCCGCGTCGGCGGGCGGTCCAAGGACGCCCGTGACCAGCACGGCCGGCTGGGAGGACGAAGCGAAGCCGGCCCGGCGGATGGCAGCCTGATCGGCGACCTCGGCCTTGAGCGCGCGGGCGGCAAGGGGTGGACCCTCCAGGCCCTGCACGTCGAGGCGGACGGTCTGGCCGGGCTGGAGATCCGGGGAGGCGGCGCCCGGGACGAGCGCCACGAAGGTCCGTTCTTGCACGTCGATCAGGGCCGGCCCCGAGGTGGTCTCGGAGGTGTGAGCGGTCGCCGTGACGATCACGCCTGCCACTAGGACCGCCAGCACGAGCCAGTACGTCCACCGGGTCCACCGAGGGTCGATCCGCAGGACGCCGCCTTGCGGCTGGCTGGCTTGGAACTCCAGCGCCTCTCGACGAAACAGGGATGGTCGTTCAGTCATGGTGAGATCGATGGGCGCCCGGCTTGTGAGCTGTAGGCGCGGTCGAGCAGTTCGTAGAGCACCAGCTCCTGGGCCCGGTGGGCGGAGCGCAGCAGGCGACTTGCGTGCATGTGCGCAAAGCTCCTCGCGAGGCCGGTCATGGTTGTCGACAGCCGCCCGGCCCGGGCGAGCTGGCGCAGCTCCGCCGTCACGGGAGTGAGCTGGAGCGACCGCCGGCGCAGCGCCTGCAGTCCCGCGGCAAGGGGCGCCGGCGGAGCCTGCCCGGGGTCCAGCAACGCCTCCAGGCGGGCCCGCTCCGCCCTATACCGCTGGCCTACCTGGCCCCTGAAGTTCCCGTCGATCCCGAACTCCCGGCCGAAGCCCTCTCGCGCCCGTCGCGCCACGGACCGCTTCTCCTCGAGCGTGAGCCCGAGGTCCTCGAAGAGCAGGTCGATGCCGGCCATGGCCAGCCGCCAGCGGAGGTCGAGCCCGGCGTCGCCCGACAGCGATCCCAGGACGGTGAGCACGGCCTCGCTGTCGGCGGCGAATACCTGCTCGGCCAGCTCGATGCCTCGGTCGCCGCCGTAGCGCTCGACCTCCCGCTCGTAGGTGTCCAGCTGCATGCGCCACAGCTGCCCCGCCTCCAGCAGCGGGGCCGCGGCTGCTTCCAGGCCGGGCAGCACCTCGGCGTGGAGCCGCCCGGGTTCGCCGTGAAGACGCAGACGCAGGTGCCAGTCGGGATCGGCGTAGCGGATGAAGAACCACCCATCGGCGGCGCCGGAGGCCAGCGAGGACCGTACCAGTGGGCCCACCACGTGGTTGAGAAGCTGGTCGGCCGTTCCCGTCCCCGTGTAGAGCTTGGCATAGAGCCACTCCGAGCCCGGTGGGAAGCGGCGACGCACCAGGCTTCTGGTCACTTGCGGAGCCGCGCTGTCGGGCTCGGGCCGCGGCGGAGCCGCCTGGACGAACGGAACGACCAACTCGTGCACGAAACGGCCTTCCGGGCCGGTGACGCACAGTGCATCCGGGTCCGGGAACATCTCGACGAGTACAGCCTGGCGTCGCCCCCGGAGCTGGTGAGCGAGCGCCGCGACGCTCAGCACGTTGTCGAGGTCGATGACGAGCTGGTGGTCACGATCGGCGAGGGCCACGTAGCGCGGCAGCCGCCGCTCGGCGCGCCACGCCTGCACCGCGGCGAAGTGGTCGGCACCCCTTGCCTGGCCCAGCGCCCGCAGTTCGGCCTCCGTGAGGTTCCAGCGGGCGCGGAACAGCACCAGCCGTCCGCTGACGACCCGAGGCAGGAAGGGGGCTTCCCGGAGCGGACCCCAGTCCCACGCGAGCTCCGATACCACGTCCTGGCGCTGGAGCGCGCACAGGAAGCGGTACACGCCCAGGTTCCGCCAGTCCTCGTCGTGGGCGGTGGTGAGCCTCGGCACGACCTCGCGCCCCAGGCGCCGGGAGCGCAGCACGA
>JASLBL010000075.1 GCA_030146615.1 Actinomycetes bacterium
CACCCGATCGCCGACGCTGACGAGCGTCCCGACGCCAGAGCCGAAGACCAAGATGCCTTCGGAGGTGGCCTCGTCGCTGTCTGGGGTGGGGTCCTGCATCCAGAAGCTGCTGGAGCGCTCGACGGTCACGATCCCTTCCACGCCGGCGACGTCCTGGCCGCTGAAGGGTGAGACATGGGCGGCGCCCTGGATGTCATGGATCCGGGCTACCACGGGCTCCTGCGAGCTCGCAGCCGCTGGAACCGCAGCCAGCCATGCCACTAGGCCGAGAGTTAGGGCCACGAACCGGACGGTGCGCGACAACGAACCCATAGCTTCCCCCTCAGTCAGCGAGCCAACGGGACCCGACCGGCACGTCATGGGCCGAGGAAGCGACCTGAGCGGTTGGCTTGCCGCACGGGTTCTCCTCTCCCTGGGGCTGCCTGGGTTGCTAGCGGAGTGCAGGTGCGCGGACGACGATCAGCTCGGTGTCGTCGGGCCGGTCACGGGCGATCCAGCGGCCGTCGCTGAACGGGTAGTTGTTGTCGTTGGCGATCAGCAGCCGCTCGCCCCCCAGAACCTCCAGGCTCTCCACCGACTGCAGCGGGAACGAGAACGGGTCGCCCACGCCGAACTCGCCCGGCCGCGGCGGCAGCGAGATCCCGTTCGGGTCCGGGATGGCCAGCAAGTCCAGCACCAGGCGCTTGTCCAGGAAGCCGTCGGCGTCGACCCGGCGCAGATCCACCAGATAGATCTTCTTCTGCCTGGCCTCGACGCCCTGGGCGTCGTCGCGCTCGATGAGGACGAACCGGTGCTGATCCAGGGCGGTGAGGTCGCCGATCACCGCGTCCGGGAAGCCCGCATCCACGTGGTACTGCCAGGTCCGCCCGGTGTAGGCACCGGCGCGGAGGTCGAACTCATTCAGGATCCGCCGCCGGGGGTCGGGGTCGTTACGCAGCGCGCCCTCCAGCATCGGGTACAGCCGCTTGCCGTCGATGCTTCTGGCCATGCCCTCAAACCCGCGGCTGGCCGGGAGGGTCCAGGCGTCCGGATCCGGGAGGAAGGGGTTCTGCGGCGACTGGACGCCTGGCAGCGGCACTGGCGCCTCTAGCACCTTGCCGGTGGCGTCGGTGTGCACCAGGAAGGGGCCGAACTCCTCCCCGAACCAGAAGCTGCCGTCCTTGGCCTGTCGCACCGACTCCAGGTCGAAGTCGGCCCCGGTCAGCAGCCGATCCGGCCGAAAGAGCGGGAATGGGACCTTGCTGTCGGGGTCGCGGAGCTGCAGGAAGCCGAGCACCGCCACCGTGCCGGTCCCCCCAGCGGCCGTCTTGAAGTCGGGCCGGATCCGGTACAGGCGCAACAGGAAGTCCCCGGAGTTGGTCTTGGCGCCATAGCCGTTGTCCGGCATCGCCCAGAACTCGCCATGCCCGGCGTCCAGCACCGCCGAGAAGCCGGGGATCGGCTGGCCCGGGAACGGCGGCGTGACCCCGTTGTCGCCGGTGACGAACGCGCCCGAGGGCGGCCCCGGCTGGTAGGCATCCGACGGCAGGATCGCGCGGCCCAGCAGCGTTGGCGGCCGATCATCGGCCGCCGCGGCCGGTGCGGCGAAGGCTGCGACAGCCAGCGCTGCGGCAGCGAACGCGGCAGACAACACTCGCATCGGTCATCATCCTTCCCCTTGGGGCCGGAACGGAATCTACAGCCGTCGCGAACCGCGAGATAGCCCAGCGGTGACGCCACGGTGAAGCTGCCGCGACCAGCCGAGGACGCGGCCAGGTCCTGCAACCGCAGCGCGCACACTTGGCATACGCGTTCGCCTTGGAGCCCTCGAGCCCATCCGGACTGCGTCCCGATCATTTAGCGAAGCTTCTTTGGCCTCCTCGCCGCCAGTCGAGATCTCCCACCGCGGTGACCCAGCCGAGCAGCAGACGTTGTAGGCATCTGGGCGGTCTAGGGGTGTCGGTGCACGCGCACATCGACCCAGACCAGCCTGTGGTCGGAGGTCGGGAACGGGAAGACGCCGACCAGTCGGAACAGGGGGTCGGTGGACAACGGCCAGAACACCCCGCCGTCGAGCATCCGGAGGTTCTTGCTCGGCAGGACGTAGTCGACCCGCAGGTTCCCCGGCCAGGGGACGTCGACGAAGTCGGCCGTGTCGAAGGCCGGGTCCCCTCGGTGGATGAGGTTGGCCCCGGCCTGCAGCGCCGCCTGCTCGGGCCCGCCCGGGCTGGTCGGGGTGAGCGAGGTGTTGACCCGCGGGTTGTCGAGCAGCTGCTGTGCCGCCCCAGCGACGCTGTCGCCATCGAACGGGTCGGCGTTCTGGTCCCCCATGATCACGAACCGGGCCCCCGGCTTGAGACCGCCTCGCCTGCCCCCGTCGTCGTAGATGTAGCCGCTGCGTGAGGGCAGCACATAGTCCGACCAGAAGCGGATCTCGTCGTGGTTGCGGGTGCCGTTGCGGTCCTCGGGGCCGTCGAACACCGGTGGGGTGGGATGGCTGACCAGGGTGTGGATCACCTTCCCGCCGACCAGCACGGGGACGTCCCAGTGGCTCTTGGACGACAGCCGGAAGATGGCCAGCTCCTCGGGCGAGTACCAGTCGGCAGGGGCCGGGGTGGCCGGGTCGTCGGGCAGCAGCGCCCCCGGCATGTCCTTCCACAAGAACAGCTGGAAGGTGCGGACCTGATGGCGGAGGATCGGGTAGCGGGAGAACACGGCCATGCCGAACTGGCCCGGGTAGGCACCGAAGCCGAAGGCGTCGTTGGGCCCGCCGACCGTACCGCTGTTGTCCAGGTCGAACCCGGACGGGATGCCAGTGTTGGACGGGGCGACGAACCGGTAGGGGTAGGAGATGGGCCTGGCGCCGTTGTGGCCGACCGACAGGTAGTTGCGCTGGAACAGCCGGGCGGCCAGGCCTTGGGCGTCGAAGTCGAACTCGTTGATCAACAGGACGTCGGGCCGGACCCGCTGGATGACCTCGGCCACCGCCTGGGCCTGGATGTCGTCGGGGGTCGACAGGTCGGCGACCAACTCGCCCTCGGCGGCCCGGTTCAGGGAGGCGTTGAAGGTCGCAAAGCGAGCCGACCGCCCGCCGTGGCCGCCGCCGGAGGTATCAGCGCTCGCGGCCAGGGCCGCCCCGTCGAGGACGAGCAGGGAGAGGACGGCCAGCAGTCCAACCCCCGCCGTCCGCCGCCACCTGCCCGTGCGTCCAGGTCGCATCGCTGGTCCTCCTTGACCTCGTCGCCTGATCCGGACGGTTCTGCCCCCGGGAGCATGACGTTGGCATAGATTATGGGCGAACCGCACGAGGCGCCTAGTACTACTTGCCCCTGAAGAAGGCCTGATCTGGATGGGGTGAGTGATGGCTATGCTGGCCGGCGGCTGGCGCGCTGTCCCGACGAGGGTAATCGCGTGACCACTGTCATGCGCTGCAGGTTGTAGGCGAAGATCCCCAGCCCGGTCCAGGTAGCGGGCGCCGCCCAGCCGCCGCAGGCGTGTGCGGCGCAGCCCGAAGCTGCGCTTGAGGTTGGGGTGTTCGGGACAGACCGCTCGTGCCCGCGGTTGTCCGCTGGTCCATGCCCCAGGCATGCCCCAAGTCGTGACGACTCAACGATGGCCCCAGGCGCCGGATCAAGGTCACGGCCGATGCTGACCAGCCCATGGCTGACCGCTCGTAACCGCTTGTGTCCTTGGCCAGGGTATGCCCAAGGCATAGCCGGTAGCGACAGGATCAGGTCTCGTTCCGGTTCCTGATCGCTCCAGCAGGAACTGCATCATGCCGCGGGCGCTGCGGCTGCTGGCCGTCAAGCTGGTCAGGAGGCCGCCCGGCGGACACCCCGACCCGGCCCCGGACGCCTGGAACCAGCACAGCTCCTGGAGCGGGTCAGGGACATGACGGCTTGAGTTCCATGACATCCACGCCCAGGAACGCAGGCCGGTCGGGGTTAGCCGGTGGTCGTCGGTGCCTCGGTGGTGGTGGGTGCCTCGGTCGTCGTGGTCGACGCCTCGGTGGTGGTGGGCGCCTCGGTGGTGGTGGGCGCGACCGTGGTCGTGGGGGCTTCGGTCGTGGTGGGCGCGACCGTGGTGGTGAGGATGACGGCGGTGCCGTTGAGGTAGGTCAGGGCTTTGGCCCAGGCGGCGTCGCCGATCTGGCTGCCGAGGGTGCGGCCGTTGAGGTCGCCCTGCTCGAAGTGGATGCCGCCGTAGCGGCGCGATAGCCCGGCGCTGTTGGCGGCGTCGGTGAAGCTCTTGAAGCTCAAAGTGGTGTTGGTGGCGGGGACGAGATTGGGTTCGATGGTGGAGCTGCCGGCGGGGATCGTCACACTGAGGGCGGCCTTGAAGACATCGGTGCCGGCGAAGCGGGTGAAGACCTGGCTGGAGGCGCCAGAGAAGGCGCTGTGGCCGGAGGTGTACTCGGCAAACGGGGGGGTGACGATGCCCGGTTCTTGGTAGGGGATCCAGGCCGACCCGTCGATGCTGACGATGCCCTTGCCGGGGCCGGCCCAGCCCTTGACCTTCTTGCCGGCGTACAGCCAGCGGATGTAGGTGATTGGCCGCACCGTGTCCTGGGTTCGTTTGGCGTGCCAGGTGGCGATGCTGGCGTCCAGCAGGCCGTTGGCCAGGGCGAAGAAGAGCTTGACGTTGCCGTCCAGGCTGGTGGCGGCGGCCCGGGAGGCGGCCGCGGCGATCATCGCCCAATGGCCGGGGGGCAGCTCCGAGCCCGGTCCGTCGGCCCAGTAGTAGGCGATCGTCTTTTCCAGGTCATCGAGGTCGCCTTGGGTGTCGACCAGTTCTTTGGCCTCGGTCGGCAGCTCGGAGCGGTCCATCAGCGGCGGCCCGAACTGGTCGGGCTTGGTGAGCGCGAACGGGGTGACCTTGCCCCACTGGGGGGTGGCGAACCGCTGCACGGTTCCCGCGCAGCTGGTGGCCCCGGACGGCGGGGTGGGGACACACAGCGGCTGCCAGCGGTAGACGTCGCTGACCCGGTTCCAGGCGTTCACCGGGGCATAGCCGGTCCAGTCCGAGTAGGGCGCGCCGCCGTTGTAGTCCCCGAGCTGGTTGGCCCCGTCGCCGTGGCGGAAGTCGAGGACGGCCTTGGCGACGGTGTTGCCGATGCCTTGGGGGGTGGGGGGGTCGGTGGAGGTGTCACCTGGGTTGTAGCCGAGGGCGGTCATGAACCCCGAGATGTTGTTGGCTTGAGATGGGAACAGGTCCACCAGCACCCGGTAGGCGGCGTAGCTGATGGCCATGGACTTGTAGTTGGCGGTCCACTCAGTGGAGGGGCGGCGCAGGCTGGCCCCGGTCCGGGTGCCGAGCGCCTTGGCGTCGTAGGCGGCCCAGGCGTCGTACATGGCGGTGTGGACGATCGCCAGGTGCCGGGCCACCACGGTGGGGGG
This sequence comes from Actinomycetes bacterium, assembly GCA_030146615.1. Taxonomy (GTDB): domain Bacteria; phylum Actinomycetota; class CALGFH01; order CALGFH01; family CALGFH01; genus CALGFH01. Next base: position 5,376 of record JASLBL010000075.1, read on the forward strand.
CGGCTTGGTGGCCCGGACGGCGGCCAGGGTCTGCTCGTCCCAGCGCAGCACCACATCGTCGGCGTCCGAGGGGCCGTACTGGTTGAAGTGGAAGGTCGAGGCGGGGCCTTTGGGCTTGGCCGGCTTGGGCGGGGCTGGCTCTTTGTCGCCGGCCAGGGCCGAAGGGATGGGGCTGAGGGTGACCGCCAGAACAGCGATCAGGCTGATGAGCAGGGTGAAGCGGGCGTTGACTGGCCTTGTCATGCGGTGACTCCCCTGATGGACCGGCACGAGAGGGCTAGTTACTACTACCTAGCCTAACCGCGCAGGAGCATGACATCGACGCAGTCTTCTGCAAAGACCCCAACTTGCCTCAGCAGAGCAATCTTCCTAGGAGTCCCCCATCGTCAGGGTAATGCGCTCCATGGCGATAGGGGATTCACCAAGGCGAGCGGTTGGCGCTTGTGCTCGGAGAGGTCTTCGGGCGGTCCAGCAAGCAACGGTCAAGAACGATCAAGAACGGCCGCGAGCCTAACTGGGGCTTGTCGGCGGTCACCGGATTTGCGAAGGTTGCCAGGCCTTGTCCGGTCCCCGAAGGAGGGGTGCCATGCGGTTGGGACGGCACAGCGTCATCGCCGGGCTGCTCGCCCTGGTGGCGGCGCTGGTCAGCCCAGCGGTCGCCTCGGCTGTCCATGGCGGTGACCGGGAGGTCACCGTGGGCAGCAACGACCTGGTCTTCTCCCAGAACAAGCAGAACGAGCCGGCGGTGGCGGTCGACGCCAACCATCCCAACGTGCTGGTGGCCGGGGCCAACGACAACATCGACCTGGAGGCCTGCAACGCCGGGGATCCGACCGACTGTCCGTTCACCGAAGGGGTCGGGGTCACCGGGGTCCAGTTCTCCTTCAACTCTGGCGACAGCTGGATCCAGCCCACCTACACCGGCTGGACGGCGCGCCATTGTGTCGGCCCGCCCGGGTTCACCTGCACGCCAACGGTGGGGCCGATCGGGACGCTGCCCTGGTACTACGAGGAGGGGTTGGTCTCCGACGGCGACCCGGCGATGGCCTTCGGCCCCCAGCCGGGTCCGGATGGGAGCTTCGACTGGGCCAACGGCTCGCGGCTGTACTTCGCCAACCTGACCGCCAACTTCTCGGCTGAGCGCGAGGAGCAGACCTTCAAGGGCTTCGAGGCGATCGCGGTGTCGCGCCTGGACGGCCAGCCCGCCCTCACCCCCCAGATCGTGGCCGACAAGAACAACTGGATGCGGCCGGTGATCGCCAGCAAGCAGTCGTCGGCCACCTTTGCCGACAAGGAGCAGATCTGGGCCGACAACGCCGCCTCCAGCGACCACTTCGGCAACGTCTATGTCTGCTATGCCGCCTTCCGGGGGGCCGGGGCGGCCCCGCTGGTCGTGGCCAGCTCCCGCGACGGCGGCGACACCTGGGACAACAAGCAGGTCTCGCCGGCCCACAACGTCGCCCCCCGGCACTTTGGGCAGTCCGGTTGCACCGTCCGCACCGACAGCGACGGGGTGGTCTATGTCTTCTACGAGGAGTTCGTGGCCCCGTCGGTGTCGGTGCCGCCGCCGGCCACCCACATGCTGGTCAAGTCCTTTGACGGTGGGGTGAAGTGGACCCGGCCGATGCCGGTCCAGCGGGTCGTCGACCCCTGCTTTGTCGTTGACCCGGTCATCCAGCGCTGTGTCATGGACGGGATCGCCGGTGCCCGCAGCGACCTGGCCGCCGCCCCTAGCGTCGACATCGCCAACGGCGCCCCCACCGGGGCCGATGCCACCGATGAGCTCGTGCTGACCTGGGTGGACGGCCGCGACGGCCTGAATGACGAGCACGTGATGGTCAGCTACTCCACCAACCGGGGGGCCAGCTGGTCGGCCCCGGCCGCGGTGGAGGCCTCGCCCAGCGACCGTGGCTACTACTCGGCGCCCGCCTTGTCGCCTGATGGGACCGACCTGTACCTGGTCTACAACGCCTTTACTACCCCGTTCCGCACCAACACCACCGATCCTCGAGGGCTGGTGGGGGTGGTGCTGCACGCCGACATCGGCGCCGGGGGGGCGCCCACCGGCTGGCGGGTGCTGCACCGCGGCGCCGTCGGTGACCCACGGGCGTCGGCCCAGAACAACCTGCAGGGCGAGTTCCTGGGCGACTATGTGTACGCGGCCGCCACCCGGACCTATGGCGCGGCGGTCTGGAACGACGTCCGCAACGGCGCCGTGTGCCCGGCCATCAACGCCTGGCGGGCCGAGCTGCCCACCGACCCCACGGCCACCCCACCCGCTCCCAACGTCGACTGCCCGGCGACCTTCGGCAACACCGACATCTTCGGCGGCTCCTGGGCCGACCCAACCACACCCTGACGCCAGGATGGTGAGGGGCGCCACAGGCGGCCCTCACCTGTCAGCCAGGGCAGTGAATCGCCTACCTACGGCCTCCGACACATCCGGCAAGCAGGGCAAGCTTCATGTCCCCAAGGGAGGGATGTGCCATGTTCGACCGACGCAGACGAGCCGCCCTGGCGATCACCGTGGTGGCCGCCATCCTGACTGCCAGCGTGGCCGTCACCGCCGGTGCCTCATCTAATAGTCCGTCGGTCGTGTCGCATCCCAAGCATGCCCGGCTTCCGATCGTGATTGGCCACCGGGGCGCCAGCGGCTACCGCCCCGAACACACCCTGGCCGCCTACAAGCTGGCGATCGACATGGGCGCCGACTACATCGAGCCTGATCTGGTCTCGACCAAGGACCACGTGCTGGTCGCCCGCCACGAGAACGAGATCTCGGGCACCACCGACGTGGCCGACCATGCCGAGTTCGCTGGCCGCAGGACCACCAAGACCATCGACGGGGTCGCTGTCACCGGCTGGTTCACCGAGGACTTCACCCTCGCCGAGCTCAGGACGCTGCGGGCCAAGGAGCGCCTCCCGGACATCCGTCCGGCCAACACCGCCTTTGACGGCCTCTACCAGATCCCGACCTTCCAGCAGGTGATCAACCTCGCCAAGCGGCGACAGGTTGGCATCTACCCGGAGACCAAACACCCCACCTACTTCCGCTCGATCGGCCTGCCCCTGGAGGAGCCGCTGTTGGCCACCTTGCGCGCCAACCGCTACCGCGGCCCGAACGCCCCCGTCTTCATCCAGTCCTTCGAGGTGGGCAACCTCAAAAAGCTGAGCCGTAAGACCCGCCTGCCGCTGGTGCAGCTCCTGGACGCGACCGGCCGCCCCTACGACTTCGTCGTCTCCGGTGACCCCCGCACCTACGCCGACCTTGCCACCCCAGCCGGCCTGGCCGAGATCGCCACCTACGCCGACGGGATCGGGCCCAACAAGAACCTGATCGTGCCCCGCGACGCCCAGAACCGGCTCACCTCGCCGACCACGCTGGTCCGCGACGCCCACCGGGCTGGGCTGCTGGTGCATCCGTGGACGTTCCGGCGGGAGAACACCTTCCTGCCCGAGGACTTCCGCCAGGGCAATCCGGCCAGCCCGGTCTACCTGCAGGCGACCGGCGATTTCCCGGCCGAGCTGCGGCTGTTCTACAAGCTCGGGGTCGACGGACTGTTCAGCGACAACCCCGACGTCGCGGTCGCGGTCCGCCACCAGCTATTTGCGAGGAGGTAGCTGCGATGCGCCCGATCAGGGCGAGTGCGACAGCGTGGCTGGCCGGGATCGCCAGCTGGTAGGCGGCGACCACACACCAGGGGGGAGCAGCCCCGGGCGGGGGGCCGACCCAGGGCCGCTCACACCGACGGCATTGTCGGATGCCTCTGAATAGACGACCGATTCAGGGCCTGTAGCCGTTACATCGTTGATTATCGGGTTGCTGGCAAGGCCGATGTCACGGGCTGCTGGCTCGAGACCGAGACAAGGAAGGCTCTCCACTCGCCTGCAACGGATGACGACCGCGACCTAGGTCCGTCAGCCGGGAGCGTCAATGTTGCTCCGGGGAGCGCGTTCCAGTGGCTACTGGCCGATCGTCGGGTCGCCGTCGGCGCTGCGCCAGATCGAGGTCACGCCGGGGCGGGGCAGACTGCTGCCGCCGCCCGGCCAGTGGCTGGTCGGCGTCTCGATCGTGCCGCCCTCGCCCGGGTGCTGCACGGCGATGAACAGCGACCGGTTGTCCCGGGTGAGCAGCGGGCCGCAGGTCTCGGCCCCCACCGGGACGGTGGCGAACAGCTGGACGTGGCCGCGCTCTCGGCCCTTGGTCGGGCAGGCGAACAGGCCGTTGTTGCCCCCGGTGGGCTGGGTCCCATCGGTGGCCAGCCAGATGTTGCCCTCGTTGTCGAAGGTCATGTTGTCGGGCGAGCCGATCGGGCTGACCAGTTCCTTGGGGTAGCCGGCGAAGTAGGTGCTCGGGTCCTCGGGGTCGCCGCAGAGCAGGAAGATCCGCCAGGTGAACCTGGTCGCGCCGGCGTCATCACCACGCTCGCGCAGCTCCAGCACGTGCCCCCAGGGGTTGGGTGCGCGCGGGTTGCCGGCATTGGGGGCGGTCCGTTCGGTGTTGTTGGTCAGGTTGAGGTACACCCGCCCGGTGACCGGGTTGCGCTGCATGTCCTCGGGGCGGTCCATCTTGGTCGCCCCGACCAGGTCGGCGGCGCCCCTGGTGTTGATCAGCACCTCGGCCTGGCTGGCGAAGCCGTTGGCCGCCCTGAGCGGGCCCCGGCCGCACTCCAGGGGGATCCAGGTTCCGGTGCCGTCGTCGTGGAGCTTGGCCACATACAGGGTGCCCTCGTCCAGCAGGCGCAGGTTCTGGTGACGGTGCTTGCGGCGGAACTTGCGCTTGCTGACGAACTTGTAGAAGTACTCGAAGCGCTCGTCATCGCCCATGTAGACGGCCACCCGGCGGTCCTTGGCCAGCGCCGTCGTCGCCCCCTCGTGCTTCATGCGCCCAAGGGCGGTGCGCTTGCGCGGAACAAAGTCCGGGTCGTAGGGGTCGATCTCCACCACCCAGCCGAAGCGGAACGGCTCATGCGGCTCCTTGGCCAGGTCGAAACGGTCGTGGTAGCGCTCCCACTTGCGATCCGAGGCGCCCTCGGGCAGCCCGTAGCGCTCGTGCCAGGCCCGCACCCGCGGGTCGGTGACGGCCTCCAGGTTGGCGAAGTACTGGTGGAAGTTCTCCTCGCCGGTCAGCACCGTCCCCCATGGGGTGACCCCGCCGGCGCAGTTGTTCAGCATCCCCTTGACCCGACGGCCGCTCCGCTCCTCACTGGTCCGCAGCAGCTTCGCACCGGCGGCCGAGCCGGTGAGCCGCATGCCGGTCTGCGCGGTGATGCGCCGGTTGTAGCGCGACAGCGGGCGGTACCGGAACGGCCCCCCGCGCTTGCCCCGCTGGATGAGCACGATGCTGCCGCCGTGGGCGGCAAGCTCGATGTCGACCTGGTCCCGGGTCGGGTTGTCGGCGTCGTAGCCGCGGAACATCAGCTCGGGGTTGGTGTACTCATGATTGGCCCACAGCAACCCCAGAAACGAGTTCCCGCTCCACCAGGGCAGGGGGAAGAAGGCCAGGTAGTCGTTGTTGTAGCCGAACTGGCGGGCCTGCCGCTGCGGGCTCTGGGCGTCGAAGTCGAACTCAGGCGCCCCCGGCCGGACCGGGTCGCCCCAGGCGATCAGCAGCCGGTCGGCATACCCCTCGGCCAGCACCACGTCGTCGATGGTGTTGGGCGCGATCGGGGTGAAGGCCAGCCGGCGCCCGGTCGGGGTCGGCCGGTAGGGACCGACCGGCGGGTACTCGGAGGCGTCGGCCGGGGCGGCCGCGGCGGACAGAACCAGCGCCCCGACCCCGCCCGCGGCCAGGAACGAGCGGCGGCTCAGGGCCCGCTCGACCACCGCGGTGAAGGTCTCGTTGTCCGACCGGTTGGGGACCTCGTGGAAGCACTGGTTGCCGCAGGCCCAGCGGCAG
>JASLBL010000599.1 GCA_030146615.1 Actinomycetes bacterium
CCCAGCTGGCAGGGGTCTGGCTCCAGCGGCTGCGAGGGTTCACGAGCTGCTCCTTCACGAGGGGAGGGGTGGGGGTTGGCGGTGGGCGGCGCGTCCGTCCACAGCGGGGGTCCGGGGTCGCGCCGCCACACCGGGGCCCAGGGTGGGCCGCGAACTAGGCCGACCGACGACGGCGGCCGAGGGGGACGACGGGTTCGCAGGAGTGGCGGTGGGCGGCGCGGTCGGCGCCGGCCTTGGGGCCGCGGTACAGGGCCATCCGGCAGGCCATGCAGCAGACAGCCCAGGTGCCGTCGCCCATGTCGATCAGCCAGGTCGTGTGTCGGGCCATAGGGGTTACCTCCTTCCAGCAGCCGGGGGATGGGGGAGCGGGAGGGCTGGATGGCGGCGACCGCGGCGGCCGGGTCGAGGGGGCCGCCGGTGCCGCGGCACAGTGGGCAGCGCCGGTAGGCCGAGCCTTGGTTCTTGAGGCGCCGCTCTCGGCCGCGGGTGGCCGGGTACTCACACCAGGCCAGCTCAAAGGTCAGCCCGGCCTGGAGGGCGACCTGGACCAGCCGGCCGGCCCCCCGCCAGCGCGGGTTGCGATACTCGCGGGTGATGCGCCGGACCAGGTCCTCGGTCCAGCCCCAGTAGTGGCCGGCGTACTGGCCCCGACAGCCGTTGCCGACCAGGGGGGCGTGCTGGCCGGTGGCGGGGTCGCGGAAGCACAGCAGGTACACCCACCCCTGCGGGCCCGGCTGGCCCCACGGCTGGGCGGCGATCCAGGCCCGCAGCGCCGCCGCCTGCTCCCGGCTCCCTGCTCGTGGCGGGGCCGGGGGGAGTGTGGCAGTGCGGGCGGCAGTGCGGGCGGCCTCGGCCTGGATCACGAGCTTGACGGCGTGCCGCAGCCGGCTGACCTGGACCTGGACCTCGAGGGGGAGCCGGCCGGTGAGCCGGTGGGCGTCCAGCAACAGCAACAGCCCCGAGGCGACCTCGACCAGCCGCAGCTCCTCGCGGGACCGGGCGGGGTCGAAGTGGTCGGCGGTGGCGGTCATCGCCGCCCGCTCCCTCGGGTGGCGTAGCGGCGGGCCAGCTGCTTGACCTTGGCCACGTAGGCCCGGGAGTGGTTGTAGGCGTAGATGGCCTGGTCGAGGTTGTGGCGGGCGCCGTGGTCGACCAAATACCGCGCGGCGGCCAGGATCGCCTGGGCGGGGTCGTGGGGGCGGCCGTGGCCGTAGCGAGCCCAGGCGTTGCCGGCCTTGCTGTGTGGCACACAGCCGATCTGCATCGGCCCACACGCCCCGGCCCAATTGCTGCCCGAGCGCACCCCGGGCAGCCGGACTCGGCCGTGGTCGGACTCGACCTTACCGATGCCGGCCAGCACCGGCCAGGGGATCCGGTAGCGCGAACCGGCGGCCCGATATAGGCGCAGGTAGCTGGCGGGGATGTCGGCGACCGCGACCCGGCTCGGCCGGGGCTGGCCGGCGGCCGGCTTGGGAACCGGGGCCGCCTGGGCCGGTGGCTGGATCAAGCCCAGGTCCTGGGCAACCCCGTAGCCGGTCACGGCCAGCACGAGCAGGCAGGCCAGGATCACGGTGCCGCGCAGCCCCAGGGTCCGCACGAGGCCCAGGACGATCATCGGGTCCCACCTGGCTGGGTTGGGCCACTGAAGCCAACGTGCAGGTGCCCTTGGTGGCCGGCATCGGTGAACCAGGGCCGACCCCCGAAAGCCCAGGGGGAGCCGACCTCGCTTGGCTGGACACCGGCCCGGCCCTGGCCGATCCACAGGGCAAGCTGGCGGGCCGCGGTGTTGCACGGGCTGACCGGGCGGCCGTCGACCTGGTCGAGGTCGACGGCGCGCCACACCGAGTGGTTGGAGACCCGGCGGGTGCCCTTGACGTACCACGAATGGCCGCTGCGCAGGCACGACACCCGGATCAGGCGGCGGTCGGCGGCCGCCGCCAGCAGCGTGCGGACCCGCCGGTCCAGCCGCGGAGACCGGTAGTCGCTGGCGGGTCGGCACCCAGCGGCGTTGGTGAAACTCAGCCCCGACGGCGACCGGATGGCCGAGGGGGGAGCGGGCCGAGTTGGCAGGGTGATGGCCGGCAGCTCGCCGGAGAGCAGGCCGCGGAACGCCGTGGCGTGGGGGGGCGGCCAGTGCGGCCAGGATCGTGACCACGACCAGGACGGCCAGCCCCCCACCGGGGGCGGGGCGGCGCGGCGCTGGCCGGGCGATCATCGGCGGTCACCGCCGTGGCCGCCCAGGGCCCGCCGGCGGCGCTGACGGACCCGGTCGACCGCCCGCAGCGCCGCGGCCGCAGCCGGGTCCTGTCGGCGACGGCTCTGGGCTGCGCGGGAGGCGGCGCGAGTGCAGGGCTGGCAGTAGGCGGACAGCCGGCCGCGGCGGCGCCGATAGAACTCCGCAGCCGACTTGAGCTGGCCGCAGCGAGGGCAGCGCTTGACGCCGGTCATGCCGCCGACCCTTCGGGCCGATAGGCGGCGTCCACCAACCGGTCGAACCGCTCCCGAGGCAGCCCACGAAGCAGGTTGTGCAAGGCCGCATCTGGGAGGGCACGGACATAGGTGGCCAGGGCCAGACAGCGAGCCCCACTTGCCGGGTCACCCAGGCCAGTGCCGCCGCCGCATCCCGGCGCCGTCGCCACCACCAGGCCCCGGCCACTTGGACCGGGTCGCCGGCCCGAGTCCAGGCCCGATAGGCCAGCCGGCCATCCGGGTCGCGGTCGCGGGTCAGGGTGCCGAGGCGCCGCCGCGGCGCACAGGCCACCACCGCCCAGCCATCCACGCCGGGAGCAGGCTCGAACCGCAGGACCAGGCCGGCCGGCAGGACCGGCCGGGCCAGGGCAACCTTGACTAGGGCGGCAAAGGAGGGCTGGGGAAGCTGGAGCAGGAGCTCGTTAAGCTCATGGTTGCCCAAGCGGCGAACGTGGCGGGCCAAATAGTCGACGTGGCGGGTCATGCCACCTCACCCCATCCGGCTGCGGGGCTGGGGGAAGGCCTTCTCGATGCGGCGCAGCACCGCCGCCGGCACATGCAGATCCCGAGCGCCAAGCCGGGTGGTGGGCAATCGGCCGGAGCGTGCCAGCTTGTAGCCTGCCAGCGGGAGATCCCCAGTCGCTCGGCCGCCTCGGGCAGCGGCATCAGCACCCGGGGGTCGCCGTCCAACACCGACCCAGCGGGGGTGGGGGAGAGAGCGGGGTGAGGGGCGGTGGTCATGAGGGGCGCACCTCCTCGACCAAGGAGGCGGCCAACTCGCGGATAGCCGGTTCGGGGTAGCGACGATGCCCGCCCAGGGTGTGCTGGCAGGGCAGGAGGCCTTGTCGGGCCCAGCGGGCGATGGTCTTGGGGGGAGACCTGGAAGATGGCGGCGGCTTCGGCCGATCGCAGGAAGCTTGCGGTGCTCGGCGTACGCCGAGGAGACTGGCTGTGCATCGGGACCTCTTTCGATGCTCTGGGTGCCGGGGGCGCGTCACCGCCCCCGGCCCCGACTTTTCAGAACCTCGTTCTCGCGCCCTGCGCGGGCCTCACTTGGTCATCGCCCTCCTGCTGGTTCGAAGGCTGGTCGGCTAGTTCGGCCGCCTTGGTGCGTCATAGCGGTACGTTAGGGTCAAGGGGTCTGCTGTCCCACTGACCGGGAGTACGAGTTCCCGCCGAGGGCAGCGAGCAGGAGAGGGCGCTGAGATGGCGCGACGGGCATATCAAGTAGCTGGCAGTTCAACCGCCGGACGTACTGGTGGCGGTGGTCCCGTCGCCCGACCCCGGGATGGGATCATCACCGGCTACTTGCTGAAGCTGCTTCGGCAGTCGGCCGGACTCAGCCAAGAAGCCCTCGCTGAACAGGTCGGCGTTGACAGCAACACCATCCAAGGCTGGGAGAGCGGCCGGCGTTCTCTGACGGGCACGCGCGTCGCCACCCTTGTCCAGCTCCAGCATCGGCTTCGACGGCACGGCGCCGATCCCAAGCTGCTCGCCCTGGTCGATGACGCCGCCGAGGCGGACTACGTGCTGTCCTACGCGTTGACTGCTGAGCCGAATGCCATCCGGCCGGCCGCGCATCTGCTGACGAACTGGGTGCTCAAGCGGTCCTTTACCTACATGCTGGCCTGGCCATTCACGGGTCGGCCGCCCGTTCCCCTGAACGCTCCGATCGCGCGGCGTGGGCCCAGCCCGGACGCCCCGGCCCTGAGTGCCGGCGAGCGGGCGCGGTTCTTCGAGCACTTACGGGTGACGGCGGAGCGGTCCCTTACCGATCGGGAGTTGGACGAGGCTAGCGGCACGCTGCTTCGACGCAACGTCTATTACCCACTGTCTTGGCATCGGAGCAGTGACACCGCGGCGTGGCTTGAGGAGATGAAGCAGTGGGAGGAGGGTCGCCTCGGCCGCCTGGATACTTGGTCGCCGCGGTGGGTCGCCGCCCGCTCGCTGGCTGTCGCCCGCGCCCGCCAGGGCGACAAGGAACCGCTGCGTCACTTCATCCGGACCGCCCTCAGCTCCGACGCCTGCCAGGCGGCAGGCTTGAACTACGACGCCTACTGGATCGGGGCCACGCCCGAGACGTACCGCTCGGATGAGTTCATGGCCAGTGACCTATCGCCGTGGGTTGACGCGACGCTGCTGCGCCAGTTCGCGGCCAACTTGGTCGCCACTGAACCGCTGGCTGACCTGTATGTGCATTCCACCTGGGCATTGCTGCAACGCCGCGGCAGCGTGCTTGAGGGGGATCCCAAGCTCGCCACCCGGCTCGTGGAACGGGTCGAGGCCTTGCTCGCCGAGGGGGACTTGTCGGCGCAGTCGCGCCGGGAGCTTGAGCAGGTTCACTATGGCGTGCGGCTGTTCCAGTCCCGCCCATGACCGATCGTCCGGAGAGGCCAATGCCGAAGCCTGAGCTTGAGGGTCTGACCAACTTCCTGTACGAGATGGGCCTGCTCAAGCGCTCCAAGCGGACCGGCTGGCTGATCGCCGGCGTGGACAACCCCCAAACCATCGCCGAACACACCTTCCGGACAGCAATCATCGGGTACCTGCTGGCCCGCATGGAGGGCGCCGACCCCCATAAGACGGCAACGCTGTGTCTGTTCCATGACACTCAAGAGAGCCGCGTCGGCGATGTGCCCTCGGTCGGTAAGGCCTATGTCGTGACCGCTCCAAACCCGCAGGTCACCGCCGACCAGGTGGCCGGCTTTCCCGACGAGATCGGCCAGGCGGTGCGGGAGCTGGTTGACGAGTACGAGGCCCGGGAGAGCTTAGAGGCGCAGCTGGCTCGTGATGCCGACAAGCTGGAGTGCC
>JASLBL010000199.1 GCA_030146615.1 Actinomycetes bacterium
GGGTCCGCCGGCGACGGGACCGCCGCCGGACGACTGGGCCGCGGCAATCCCGACCGACGTGCCGGCGGCCAGGCGGGCCGCCGACCCGTCGGCGACCCAGGTCTGGCGGCCCGACGTGGCCGATGCCGAGCCGGGCGTGCCGCTCGGCCCCGGGTCGCGGTCGCCTCGGCCGTCAGGGGGCCAGGCGCCGCCAGGCCAAGGGACGGGCCGGCGCGCGACCCGATCCCAGAGCCCGGCACCCGGCGCGCCCACCGCCGGCCCGGCCGGCACCATTCCCGGGGCCCCGCCCTACGGGGCCCCGGGCGCCGCGCCCCCCGGAACCCCCGGCGCCCCGCCCGGAGCGACCCGCCGCAGCCGACGAACCCCCGCGACCGAGGCGCAGGGTGGGCCCGGCGGGACCTCGATGGAGGTGGACGAGGAGGCGGGGGCGGCGCGGCGCATGGCCCCGGTCGACACCGGCAAGGCGCGGCGGAAGCGGCCGGCCGGGGAGCGGCAGGCCAGGGCCTGGCCTCGGGTGGTGGCCGTGATCTCCTGGATCGTGCTGGTGATGGTGCTGTGCTGGTACTACGTCTTCCCCTGGCTGGAGCGGATACTTCCGGAGAACTTCTGAGGCGCCGGTAGATTGTCCTGACGGCGAGCGACAACGGATACTGCTTGCCAAGCTGGCTTGCGCACGCCTTGTGCGTGCAGAAAACGAGGTGGGACCACGATGCCCGAGACGCCGACGCCTTGGCTCGACAACTATCCGCCCGGCGTCCCCGAGCACGTGGAGCTGCCCAAGGCCAGCCTGGCCGGGCTGCTCGAGGACGCGGCCCGGGACTTCCCGCACGCGCCGGCCCTCCACTTCGAGGGCCGCACCATCTCCTATGCCCAGCTGCACCAGCAGGCCAGGCGGTTCTCGGGGGTGCTGGCCGGGCTCGGGGTGGGCCGCGGCACCCGGGTCGGGCTGGTCCTGCCCAACTGCCCGCAGGCGGTGGTCGCCCTGTTCGGGGCGCTGCGGCTGGGGGCGACGGTAGTTCAGAACAACCCCCTCTACACCGAGCGGGAGCTCGGCCACCAGCTGGCCGACGCCGGGGTCGAGGTGCTGGTCTGCCTCGACCTGGCCTACGACCGGGTCAAGGCGCTGCGGCCCCGGACCTCGATCCGTGAGGTGATCGTCACCTCGGTGCTGGACGAGCTGCCAGGGGTCAAGCGGGTGCTGGCCCCCTACACCAGGAAGGGCAAGGCGGTCAGCGCCAGCATCGGCAAGGACGAGCCGGTGAAGCGCTGGCGGGACCTGCTCGGGTCGGCCCCGGCGACCCCGGAGCTGGCCGAGGTGGACGCCGACCGCGACCTGGCCCTGCTCCAGTACACCGGCGGCACCACCGGGGTCTCCAAGGGCGTGATGCTCACCCACGCCAACCTCCGGGCCAACGTCGAGCAGGTACGGGCCTGGTTCCCCGACGCCGACCCCGGGCGCGAGGTCATGATGGCCGTGCTGCCCTTCTTCCATGTGTACGGGCTGACCGTCTGCCTGCTGCTCGGCCTGCGCCTGGGCGCCGCCCTGGTGCTGCTGCCCCGCTTCGACCTCGACGGCGTGCTGAGCGCGGTCGACAAGTACCGGCCGACCCTGTTCCCTGGTGTGCCGACCATGTACGTGGCCATCAACAACGCGGTCGCCAAGGGCGGCCACGACCTGTCCAGCATCAAGGCCTGCCTGTCCGGGGCGGCCCCCCTCCCGCTGGAGGTGGCCGAGCGGTTCGAGCGCTTCTCGGGCGGGCGCCTGGTCGAGGGCTACGGCCTCTCGGAGTCCTCGCCGGTGGCCATCGCCAACCCGATCTACGGCAAGCGCAAGGCCGGCACCATCGGCTTGCCCATCCCCGACACCCTGGCCCGGGTCGCCGACCCGGACGACCCGTCCAGGACCATGCCGGTGGGCGAGCCGGGCGAGCTGGCCCTGGCCGGGCCCCAGGTGATGCAGGGGTACTGGAACCGGCCGGACGAGACCGCCGAGGTCCTCAAGGACGGCTGGCTGATGACCGGGGACATGGCGGTGATGGACGAGGAGGGCTACTTCTCGATCGTCGACCGCAAGAAGGACCTGATCATCGCCGGCGGCTACAACGTCTACCCCCGCGAGGTCGAGGAGATCCTCTACGAGCACCAGAAGGTCCTCGAGGTGGCCGTGGCCGGCGTGCCCGACAGCTACCGGGGTGAGATCGTCAAGGCGTTCGTGGTCCTGCGGTCGGGCGAGCAGGCGACGGCCGACGAGATCCGCGAGTTCGCCAAGGCCCGCCTGGCCGCCTACAAGGTCCCGCGGGCGGTCGAGTTCCGCGACGACCTGCCCAAGACCCTGATCGGCAAGGTCCTGCGCCGCGCTCTGGTCGAGGAGGAACAGGCCAGGCAGAAGGCGGAGACAAGTTGAACGATCCGGTGGCGCTGGGCGAGCCGGGCCGGGGGCGGCGAATCCTGGTGGTGGACAACTACGACTCGTTCGTCTTCAACCTGGTCCAGTACCTGGGCGAGCTGGGGGCGGAGACGGTCGTGTGGCGCAACGACGCCGGGACGGTCGCCGACGTTCGCGCCCTCGACCCGGACGGGGTGGTGGTCTCGCCCGGGCCGGGGCACCCGCGCGACGCCCGGCTCTCGGTCGACGTCGTCCGCGACCTCGGGGCCGAGCTGCCCGTCCTCGGGGTCTGCCTCGGCCACCAGGTCATCGGCCACGTCTACGGCGGCCGGGTCGGGCGCGCCCCCGAGCTGGTCCACGGCAAGACCTCGCCCGTCCACCACCAGGGCGGCGGGGTGCTGGCCGGGCTGCCGGCGCCGTTCGCCGCCACCCGCTACCACTCGCTGGTGGTGGAGCGCGACAGCCTGCCCGACGTGCTGGAGGTGACCGGGCAGACCGCCCAGGGCCTGGTCATGGCCCTGCGCCACCGCAGCCACCCGGTCGAGGGCGTCCAGTTCCACCCCGAGTCGATCCTCACCGACGCCGGCCACCAATTGCTGGCGAACTGGCTGACCGGGCTTCGGGCCCGCGCCGCCGCCTAGCGGAGACGGGCTAGGTCGTCGTCTCGGTCGTGTCCTCGGTGGTGGTCGGCTCCTCGGTCGTCGTCGGCTCCTCGGTGGTGGTCGGTTCCTCGGTCGTCGTCGGCTCCCGAGTCGTCTGGGTGGTCGGGGCCTCGGTGGTCTGGGTGGTCGGGGCCTCGGTGGTCTGGGTCGTCGGGGCTGCGGTGGTCGGCGGGGCCACGGTGGTGGTCGCCGTCGGGGTGTCCACCCCGGTCAGCGCCCGGGTGATGAAGAACGCGGCCAGGCCGACCGCGACCAGGGCGAGCAGGCTGACCACGATCCAGCCGACCGAGGTCCGCCGCTCCTCCTCCATCGGCTCGGCGTAGCGGGTGACCCGGTCGGCCGCCATCGCCCCGCCCAGCATCGCCGTCGGGTCGGCTCCTCCGTCGCCGCGGGGGATGGCCTGGGTGGTGGCGGCCGCGTCCATCAGCGGGGTGGCGTGCACCGGCTGGCCGTTGAGGAACCGCTGCAGGTCGTCGTGCATCTCGGCGGCGGTCTGGTAGCGGTTGTCGGGCAGCTTGGCCATCGCCTTGAGGGTGATCGCCTCCAGCGGGGCCGGCACGTCCGGGTTCAGCATCCGCGGCGGGGTCGGGTCCTCGCGGACGTGCCGGTAGGCGATGGCCACCGGGGTCGCCCCGGTGAAGGGGACCGTCCCGGTGAGCATCTCGTACAGGCAGCAGCCGACCGAGTACAGGTCGCTGCGGTAGTCGACGGTCTGCCCCTGGGCCTGCTCGGGCGAGATGTACTGGGCCGTCCCGACCACCGCGGCCGTCTGGGTGATGGTCTCGGAGGTGGCGGCCCTGGCGATGCCGAAGTCCATCACCTTGACCTTGCCCTCGGGGGTGAGCATCACGTTGCCCGGCTTGATGTCGCGGTGGATCAGCCCGCGGGCGTGGGCGGCGATCAGGGCGCTGCAGACGTCGGCGGTGATCTCGGCGGCCCGCTCCGGGTACAGCGGCCCCTCGGCCCGGATCACGTCCTTGAGGGTCCGGCCGTCCACGTACTCCATGACGATGAAGTGGGTGCCGTTCTCGGTGCCGGTGTCGTACACGCCGACGATGTTGGGGTGGCTGAGGCTGGCCGCGGCCTGGGCCTCGCGCTTGAACCGGATCAGGAAGCTGGGGTCGCGGACGAACTGGGCCTGGAGGACCTTGATGGCCACCCGGCGGGCCAGCAGCCGGTCGCGGCCCTCGAACACCTCGGCCATGCCGCCAGCGCCGAGCAGACGGCCAACCTCGTAGCGGTCGAGCAGCACGTCCGGAGTCGCCATCAGTCGTCCTCGTCGCCGTTGTCGACGCAAGCCCGGGGGGCAAGCAGGCGCTCGGGCTGGCCGGCCGGGGGATCCGATGGCCCGCGCGGCCGCCAGGCTAGCAGGACCAGGGAGATCACGACGAGCGTCTCCACCGCCACCCCCGCCGACCCGGCCGCCGGGGGCTGTGGACAGCCGACTCCCCCACTTCCCGCTCTGGGCTACCCTCCCGAATCGGGGGCCCCGCCACCGGACGGGGTCCCTGTGGTGTGCCCTGGACCGCGGCGGCCAGGGCGTCAGCCATTGCTGACGCCGACGGGAACCGCTCCCTCGGGTCCTTCGCCAGTGCCCGCCGGATCAGGCTCGCCGCCGGCACCGGCAGATCGCGCCGGAGCTGCCGCGGGTCGGGCACCGGGGCCGAGACGTGCTGGGTGGCGATGGCCACCGGGTTCTTCCCGGCGTACGGGGTCCGCCCGGTGACGGCCTCGAACAGCACGCAGCCGAGCGAGTACTGGTCGGCGGCCGGGCCGACGTCGTCGTCCTTGGCCTGCTCGGGGGCCACGTAGTTGGCGCTGCCGAGGACCATCCCGGTCCGGGTCAGGGTGGTGGCGGCGGCCGCCTTGGCGATGCCGAAGTCGGTCACCTTGGCCCGCTCCCCCGGCCCGATGAGGATGTTGCCCGGCTTGACGTCCCGGTGGACCAGCCGGTGGGCGTGGGCGGCGGCCAGGGCTCTGGCCACCTGCTCGCCCAGCGCGAACGCCTCGGTCCAGGGCAGCCGGCCCCTGGCCGCGATCCGCTCGGCCAGGGTCTCGCCCTCGACCAGCTCCATCACGATGAACGCACTCCCGCCCAGCTCCCCGTAGTCGTAGACGCCGGCCACCCCGGGGTGCGACAGCGCGGCCGCGGCCCTGGCCTCGCGCCGGAACCGCTCCAGGAACGCCGGCTCGTCGGCCAGCTCCCGCCGCAGCACCTTGACCGCGACCTGCCGGCCCAGGCTCTCGTCGACCGCCCGGTACACCGACCCCATGCCGCCCTCGGCCAGCCGCTCCCCGAGCCGGTACCGGTCCCCCAGAACGGCGAGCATCATCCCCCTCTGATGTAGGCCTGCATGACCTGCCGGGCGATCGGAGCGGCGGTGCGGCCGCCGGTGATCTCGCTGCCCACGTTCCCGCCCTCCTCGACCACCACCGCGACCGCGACCCGCCGGTCGCCCGACTCGGTGAAGCCGATGAACCAGGCGTGCGGGGCCCGGCCCTCGGCGTGCTGGGCGGTGCCCGTCTTGCCGGCCACCGGGAGGTTGGGAATCCGGGCGTTGACCCCGGTCCCGCTCTCGACCACCTGGAGCATCATGTCCCGCAGGTCGCCGGCCACCTGCTCGGGGATCACCTGGCCGAAGTCCTCGCCCTCGAACCGCTTGACCACCGAGCCCCTGTCGGAGACGACCTGCCGGGCCACGAACGGCCCCATCCGCCGGCCGCCGTTGGCGATGGTCGCGGCCACCGTGGCCATCTGGAGCGGCGAGACACGGACGTCCCGCTGGCCGATGGCGCTCTGGGCGGTGGCGGGGACGTCCTGCTCGGCCGGGATCGAGCTGGTGGCCGCCGGGAGCTGGTAGGGGCTGGGCTGGTTGAAGCCGAACTTCTCGGCCTCGGCGGCCAGCTTCTCGCTGCCCAGGTCGACCCCGAGGGCGGCGAAGGTGGTGTTGCAGGAGATCTCAAGCGCCTCGGTCAGGGTCAGGCTTCCGCCGCCGCCGCAGCTCGAGCCGCCGAAGTTGCGGATGTCGGCCGAGGTCTGGGGCACGTCGTAGACGTCCGGGGACGGCAGCTCCTGGCTCATGGAGACGCCGTCCTCCAGCGCCGCCGCCGCCGTGACGACCTTGAAGGTCGACCCGGGCGGGTACAGCGCCCCGGCGGCCCGGTTCAGCAGCGGCCCGTTCTCGTCGTTGATCAGCCGGTCCCAGTTGCGCCGGATCGCCTCCGGGTTGTGGCTGGACAGCTTGTTGGGGTCGTAGCGGGGCCAGGTGGTCATGGCCAGGACGGCCCCGGTCCGCGGGTCAAGGGCGACCACCGCCCCCTTGCGGGACCCCAGCGCCCGCTCGGCCGCCACCTGAGTGGCCTGGTCGAGGGTCAGGACGAGGGTCCCGCCGGGCGTCTCGCGGGCGGTCAGCAGGTCGGTCACGTTCTGGCCGAACTGCTCGGGGGCCCGTCCGAGCAGGAACGAGTTGAACTCCTGCTCGGCCAGGGTGCGGCCGAAGACCAGCGAGTAGAAGCCGGTGACCATGCCGTAGCGCTCGCCCTCGGGGTACTGGCGCACGAACTCCAGGGGGTCGCCGCGCTGGCGGGAGCGGACCGAGGTGGCGACCTCCTTGCGGTCGGCGAGCACGATCGGCCCCCGCTCGATCGAGTACTCCTTGATCAGCACCCGGGTGTTGCGGGGGTCGTTGGCCAGCCGGTCGGCCGCCAGGACCTGCCAGTACAGGGGGGCGGCGAGCAGGGCTATGAAGGCCACCAGGACGACCACGGCCACCCGCCGGATCTGCCGGTTCATCGGACGACTGTCACCTCCCCCGCGTCGGCGGGGGCGGCCGGGCGGCCGGCCGGGGCCGGCGTGCCCTCGTCCGAGATCCGGCACAGCAGCGCGATCAGGGCGTAGTTGGCCAGCAGGCTGGAGCCGCCGAAGCTCACGAACGGCAGGGTGATGCCGGTGAGCGGGATGAGCCGGGTCACCCCGCCGACGATCACGAACACCTGGAGGGCGAAGCTGGTCACCAGGCCGACGGCCAGCAGCTTGCCGAAGTCGTCGGGGGCGGCCAGGGCGATCCGCAGCCCCCGGAACACCATGAGGAG
>JASLBL010000248.1 GCA_030146615.1 Actinomycetes bacterium
CGCTCAGGGCGGCCCCGAACAGGTGGGCGCCGCCGTTGTCGTAGCGGAACCGGGACCCCGGCGGGTCGAGCTGGGGGGCGGCGGCGATCCGGGCCAGCCACCCGTCCGGCTGGGCCATCACCTCGTCGATCTCGAACGGCCCCTCGGTCTCGGCCCCGCGGGTCATGGTCAGCAGCTGGCGCAGGGTCTGGCCGGCCACCGGGGTGCCGGCCAGGGCGGGCAGGGCCCGGCCGACCGGCAGGTCGAGGTCGTCCAGGCGCCCATCGGCGACGGCGATCCCGGCCAGGGTGGCCACCACCGACTTGGTCACCGAGAAGGTGTCGGCGACCCGCGGGCCGCGGTAGTGGCGGTCGAAGACAACCTGGCCGTCGGCCTCGACCCGCAGGTGGCCGGTGTGGGCGTAGGCCGGCTGGTCGCGGATCGCCTGGTCGACCAGCCGGCAGGCGTCGGGCACCGGCACGTTGGCTCCTTGGCGGGGGGGAGTGGTCACCGCAGTATGCAGGGTGTCGGCAACGTGATTGTTCCGGCGGCCGGGCCGGGGCATGATCGTGGCCTCGAACGATCCGCTGGAGGTTGCCATGAGGAAGCGGCGGGACCCTTCCGCCACTGAGGACGACGACGGGCCCAAGCTGATCTCCCTCCAGGACAAGCACGACGCCGACCGGCTGCTCCAGCAGGCGTACGCCACCGGCGAGATCGACCTCGACGAGCTCAAGCGCCGGCGCGGCAAGGTCTACGCGTCGGTCACCCCGCGGGAGCTGTGGAAGGCGACCGGCCACCGGGCGGGATCGCGCGAGCGGGCCGACAAGGCCGACATCAAACGCTCGATCCGGCTCCAGCTGGCGATCGTGGTGTTCGCCGCCGTGATCATGATGTTCCTGGTGCTCGGGACCATCCTCGCCAATCAGGGCGGCACGGTCGACACGCCGGTCTTCCCCTGGGAGTGGGGCCGCAGCGACAACTGACCTTGAATTTCGATAGTGACGCTATTACAGTAGCGTCACTATGACGAAGCAGCGCCTGACGCGGGCCGAGAAGAGCGCCCAGACCCGCGCCGAGCTGATGGCCTCGGCGCGGCAGCTGTTCCTGCGCCGCGGGTTTCATGCCAGCTCGCTGGAGCTGGTGGCCGAGGAGGCCGGCTTCACCATCGGCGCCGTCTACTCCCGCTTCGGCGGCAAGGCCGACCTGTTCCTGGCCATCCTCGACGAGCGGATCGACGAGATCGTGGCCGAGGTGGCCGCGGTGGCCGGCCTCGACCAGCCGATCCCGGACCACGCCGAGCTGCTGGCCGGCCGGCGCATGGCCCTGCTGGAGCGGGAGCGCGAGTGGTTCCCGCTGGTGCTCGAGTTCTGGTCGCACGCGGCCCGCGACGAGCGCCTGCGCCGCGAGTTCGGCGCCCGCCACGAGCGCCTGGTCGCGGCCTACGCCGGCCTGATCGAGGCCGACTACGCCCGGCTCGGCGTGCCCCTCCCGCTGGCCCCCGAGGTGCTGGCCCGGGCGGTGGTGGCGATGGGCAACGGGGTCGCCCTCGAGCGGCTGGCCGACCCCGCCCGGGTGCCCGAGGGGCTGCTGGCCACCATGGCCATCGCCTTCCTGCGCGGGGTGGCCGCCGACGGACCGGCGGCGGAACGGAGGTCCTGACATGACACCGACCGACCAGGCCAGGCGGCTCGCCGACATCGCCGGGGCGATGCGCCTGGGCCGCGAGCTCATCGGGCACGACCGCTGGACCGAGGCCCAGCTGGAGGCCCACCAGCGCCGGCGGCTCGACCAGGTGGTGCGCCAGGCGGCGGCCCGCTCGCCCTTCTACCGTGAGCGCTACGCCGGCCTCGGCCCCGCCGACCCGGTCGAGCTCGGCCAGCTGCCGACCGTCGACAAGGCGACGGTGATGGACCGCTTCGACGACCTGGTGACCGACCGGCGGCTCACCCTGGCGGCGGTCGAGGCCCACCTGGACGGCCTGGCCGGCGACCAGCTGCTGGGTGGCCGCTACCGGGCCATGGCCACCGGCGGCAGCACCGGCCGCAAGGGGGTGTTCGTGGCCGACCGTCCCGAGTGGCGCCAGTACCTGGCCGGCTTCTTCCGCTGGAACCACTACGTCGGCCTAAGGCCCCGGCTGCCGCGCCGGCTGCGGATCGCCTCGATCGCCGCCGCCCGGCCCCTGCACATGACCTACCGGATGGCGGCCAGCATCGACGTCGGCATGTACCGGGTCCTGCGGCTGGAGGCGGCGCTCAGCGCGGCGGCGATGGTCGAGGCCCTGAACCGCCACCAGCCGGCGTTCCTCTACGCCTACGGGTCGGTGCTGGGGCTGCTCGCGGCCGAGCAGCTCGAGGGCCGGCTGCGGATTCGCCCGGCGATCATCGCCAGCTCGGGCGAGACCCACACCGACGAGCTGCGCGACGCCATCCGCTCGGCCTGGGGGACCAGCTCATTCGAGCTGTACGCCATGACCGAGGCCGGCATCATCGGCTCCCACTGCGAGCGGCACACCGGTATCCACCTGTTCGAGGACCAGGCGATCGTCGAGGTGGTCGACCAGCGGGACCGCCCCGTGCCGGCCGGCCAGGTCGGCCACAAGCTGCTCGTCACCAACCTGGTGACCATGACCCAGCCGCTGATCCGCTACGAGGTGTCGGACATGGTCGCCGTGGCCGAAGAGCGCTGCCCCTGCGGGCGCCCGTTCCGGCTGCTGGCCGGGATCGAGGGCCGCAACGACGACATCCTCCACCTCCCGGCGGCCGCCGGCGGCACCACCGCCGTCCACCCCCTTGCCCTGCGCACCGCCCTGGCCGGCATCCCCGGCCTGGCCCAGTACAAGGTGGTCCACGACGTCGACGGCCTGCACGTCCGGGTCGCCCTGCGCCCCGGCGCCGACGCTCGCGAGGCGGTCCAGCTGGTCACCACCCGGCTGGCCGGCAAGCTGGCCGCCCAGGGCGCGGCCCGCCCGGCGGTCGAGGTCGAGCTGCGCGACAGCCTCCAGGACGAGCGCGACACCGCCGGCAAGTTCAAGCTGGTCGAGTCCCGCCTGCCCCACTCGGCCGCCCGCGTCCCCTAGATCCCTAGATGAGGGAGAGCTGGTCGCCGGCGGCCGGCTGGGGCCGCGGGCGGCGGGCGCCGGCGCGGGTGTGGTCGAGCAGGGCGGCCTCGAGGTCGGCCAGGAACGGCGACGGCTCGGCCTCGCGGACCGAGCCGCGCCAGGCCCGCTTGCGGGCGTGGCTGAGGAACAGGTGCGAGCGGGCCCTGGTCATCCCGACGAAGAACAGCCGCCGCTCCTCGGCCAGCTCCTCGGGCGACGGCTGAGGGCCGAAGCGCAGCGGCAGCAGGCCGTCCTCGCAGCCGACCAGGAACACCACCGGGAACTCAAGGCCCTTGGCGGCGTGCAGGGTCAGCAGCGACACCCTGTCCGCCCGCGGGTCCCAGGTGTCGACCTCGTCGCCGAGGGCCAGCTCGGCCAGGAACCGGTCCAGGTCGGCGCCGCAGCGCGCCGCCAGCGGGGCCAGCAGGTCCAGGGCCTCGGCGGGCTCGCCCTGTCCGGCCGCGTCGGCGCCCTCGGCGGCCGCCGCGGCCTCGGCCAGGCGGGCGGCCAGGGAGCGGTCGCCGGCCGGGGGCCGGTCGCGGAGGGCCCGGACCAGGGCGCGCACGGCCGGGCGGTCGAGCAGCCGGTCGTGGGAGCGCTTCTGGAACGGCATGCCGGCCCGGCCGAGCGCCTCGGCCAGCGGCCCCGACTGGGCGTCGGTCCGGTAGAGCACGGCGATGTCGGCGAAGGACAGCCCGTGCTCGGCGCCGCCGTCGGCCCGGCCCGAGTCCAGCGACAGGAACGACGCCCCGCCCAGCAGCCGGTCGACCGTCTGGACGACGAACTCGGCCTCGGCCAGGTCGCTGGCCGCCTGGTGGACGGTGATCCGGGCCGGGGCCTCGGCCGCGGCCATGGCGGCCAGCTCCCGCCCCGCGACCAGGGTCGAGGGGGCGATCGCCTGGAGGGCCCCGGCCACGATGGCCGGGCTGGAGCGGTAGTTCCGGGTCAGCCGCACGGTGGTGGCGCCCGGGAAGTCCTCGGTGAAGCGGAGGAAGAAGCCGACGTCGGCACCCCGGAAGCCGTAGATCGCCTGGTCGGGGTCGCCGATCACGCACAGGTTGGCGTCCGGCGTGGTCAGCAGGCGCAGCAGCCGGTACTGGAGCTCGTCCACGTCCTGGTACTCGTCCACGGCCACGAACCCGAACCGCTCCCGGTACCGGCCGGCCAGGGCGGCGTCGGTGCCCAGCAGCATCACCGGCATGGCCAGCAGGTCGTCCAGGTCGACCAGGTCGAGCTTGCGCATGGCGGCCTCGTAGCGGGCCAGGGGCCCCGCGACCTCCGACGGCTCGGCATCCAGGTCGGGCCACCGCGCCGCCCTGGCCCGCTTGCGCCGCGCCAGCTCGGGCAGCAGCCGCCTGGCCTCCCGCTCCGGGCACCCGAGCAGCTCGGTCAACAGCTCCAGCCGCTCGGCCTCGTCCGCGATCCGGAACCCGGGCCCGAGCCCCACCGCCCCGTGCTGCTCCCGCAGGATCCGCAGCCCCAGCCCGTGGAAGGTCGTGACCAGCATCCGCCGCGCGTCCCCAGGCACCAGGTCGTCCAGCCGCTCCTGGAGCTCGGCGGCCGCCCGCCGGGTGAAGGTGATGGCCAGGCACCGCTCGGCCGGCATCCCCCGCTCCACCACCAGATGGGCCAGCCGGTGCGTCAGCGTCCGCGTCTTCCCCGTCCCCGGCCCCGCCACCACCAGCAGCGGCCCCGCCCCAGCCCCGGCGGCAACCCGCTGCTCGGGATCGAGCCCCCCGAGAGTCCCCTGCTCGTCAGTGGGAACCGGCTCGTCAGTGGGAACCGGCTCGTCAGTGGGAACCGGGGGGCTGTGGACAGCCGCGCGCACCCGATCCGGCCGCGGGCTACCCTCCCGTTCGGGGGCCCCAGCCTCCGGGGGGTGGGGTTCCGGCGTGCCCGGGGTCGGGGCGCCCGTCGGGGCACCCACTGTGGGGGCACCCACTGTGGGGGCACCGATCGTGGGGGCACCCAGCGTGGGGGCACCCGCAGCCGGGGTGGCGAAGGCGGGCGCCGCCGGTAGCGGGTCGGGTTCGAACAGCGTGGCGGTCGCGGGAACGCTGCGGAGCTCGTCGGGGGTGAAGATGCGGATGGTGCCGTACTCGCCGTCGTAGCCGGCGTCGCGGAGGACGGCGCCACGGCGGACGCGGTCGATGGCCTCGGCGACCAGGGGTGGGGCGGCCTTGGCGATCGCGTCGACCGGGATCCGCTCGAGGATGTCGAGCTCGGGGCCGAGCTGGTCGACCAGGCCGTTGACCACGGCGGTGACGGCCTTGCTCCGGGGGCCGACGCCGAGGACCTCACCGACCAGCTCGGGGAGCTGGAGGATGTTGCGGAACCCGGCCGCCCCGGGGGGCCGGGCGCCCTCGGGGCGGTCGGCCAGGGCCTCGACCCGGTGCAGGACCCCGACGGTCGGGGGCTTGCCGCAGACCGGACAGAGGCCGCCGTTGCGGCGGGTCTCGGCCGGCTCCATGCGGACGTCGCACTTGCGGTGGCCGTCGAGGTGGTACTTGCCCTCCTCGGGGAAGAACTCGACCGTGCCCTCGAACCCCTCGCCGGTCTCGAGGGCCCGCCGGATGGCCCAGTAGTCGAGCTCGGTGTCGAGCACCGTCGCCTCCCGGCCGAGGGCCGGCGGCGAGTGGGCGTCGGAGTTGCTGACCAGCCGGTAGCGGTCCAGCCCCGACACCCGCCAGCACATCTCCGGGTCGGCCGACAGCCCCGTCTCAAGGGCGAAGATGTGCCCGGCGAGGTCGCCGTAGCAGTCCTCGACCCGGTCGAACCCCGACTTGGACCCCAGCACCGCGAACCACGGCGTCCAGACGTGCGCCGGGACCAGGTAGGCCCCGTCCCCGCTCTCCAGGGTGATCTCCAGGAGGTCGCGGGAGTCCAGCCCCAGGATCGGCCGTCCGTCCGAGGCCAGGTTCCCGATCCGGGCCAGCGCCGCCGTGCACCGCGCCGCCGACGCCAGGTCGGGCATGTAGAGCAGGTGGTGGACCTTGCGGGTCCGCTCGGCCCGCTTGTAGATGGTGGAGATCTCCACCGTCAGCAGAAACCGGACCGGCCCCCGGCAGCTCGCCGGCAGCCGCGCCGCCACCGACCGCTCCACGTCCTCCCGGAGCCGGAACAGCCCCGGCTCGGCCGGCACCAGGGTGGAGGACAGCTCCTCGAACCACTTGGGGTGGGTGAAGTCGCCGGTCCCGATCACGCTGATGCCCTTGCGCCGCCCCACCAGGGCCAGATGCTCCAGGTCGCAGTCCCGGCTACAGGCTCTCGAGAACTTCGAGTGAATGTGGAGGTCGGCGTAGAACGGCGGCATGGCCCGAACCTACCACGCCCGCCGGTCACCGCCCGGACCCCCGGTCCCGAGGCCAGCCGGGCCCGAGGTGGGCGGTCCGGCGACCTGGGTATGGGAAGCTGCGGGGGGTCCGGCGAGCCGGCGCGGAGGAGGGCCGATGGTGGAAGGTCCGTACCTGATGGGGATCGACTTCGGGACCGGCGGGGTGCGGGTCGGCCTGTTCGACCGTCACGGCGCGCCGGCGGTGTTCCACGCCGTCGAGCTCCAGACCCGCCATCCGCGTCCCGGCTGGGCCGAGCAGGACCCGGACGAGTGGTGGTCGGGCCTGGCCCGGGCGGCCCGCGGCGCCCTCGCCGAGAGCGGCGTGCCGGCCGGCGAGATCGCCGGCATCTCGGTTGACGCCACCGCCTCCACCGTGGTCGCGACCGACGCCGACGGCCGGCATCTGCGGCCGGCGATCATGTGGATGGACGTGCGCGCCGCCGACCAGGCCGGGCGGGTCCAGGAGACGGGCGACCCGGCGCTCAAGTACAACGGGTTCGGCGCCGTCTCGGCCGAGCTCGGCCTGCCCAAGGCGCTGTGGCTCAAGGAGAACGAGCCCGAGACCTGGAAGGGGGCGGCCCGGGTCGGCGAGTGCGCCGACTGGGCCATCCAGCGGCTGACCGGCGAGGCGACGGCCTCGGTCAACACCGTCAGCGGCAAGTACTACTACGACGGCGACGAGGGCGGCTTCCCGGCCAGCCTGTACGAGGCCGTCGGCATCGAGGACCTGCTCGACAAGACGCCCCAGCGGGTGCTCGACCTGGGCGCCGCCGTGGGGGAGCTGCGCAAGGGCGCCGCCGACGAGCTCGGGCTGGAGGCGGGCACGCCGGTGGCCGAGGGCGGGATCGACGCCCACGTCGGGGCGCTCGGGCTCGGGGTCGTCTCCCCGGGCATGCTGGCCCTGATCACCGGCTCCTCCCACGTCATCATCGGCCAGGCGGCCGCGGCCATCCACGACCCCGGCTTCTGGGGCGCCTACACCGACGCCATCCTCCCCGGGCAGTACACGGTCGAGGCCGGCCAGGCGTCGACCGGCTCGGTGGTGGCCTGGTTCAAGAACAACCTCGCCGGCGCCGCCGTCGCCGAGGCCGGCCGGCGCGGCGTCGACCCCTATGTCGTGCTGAACGAGCTTGCGGCCGAGGTCCCGATCGGGTCGGAGGGGCTGGTGGTGCTGGACTACTTCCAGGGCAACCGGTCGCCCTACACCGACCCCCACGCGCGCGGCCTGATCTCGGGCCTGTCGCTGCGCCACGGGCCCGGGCACCTGTTCCGGGCCGTCCTCGAGGGCATCTGCTACGGCACCGAGCTGATCTTCCGGATCCTGCGCCGCCACGACTTCGAGCTCCGGTCGATCGTGGCCGCGGGCGGCGCGACCAGGAGCGACCTGTGGATGCAGCTCCACGCCGACGTCTCAGGCGTCCCCGTGTCGATCCCCCGGGAGCCCGAGGGCCCGGTGCTGGGGGCGGCCATGCTGGCCGCGGTCGGGGCCGGGGTCCACCCCGACATCGAGACGGCCGCGACCGAGATGGTCCACGTCGAGCGGACCATCGAGCCCGACCAGGGACGCCACGAGCAGTACGCCTTCTTTGTGGACCGCTACACCGAGCTGTACCCGGCCACCAAGGACGTGATGCACCAGGTCACCAGCCACGTCGCCGGCGGGCCGGGAGCCGCCGATGGGTGAGGAGCGGATCCGGGCGGCGCTGGCCGAGGCGACCGACACCACCGACGTCGTCGTCGGCCCGGGGGCGCTGGGCTCGGTCGCCGAGGTCGT
This sequence comes from Actinomycetes bacterium, assembly GCA_030146615.1. Taxonomy (GTDB): domain Bacteria; phylum Actinomycetota; class CALGFH01; order CALGFH01; family CALGFH01; genus CALGFH01. Next base: position 8,188 of record JASLBL010000248.1, read on the forward strand.
CGGGCGCGGCTTCGGTGGGCGGCCGGTGGCCGTGGTCGCCGACGTCACCACCTGGCGGGTCGCGGGCGAGCAGGTCCAGCGGCGGCTGGAGGCGGCCGGGCTCGGGACCGAGACGCCGTACGTGTTCCCGCCGGACACCTTCGTGCTCGCCGACTACGGCAACGTCGAGCGGCTCCGGGAGGTGCTCGGAGGCCACCACGCCGTCCCGGTCGCCGTCGGCTCGGGGAGCCTCAACGACATCGTCAAGCGGGCCGCTCACGAGGCCGGGCGGCCGTACCTGGTCGTGGCCACGGCGGCCTCGATGGACGGCTACACCGCCTTCGGTGCGGCCATCACCCGGGACGGCTACAAGCAGACCATGACCTGCCCGGCGCCCCGGGCGGTCGTGGCCGACCTGGAGGTCCTGGCCGGGGCGCCGCCCGACATGACCGCCTCCGGCTACGGCGACCTGCTGGGAAAGGTCACGGCCGGGGCCGACTGGCTGGTCGCCGACGCCCTCGGGGTCGAGCCCGTCGACCCCAGGGCCTGGGAGCTGGCCCAGGGCCCGCTGCGGGAGGCGATCGGCCGGCCCGGGGAGCTGGCCGGCGGCGACCGGGACGCGCTCGAGCGCCTCGTCGAGGGCCTGATCCTCTCCGGGCTGGCCATGCAGGCCCATGCCTCCTCCCGGCCCGCCTCCGGCGCCGAGCACCAGTTCAGCCACCTCTGGGAGATGGAGGGCCTTGGCCACGACCGGCGGCCGCCGCTGTCGCACGGCTTCAAGGTCGGCCTGGGCACCGTCGCCATCGCCGCCCTCTACGAGCGGCTCCTGGAGCGGGACCTGGCCGCCCTGGACACCGAGGCCCTGCGCCACGCCTGGCCCGGCCCCGAGGAGGCCGAGGCGGCGGTCCGGGCCGCCCACACCACGCCCGGCCTGGACGAGGCCGCCGTCGCCGAGACCATGGCCAAGCACGCCGACCCCGACACCCTGGGGCGGCGGCTGGCCTTGCTCGCCGACCGCTGGCCGGGGCTGCGCGACCGGCTCCGGGGCCAGCTCCTGCCCGCCGGGCAGGTACGGGAGCTGCTGACCGCGGCCGCCTGCCCGACCCGGCCGTCGGAGCTCGGGCTGACGGCCTCGGCGTTCCGGGCGACCTACCACCGGGCCCGGATGATCCGCCGGCGCTACACCGTCCTGGACCTGGCCGCCGAGACCGGCACCTTCGACGAGCTGGTCGACGAGCTGTTCGCCCCAGGCGGGTTCTGGGCCGACGAGGCGTCCGGCCCGGCCGCGGCGGGCGGGCGCATACTCTGAGGCGTGGCAAGCCGGATACGCGAAGTCCGCTTCGTCGGCCGCGACCAGGAGCTTCGGGTGCTCGCGGCCGCGTACGCCGCGGCCGACGGCGGGGAGGCGTCGCTGGTGCTGGTCGGCGGCGACGCCGGCGTAGGCAAGACCCGAGCCAGGCCCAGCTGTTCCAGGCGTTCCTCGGCCTGCTGGAGCGCCTGGCCGGCCCCCGGACGGTCGTCGTGGTCCTGGAGGACCTCCACTGGGCGGACCGCTCGACCCGGCAGCTGCTGGCCTTCGTGACCCACGCCCCGCGCTCCCAGCGGCTGCTCGTGGTGGCCACCTACCGCGCCGACGACCTGCACCGCCAGCATCCGCTGCGGCCGCTGCTCCGACCCGTCGCTGCTGGCGGCGGTCAGTGGGCGGCCGCAGCCGGAGGTGGTGGAGCTGCTGCGGGAGGCCGTCGACCACCGGCTGCTGGTCCCCGACGGCCGCGGCTTCCGGTTCCGGCACGCGCTGCTGCGCGACGCGCTCCAGCTCGACCTCCTGCCGGGCGAGCGGGAGACGATCCACACCGCCTACGCCCGGGCGCTGGAGCGGGCTCCGCAGCTCGGCGCCGCCGGCGAGGCCGTGGCCACCGCCGAGCTGGCCCACCACTGGCACCACGCCGGCGACCCGGCCCGGGCCCTGCGGGCCTGGGTCGAGGCCGGGCAGGCGGCGGAGCGGATCTTCGCCTTCGCCGAGGGCCGCCAGCACTACGAGCGCGCCCTGGCCGTGTGGGACCTGGTCGCGGGCCCGGCCGAGCTGGCCGGGGCGTCCAGGGTCGACCTCCTGCGGCGCGCCGCCGAGGCCGCCTACCAGGGCGGCGACCCGGACGCCGCCGCCGCCCTGGCCCGCGAGGCCATCGCCGGCACCGACCCCGGGACCGAGCCGGTGCTCGCCGGGATGCTCCACGACCGCCTGGCCCGCTTCGTCTGGGACACCACCGACCAGGCCGAGGCCCTGGCCATCCAGCAGCGGGCGGTGGAGCTGGTGCCGGCCCAGCCCCCGTCGGCGGCCCGGGCCCAGGTCCTGGCCGGTCTCGGCGGGCAGCTCCAGGTGCTCGGCCGCTACCACGAGGCCCGCCAGGTGAGCGAGGAGGCGCTAGCCGTGGCCCGGGCCGTCGGCGCGGCCCAGCCCGAGTACGTCGCCCTCAACACCCTCGGCACGATCACCTGCACCCTCGAGCGCCAGCGGGCCGAGGAGGCCTTCCTGAACAAGGAGCTGGAGGGGTGGCCACTGGCCGGCCTGGCCGAGCTGGCGGTGTGGGAGTCCCGCTACGACGACGCCCGCAGGTTCGTCGAGGAGGGACTGGGCTTCACCGCCGACCTCGACGAGCCGCTGGCCGCCGCCTACCTGTGCGTCACCGGGCTGCGGGCGGAGGCGGACCGGGCCGAGGAGGCCCGCGTCCTGCGCCGCGACCGCGCGGTCGCCGGGGCCCGGCGGGTGGGGTCACGGCTGCTCGAGTGCATCCGCGGGATCATCGCCCGGCGCGTGGGCGGAGAGCGTGGCCGCCTGGGAGGAACTGGCCATGCCGTACCCGGCCGCCTACTGCCGGTGGCGGCAGACCGAGGCCCTGCTGGCCCGCGGCGCCTCCCGGGAGCTGCTGGCCGGCGCCCAGGACACCGCGCTGGAGCTGCGGGCGGTCCCGCTCCGCGACGGCATCCGGCGGTCCGCCCGTCGCGCCGCCTAACCCAGGACGAGGGGCCGTCCGCGGCCGTGGTGGGGACGGTGGTGGCGCCCGGAGAGACCGAGCTGACCGCGCGGGAGCGGGAGGTCCTGGAGCTGGTCGCAGCCGGCCGGAGCAACCGCCAGATCGCCGAGACGCTCTACATCGCCGAGAAGACGGCCAGCGTCCACGTCTCCAATATCCTGCGCAAGCTGTGCGCAAGCTGGGGGTGTCCAGCCGCGGCGAGGCCGCCGGCGCGGCCTGGTGGGGTGGCCGCCGTCGACGACCTCGGCGCCGATGACCTCGCCGGGGCGAGCACGGGGATCCCCGGCGGGTAGGGGACGACCAGCTCGGCGGCGACCAGGGTGACCAGCCGGGCCGCGGGGTGGCGGTCACGGCGTCTCCCCGTTGGGGGCCAGGATCAGGTAGGCCTGGAGGGCCAGGATGGCCACGATGGCCGCCCACTTGCCGGTCGGGAGGACCACCTCGTGCCGCACCCGCTCCGGCAGCAGGCCGACCTGGAGCGTGACGATCCACCCGAAGGTCACCGTGGACAGCTCGGCCCGGCCTGACCCTCTGTTGCCCGGCCTGGAACTTACACGGTTCAGTTGGGTCTTGACGACGATCCACTCCGAATGCTTTCATCCCCATCACTTACACGGTTCAGTAACCGAAGGGACCGCAGTGGGAAGCGACCGGGACAAGCTGCTGCTCGAGGGGCGGCCCTGGCTGGGGGTCAACTTCTGGTCGCGGACCGGCGGGCCGATGATGTGGCGTGGCTACGACCCCGGGGTGGTCCGCGAGGAGCTGGCCACCCTGGCCGCCAACGGGATCAACCTCACCCGCTCGTTCTGCTACTGGCCGGACTTCCATCCCGAGCCCGACCGGCTGGACGAGGCCGTGCTGGCCCGGTTCGCCGACTTCCTCGACGCCCACCTCGAGGCCGGGATGGGGACGGTGCCGACCTTCATCGTCGGGCACATGTCGGGGGAGAACTGGGACCCGGCCTGGCGCCAGGGGCGCGACCTGTACGGCGACGTCTGGATGGTGGCCCGCCAGGCCTGGTTCGTGCGCCAGGTCACCGAGCGGTTCGCTGCCCACCCGGCGGTGGCCGGGTGGCTGCTCTCCAACGAGATGCCGCTGTACGGCGGGACGGCCCCGGCGCCAGTGGTCACAGCCTGGGCCGAGCTGCTGGTCCAGGCCGTCCGGGCCGGGGGCGGCACCCAGCCGGTGTCGCTGGGGGACGGCGCCTGGGGCATCGAGATGAGCGGGGTCGACAACGGCTACTCGATCCGGGCCACCGCGCCGCTGGTCGACTTCGTGGGGCCCCACGTCTACCGCATGGAGAGCGACCGGGTCCGCCTCCACCTGAGCCCAGCCTTCGCCTGCGAGCTGGCCGGCTTCGCCGGCAAGCCGGTGGTTCTGGAGGAGTTCGGCGTCAGCACCGAGTTCTCGTCGGCCGAGAACGCTGGCCACTACTACCGCCAAGTGCTCCACACCAGCCTGCTGGCCGGGGCCAGCGGCTGGCTGGCCTGGAACAACACCGACTACGACCACCTGGCCGACCAGGACCCCTACCGCCACCACCCCTTCGAGATGCACTTCGGGCTGACCGACCACACCGGCCGCCCCAAGCCCCACCTGGCCGAGGTCCGGGCCTTCGCCGGCCTGCTGGCGGCGGTCGACTTCCCGGCCTGCACCCGGCCCCCGTCCCAGGCCGCCCTGGTGGTGCCGTCCTACCTGGAGCGCGCCTACCCGTTCACACAGCCCGAGGACCGCACCTTCGTGCTCGACGCGCTGCGCCAGGCGTACGTGGCCGCCTGGGAGGCGGATGTGGCCGTGCGGCCGATGCGCGAGCAGGACGGGCTCGAGCCGGGCCGCCGGCTGTACCTGGTGCCCTCCACCAAGGCGCTCACCGCACCCGGATGGCGGGCCCTGGAGCGCTTCGCCGACGACGGCGCCGTCGTCTACGTCTCCTACTCGGCCGGTGGGCACGGGGTCCAGCGCGGCCCCTGGCACGCCGGCCTCGACCGGATGTTCGGCGTCGAGCATCAGCTCACCCACGGACTCGTCGACCCCATCGAGGATGAGGAGGTGGTCGTCACCTTCGTGCGCGACTTCGGGTCGATCCCTGAAGGCAGCCGGCTGGAGTTCCGCGTCGGGGGCAACCAGCACGTGCGCGCGTTCCTGCCCGTCCGGCCGGTCACCGCCGAGGTCGTCGCGGTCGACCAGCGGAGCCGGCCGGTGCTGCTGGAGCGGGCGGCCGGCGGCGGGCGGATGGTGCTGTGCACCTACCCGCTCGAGCAGCTGGCCGCGGCCAGGGCCCGGGTCAATCCCGAGCCCACCTGGCGCATCTACGACGCGCTGGCCACCGTGGCCGGCCTCAGCCGTCCGGTGACGGTCGAGGACCCGCGGGTCATGGCGGCCGAGCTGCGCCATCGCGACGCCCGGAACTTCGTCTGGCTGGTCAGCCAGTCGGACACCGAGGTCACCGTCAAGCCGACGGTCGAGGGCCGCCTGGCCGACCTCGACACCGGGCAGCCCGCCGAGGAGGTGACCCTCGACGCCTTCGGCGTCCGGGTCCTGCGGCGGCTGCCCGCACCCCAGGTGGGGTCCCTGTGAAAAGAAAGGGGACGGGAATGCGAGACAAGCTCAGGCTGCTGATCGTGGTCTCGGTGGTGTGCCTGCTGGTGGCGGCGTGCACCGGCGACGACTCGGGCTCCGGGTCGGGAAGCGGGTCGGGAAGCGGGCAGGGCCAGCCGGCCGGCGGGGCGCCGGCCGCGGGCCCGGCGTCGTACCCCCGCAACGAGACGCTCTACATCAGCGGGACCCAGTGGGGGCCGCCCAACAACTGGAACCCGATCATGGACTGGCAGTACGCCACCGGGACCGAGGGGCTGGTGTACGAGAACCTGTTCATCTACGACCCGCTCAAGGGCGAGTACAAGCCCTGGCTGGCCGAGAAAGGTGACTGGACGAGCAAGAACGTCTACGAGCTGACCCTCCGCGACGGTCTCACCTGGAGCGACGGCAAGCCGCTGACCTCGGCCGACGTCGTCTTCACGTTCGAGCTGGGCAAGTTCGCGTCGGTGCCCTACCACAACCTCTGGGACTGGCTGTCCAAGGCCGAGGCGACCGACGAGCGGACGGTCCGGTTCACCTTCTCCGAGCCCCTGTACCAGCAGTGGGGCAACCACCTCTACAACCGGGCGATCGTGCCCAAGCACCTGTGGGAGGGCCGTTCGGAGAAGGACGTCGCCACCGGGGCCAACGACAAGCCCGTCGGCAGCGGCCCCTACCTGTACCAGACCCACAGCCAGGACCGGATGGTCTGGGTCAGGAACGACAAGTGGTGGGGCAAGACCGCCCTCAACCTCGACCCCAAGCCCAGGTACATCGTCGACATCGTCAACTCCAACAACAACGCCGCCCTCGGGCTGGTCCTCCAGGGAGGCATCGACCTCTCCAACAACTTCCTGCCCGGGATCGCCACCCTGGTCAAGGGCGGCTACCAGGTCCAGACCTACTTCCCCGAGCCCCCCTACATGCTGTCGGCCAACACCGCCTGGCTGGTCTTGAACACCACCAAGAAGCCGATGGACGACCCCGCCTTCCGCAAGGCCCTGGCCCACGCCGTCGACGTGGACAAGATCGTCAACGGGGTCTATGGCCAGATCGTCCAGAAGGCCAGCCCCACCGGCCTCCTCCCGGCCTGGGACAAGTACGTCGACAAGTCCGTCGTCGGCCAGCTCGGCTTCAAGTACGACCCGGCCAAGGCCAGGTCGCTGCTGGCCGAGGCCGGCTACAAGGACACCAACGGCGACAAGTTCGTCGAGGGGCCGGGCGGGGCCAAGATCGAGCTGAGCCTCATCGTCCCCAACGGCTGGACCGACTGGATGGAGTCGATCCGGGTCGTCGGGGAGAGCGCCAAGGCCGTCGGCATCAAGGTCAACACCGAGTTCCCCGAGTTCCAGGCCCTGGTCGACGCCCGCAACAAGGGCGACTTCGACATGCTCATCAACAACGAGAAGCAGCTCTCCAACTCGCCCTGGGAGTACTACGACTACATGTTCCGGCTCCCGGTCCAGGAGGCCCAGAGCACGGCCAACTTCGGCCGCTACGAGAACAAGAAGGCCTGGGACCTGGTCCAGCAGCTCGACAAGACCCCGACCGACGACGTGGCCGGGATGCGCAAGATCACCTCGCAGCTCCAGCGGATCCAGCTCAGCGAGCTGCCGGTGATCCCGCTCTGGTACAACGGCGCCTGGGCCCAGGCCAACAACACGGTCTGGACCGGCTGGCCCTCGGCCAAGCAGGGCGACAGCCATGTCATGCCGGTCACCTGGCGGAACTACTGGGAGCTCGGCCAGCATCAGGATGCTGCCCAGCTCCCAGTAGTTCCGCCAGGTGACCGGCATGACGTGGCTGTCGCCCTGCTTGGCCGAGGGCCAGCCGGTCCAGACCGTGTTGTTGGCCTGGGCCCAGGCGCCGTGGTACCAGA
>JASLBL010000397.1 GCA_030146615.1 Actinomycetes bacterium
CCTCGGTGGCGGCTGGGTTGGCCGCGGTGGTCGGGTCGGGGCCGGCCGGGCCGGCGGCCGGGTCGGCGGTGGTGGCGGGGCCGCCGGCCGCGGTCCCGTCGGCCGGGTCGTCCTCGGAGACGAGGAACCAGGCCAGGGCGACCACGGCCACCAGCAGCAGCCCGGCAACGACCAGCATCGCCTTGGTGCGGCGGCGGACGACGGGGGCCATGCGACTGCTCCTGCTCGAGCCGGGCCAGGGGGGCGGCGCGGCGCGGAGCCGACGCTACCACGGCTACGCGGGGCGCTTGCGCAGATGCGGGCGGGACTCGACCCGCCGGGCCAGCCGGCGCAGGCTGCGCCGGAGCAGCAGCCGGAACGCCGGCCCGACGACCGCGAACCCGAGCCGCCCGACCACCCCGAAGGGCACCTCGACGTCCTCGACCCAGACGAACCAGGCCCCGCCCGGGGCCGGCTCGACCAGGAACGTGCCCGTCCCCCGGACCACCCGGCCCAGGTGGCGCACGTCGATCCGCGACGGCGGCTCGAACCGGGTCACCTCCATCGGGTCGCTGAACCCGATCCCGGCGAGCTTGGTCTCGGCGACCAGCCGCTCCCCCACCCGGTGGGGCCCGCCGTCGGCGGTCACGGTGGTGAGCACCACCCACTCCGACTGGCCCTCCCAGTCGGCCACCGCCTCGAACACCGCCTCGGGCGGGGCCGCGATCGCCACCCGCTCCTCCAGGTGGACGCGCACGCGCCTCCTCCTTCCTGGTCAGGCCGTCGGCTACCATCCCCGGCATGCTCCGAACCTACGGCCGGCGCACCTTCGACTTCGAGCGCCGGGTCGCGGTCATGGCCATTGTCAACCGGACCCCCGACTCGTTCTACGACCAGGGGGCCACCTTCGGATTCGAGGCCGCCGTGGCCGCCGGGGAGCGGGCCCTGGCCGAGGGCGCCGACTGGCTGGACGTCGGCGGGGTCAAGGCCGGCCCCGGCCCCGAGGTCACCGAGGCCGAGGAGCTGGACCGGGTGGTGCCACTGGTCGAGGCCCTGGGCGGGCGCACCGACGCGGTCATCTCGGTCGACACCTTCCGGCCCGGGGTCGCCCGCCGGGCCCTGGCCGCCGGGGCCGACGTGGTCAACGACCCTTCGGGCCTGCGCCACCCGGAGCTCGCCGAGGCGGCCGCCGAGGCCGGGGCCGGCCTGGTGGTGATGCACACCGCCGGCCCGCCCCGGACCCGCCCCCACCGGCCGGCCTACGCCGACGTGGTCGCCGAGGTTCGGGCCTTCCTGCTCGACCGGGTGGCCCTGGCCCGCCAGCGCGGGGTCGCGGCCGAGCGCCTGATCCTCGACCCCGGCCACGACTTCCACAAGAACACCTTCCACTCCCTTGAGCTGACCCGCCGCCTGGGCGAGCTCACCGGCCTCGGCTACCCCCTGCTGGTCGCCTTCTCCAACAAGGACTTCGTCGGCGAGACCCTCGACCTCCCCGTCGACCAGCGCCTGGAGGGCAGCCTGGCCGCGGCCGGGTTCGCCGTCGCCGCCGGGGCCAGCATCATCCGCGTCCACGACGTCCAGCCGACCGTCCGCGTGGTCCGCATGACCGAGGCCATCCTCGGCCGCCGCCCCCCGGCGGCCACCCGCCGGGGCCTGGCCTAGCCGGCGCCGATGGAGCTCGAAGAACGGTCGCCACCCCACCGCGACCTCGGCGGCGTGGCCACGACCCGGTTCCGGCCCTGTTCCTTGGCCCGGTAGAGCGCGTCGTCGGCGCCGCCGATGAGTTCCTCCGGGGTCTGCTCGCCGTCCCACTGGACGACCCCGATGGAGACGGTCTCGCCCAGCGGCGTGGCCGCGCGCATTCGCTCCAGGATCGCCACCGCCTCCGCCTGGGAGCAGCCGACCAGCAGCGTGGCGAACTCCTCCCCGCCGTAGCGGGCGAGCATGTCTCCCTCCCGGAGGTGCGCCTTCCAGGCGGCGGCGGCGCTCTTCAGCAGCAGGTCGCCGGCCTGGTGGCCGTTGGTGTCGTTGAACCGTTTGAAGTGGTCGACGTCGAGCAGGGCCACATGCAGCGGCGCTCCGGTGCGGCGGGCGCGGATCATCTCGCGGACTAGGTCCAGGTCGCAGGCGCGGCGGTTGGGGATCCCGGTCAGGGCGTCGTTGTGGGCCAGCGCCGCCAGCTGGGCCGCCTGGTCCTGGACCTGGGCCACCAGCTCGGACATGCGGGCGACGACCAGCAGGAACAGCACGACCGAGCCGACCCCCAGCGAGACCCAGTCGATCGTCAGGCCGCGGCCGCCCTGGAGCAGCAGCAACCCGGGCGCGATGAGGGCAGCCGGCGCCAGGACGAGCAGGCGCGCCCGGGTGACGCGCACGCCGCGAGCCGGGGCCACCTCCGACAGTGAGCGCACCGAGGGATGCAGGGCGGCCGCGCCCCAGCAGAGGTACGACGCCATCCAGCCCAGGTCGATCAGCCCACCGGAGTAGGCGCCGGTGACGGTGAGCCCGGCGTAGACGATGTCGGCACCCAGCTGCAGCAGCACCGCGGCCGCCAGCAGGCGGTAGCTCGTGCTCCGGGCGCCGGGGCTGGTGTAGAGCCGAGCGAGCACGGCCAGCAGGAGGACGTCCGCAAGGGGGTAGGCGATGGAGATCAGCCGCGTCCCCACGGTCAGCGACGGATCGGAGGCGATCGGCCGCATCAGGAACGTCCACGACAGCAACCCCAGGCCCGTGGTGATGATCAACGCGTCGATCAGACCGGCCCGGTCCCGGCCGCCGGTGCGGCTGCGGATCATCGCCAGCAACGCGGCCGCCAGCAGCGGATAGCTGGCCAGGTAGAGCGCATCGGCCGGAGACGGGAACGACTCGAGGTGCAGCGCATACACGTAGACGCTGTAGACGACGTCGCCGGCGACGAACACCACGAGCCCACCTGCCAGGCCATACCACATACCTCGGCGGACGAGGCCGTGCAGGCGCACCCCCCACAGGATCGCGACCACGGCGGAGAGCCCGATCAGGTCATAGACGATCGACTGAGCGAGGTCGGGCAGGAGCATGCTGGCGGCCGCGGCCGCCAGGCCAGCGGCCAGGTAGAGCAGCCACAGCCGCCCGGGCACCCGTGTGGTGGCCATACCATCTTGATCGGCGGTCCCGGCCCCGACCTGAGACCCAGGTTTGGGTGGGCACCCGGTTGGCTGTGGGGTTCGGCGTCAGTCGAGCGAGCAGTCGTAGGGCCCTTCGGCCGGCGGATAGGGTTCGGCGCCTTCGAGGGCCCAGGCGAACACAAAGGCGAGCGCGTCGAGGTCGCAGTCCGACAGCACCGGGTCGCCCAGGTCGGGCCAGCCGTAGCCCGTCAGGTCGGTGCTCTCCAGCAGGTTGGGGCATGTCCCAGCCCCAGGGCGTGACCCAGCTCGTGCAGGGTCACCCAGCCCAGGTACTCGGGGTCGTACGGCTCACGGTCCAGGCTTGGTGGCAGGTCGGAGCGGACCAGGATGTTGGGGCAGCGGTGGGCGCCGCAGATGGCGTAGCCGCCGAACACCACCCCGCCGGCGGTGGGCACGTAGTGGACGACGATGTCGGCCGCCTGACGCTTGGAGCCGGTGACGTCGGTCAGGGTGATCAGCCCGTCGAAGCACTTCTCCAGCACCGCGCTCCAGGTCGCGATCGCATCCTGAATGGCGTCGAGCTGCTCGGCGGTGGCGCTCGGGTGAGCCTGGACAGCGATCGTCAGGTCGGTGTGGTCCCACCAGTAGCCCGGGTAGTAGTTGTTGAGGATGACCAGCGCCTCGGCGTTGGACTCGGGCAGGTTGCACGTGATGCCGCTCCCACCACTCGATCCGCGTGGTCCCGCATGCGCTGACAGGGGCGACACGAGCGCGACCAGCACCCCGACCACAACGAGGAGGACCGACCTGCGAATCGACATGGAAACCCCTTTCGGCAGCAGCGCTGCAGCCGTTGGCCGGTCAGTTCGCCAACCAGGCACTCCGAGGCTCGACCCGGCGACGTCCCTCAGGTGTAGTCGGACCCGTACAAATGTGTCAAGAGGAGAAATCCGGTGCATCCTTGGACGAACCGCCGCGCCACCGCTGAGGCGGAGGCCACGTCAAGGCAGGGTGACGAAGTCGTCCAGGAAGTCCCTGGCCGCCTCGGTGTCCAGCCGGTAGGTCTTGTCGGTGGCCCGGCATATGGCGTCGCCGGTGATGGTGATGGACACGATCAGGTTGCTCTCCACACCCCCCAGGAAGTGGGGGCCGCCCGAGTCGCCGTAGCAGGTCCCACCGCCCCCGGTGGAGGGGTTCATCGACAGCAGCAGCCATGCCTTTTCCAGATTGAGGGCGCTCTGCAGGGCGTACATGCGGACGCCCTCAGCTTCCAGGAACCCGTGCGGCCCGCCGGTCTTGTCCTCGCGCACGGTCCCGTAGCCGACCGCGGTGAAGGTCTGGGTGCGCAGCTGCTGGCTGGCCTTGAGCTGATCAAGCAGCCCGGCCGCGGGCAGCTGGGCGGGCGCGATGCCGGCGGGGGCCTCGTCCAGCAGCACGACCGCGATGTCGTGGGTGTCGGAGGCCCCGCCGGTGCCGAACTCGGGATGGCTCACGGGGGTACCGGCGATCAGGCCGGCCGGGGAGGTGGCGTCCTCGTCATAGTCGGAGGCGAAGGTCACCCAGACCTCGGTGATCCCCTCGGCTTCCAGTGACGCCGTGCAGTGGGCGGCGGTGAGGAACACGGTGGGGGCGATCAGGGTGCCCGAGCAGAAGATGTCCGGGCCGGGACTGTCCGGATCCCAGTCGGCCACCAGGGCCCCGACGTTTGGATGGAGGTTGCCGTCGGGCTGCCCGAAGGTGATTGCCTGAGCGGCTCCGACGGTCAGGGCCAGCGTCATCACGACGAGCAACAGCGCCGCGAAGACCCTGCCCAGGACACCCTTCGATGGGATCTTCACAGCTCACCCTCCACGGACCTGACGTTCCACCCAGAGAAGCGCAATCGGTCGAACTGGCGGTACATCGTCACTGCGGGTGGTCGTCATGCAGACCGGCGGCTCGCCTTGTCTGCTCGTACAGCGGCTCGGATTGGGGCTTCGACGACGGGCCGGCGTCGGTGGTGCCCTCGCGACGGCCGAATGACTCGTCCAGCCAGTTGGCGTGGTCGCCCTCCGGCTCGATGCCTTCATGCTGCCGGTCCCGCTTCATGGCACGGAGCTGCCGGCGGCGGGCGCGTCGCGCCTTGGTGGAGCTGAACGAGGCGACCAGCAGCAACGCGACGACGAAGCCGAGCGCCGCCGCCGCGGACAGCAGCCAGCCCTGGGGATAGCTGACAGCCGTCCGGCCGAGCACCGTGACCTCGCCGGTGCCTGTGTTCTCCCATACCAGATCACCAATCAGGGCACCGCCGATGATCGCCAGAAGAAAGAAGAACGCGGCCATGTCGTCGCCTCCGGAGGTTGTGTCGCCCAGCAGGGCAACGGGTGCTGGGGGGTGGGCAGCATCCTCTGGGGGGAGGGTGCGCCCGCTCTGGCCGGTACCGCCTGTGGGGGCAGACAGCACCGGTCGTGGTGGACGGAGCGGTCGACGTCTCTCCGGTAACAGCGCTTCAGGGGCTGTGCGCGTTACGGCTGGTCTTCCGGGAGGGGTGTAACGGGATGCGGCCTTGGAGCGCTTTGGTAACCGACGAAGCGGCCTGCTTGCCTTCCTAGGCTGCTGCGCCTCCGGTCCATGCCCCCCGTCCCCCACCGATTGTTGGGAGGGCAGCGATGCCCAGCAAGCTTCTGCGTGTCAGGACGGCCGCCGTGGCCGGACTGGCCATGCTGTCGATTGGCGGCATGGCCGCCGCAGCCACTGGTCTCGCGTCGGCGTCGGCCGAGCGGGACACCTCGCCGGCGTCGTCTCGCGCGTCTGGCGACCGGGTCGCCCATGGGATAGGCGATGCGGCGGCCAC
>JASLBL010000399.1 GCA_030146615.1 Actinomycetes bacterium
TGACCGCCCGTTCCGGTTGCCGACCGGGTGCCGGGATGTGACGATCGACGGCCAACAGCAGACGCTGCGTCAGCTCAGACGACGAAGGATCTTGGATGGCGGTGGACGGGCAACTCCTGGCGCGGACCGTGGGTGAGCTGCGGGCCACCCTGCCCCAGGACGGTGACCTACTGTCCAGCTTGGGGCGGGTGGTGGAGGCAACCAGGACAGTCGTCGGGGTCGATGGCACCGGCCTGACCTTGGCCCATGAGGACGGCCAGCCCCGGTGGGTGGCGGTGTCGGATGCGGCGATGGAGCTGCTGGAGCAGATCCAGCACGACTTCGGTGAGGGGCCGTGCCTTGCCGCCTTCGCTGAGGACCGGGTCGTGGCCGTCGAGGACTTGGGCAGCGAGCGGGTGTGGGACCGGCTCGCCGCCGTAGTCAGCCAACTGCACGTGCGCGGGGTGTTGAGCGTGCCCGTGCGGCTGGCCGACCAGCCGGTCGGGACCCTGGATGTGTATGCCACCCAGCCGCGGGCCTGGACGCTAGAAGAGGTAGAGGCGTTGGGGGCGCTGGCGGTGGTGACTGCTGAGCTGGTCAGCACCGGGGTGGAGCTGGCCAACCGTGAGGTCGAGGTGGCCCAGCTGCGGCAGGCGCTGACCAGCCGGGTCTGGATCGAGCAGGCCAAAGGCGTGCTGGCCGCCACCCGGGGGGTCGGTCCGGACGCGGCGTTCCAGCAGCTCCGCAACCAGGCCAGGTCGTCCTCGCGCAAGCTGGCCGACCTGGCCCAGGAGGTCGTCCAGGCGGCCCAGCGCGAGCGGATTGCCGCCAAGGCGGTCGATGACGCTCGGGTCCGGGCGGCTGAGGCGCGGGCCCGGGAGGCCGAGCAGGCCTTGGAGGCGGCCCAGACCGGGCTGGCCCAACGGACTGCGGCCCTGGACCGGGCCCAAGACGCCGCCGACGCACGCGAGCGGACCGCTGACCAGCGAAACCACCTCGCCGACCAACGGGACCAGGCCGCCGACCAGCGAAACCACCTTGCTGACGCACGGGAGCAGGCTGCCGACCAGCGCGACCGCGATGCCGACGCGCGCGACCGGGCCGTCCGCGATTCCGACTAGCGCAGTCGGCTGCACGGAGTGGCAACAAGGACCAGCGAGGCAGCGCCCGAACGGTTGTGGCCGACGTGGTGACCTTCGAGTGACGGCGCAACCGTCTCCTCCGAAACAAGTTGGCTCCTGAGCCGCCTTCGGCGGCGCTCAACAGACGGCCAACTTCTTTCGCCCCGACGGCTGCGCCTCTGGCATCACCGCCCCACCTGCACCACCGGCCCCGGACAATCCGAGTGGCCACTACGCCGGGGGGTTGCACCCCCCGGCACCCCCGCTGCCGTGGTCAGGCCGCGGTCTGGGCAGCCGGCCAGGCAACCGCCTCCTGGTAAGCGACCCGACCGGCCAGGCAGCCGTGCAGGATGCCGACCAGCCGGTTGCCCAACGCCCGCAGCGCCTGATGATGGGTCGCCCCCCGAGCCCGGTGGGCGTCATAGCAGCGCCGCGCACCCGGCGAGGCGGTCAGGGCCGCGAACGCCCACAGGTAGCAGGCATCCGCCAGCCGTTGATTGCAAGCGGCGCGGGCGACCACCACGGTGCGAAGCCCCGAGGATCTGGTGACCGGGGCGGTGCCGGCGAACGCCTTGCGGCCCTTGGCCGTCTGATATCGGGCTGGGTCGTCGCCGAACTCGGCCAGCACCCGCGCCCCCAGCACCACGCCAAGCCCAGGCTGGCTGCGCACAATGGCGGCGTCCGGATGGGCAGCGAACCCGGCCGCAAGCTGCTCCTCCAGAGCGGCAATCTGCTCATTAAGGCAGCTCAGCAGGGCCACAAGACCATCGATGACGTGACGGTAGGCGGCCTCGACCGGCTCAGCTGCGGCCAGTTGCGGTGCGACCAGCGCGTCGTGGATCGCCACCACCCGCGCCTGCAGGTTCCGGCGCCGCCCCGCTCCGACCAGCGCGCGACGCACCGCTGCCCTCGTGACCTGCCGGCCCCGCTGAGGGGTTGGCGCCAGCCCCAGCACGGCCAGCGCCTCGGGCTCGGCCAGCTGGGCACCAAGCGCAGCCAACGCGCCCGGGTAGAACTCCCGCAGGGCGCTGCGGAGCGCATTCACGTGCCGTTGTCGCGCCCAGATAAGGCTCTGATGGGCCCGGGCCAGCACCTTGACCGCCTCCACCGCTGGTGTGTCGCCGGCGACCTGGCGGTGGTTGTGGCGGTCGGTGCGGACCAGATCGGCCAGCAGCTTGGCGTCCCCGCGATCCGACTTGGCCCGGGAGGTCCCATGCCGGCCCCGGTAGCGGCTCACCGCATGCGGGTTGACCGCATAGACCCGGTAGCCGGCGGCCAGCAGGGCACCGACCAGCAGCCCACGGTCGGTCTCGATCCCCACCGCGACCTGCCCTGGGTCCTCGGCATGGGCGGCCACCACCACGTGCAGCTCGGCCACGCCGGTGAGCCCGTCAGGAATCCGGCGGGCGGTCAGCACCGTTCCGTCCTCGTCGAGCAGGCACAGGTCATGGTGGGCCTCGCCCCAGTCCACGCCAACAAACAGCATCGTGTCCTCCTCTGGTCGACGTCTGCTTCTTGAGCCAGAGAAAGGACCTGCGGCGCCCTAATGGCAGTGCTCACCCGGCACGACATCCCGCCAGCCGTCCGCCCTTCCCTAACACCGGCTGGGGCACGCGCTCCCCCGAGAGCTCAAGGGCTCCCATGCCTCCCAGTGCTCACCAACCGGTCGCTCCGCCGTAGCCTCCCACCGTGGACTGCAGCCCCATTAGGGGCCTCCCCCCGGACCCCCCTCCTCCGAGGGCGGCACCGGGCAGCGCGTTACGAACCGTTTGCGCTGCGCGGCGGGCGGCGTTGCCAGCGGAGCGTAACAGCAGCCCAAGCAGACCCGGTGAGCAGCGTGGCGGACGGATCGTAACAACCCGCCGAGCGTGCTTGCCCTGTTGTTACGATCCGCGCCGGTGGGGTGCCGATCGGATCGTAACGCTCGCCTTGCTGGGTGAAGGCGTCGTGTTACGAACCGTTAGTCGCCGCCGGTGACGAACCAATCGTCACGGTCGACGGCTAGAGCGGGCGTGGTGTTACGAGGCTGCTATGTCTGTCAAGGGTCGGGGGTGCCGTTGTGGACCGGAGTCTGGGAACGGTCACCCGACGCCGACAACGGCGCTACCGACCCTTGCCATAGCGCTTCCGCAGCTCCTCGAGCTTGCGGCGGTTCTCCGGCTTGCGGGCCTGATCTTTGACCTGCTCGACAAGCTGCTGACCCTTTGGGCTTCGGGCGAAATCCTTGATGAGCTTGGTGACTGATGCCATCGGTCAATCCCTTCGTGAAGGTGGGGTGGGAAGTGAGTGCTCAGGTCGATCCGCCGGTCGGTGACGTCACCGCTCGGCGGGGACAGGATCTAGTCAATGAGCCATGTTCGCGGACTCCTTCGACTGGTCGTGCTCGGGTCTCAGCCGAAGGTCTCTCCCACCCGTGACGGGCCGGTCGCACCGGGCACAGTGCCGTGATGACGGTGGACCGCACGCGGGATACTCCCCCTCGCAAGCGCCACCCTACCCGCCCGAACCTCAAACCGGGATAAGCCAGCAGCTGTCAAGAC
This sequence comes from Actinomycetes bacterium, assembly GCA_030146615.1. Classification (GTDB taxonomy): domain Bacteria; phylum Actinomycetota; class CALGFH01; order CALGFH01; family CALGFH01; genus CALGFH01. The sequence continues at coordinate 3,641 of JASLBL010000399.1, forward strand.
CTATCGGTAGCGATGACGACGAGGCTGCTATGTGCTGTCAAGTCAACGTTGTTGGAGGTCGACGGCACGCTGGCTCTGTGCCCGGCCGGGTCAGGCGGTGACGTAGCGGTTGCGGCCCTCGGTCTTGGCCACATACAGGGCCTGGTCGGCCCGCTCGATCAGCTCGGCGGCGCTTTCTTGGAAGTCCCAGGTGGCCACCCCGATCGAGCAGGTGACCAGCGGGGTGACGGCCCGCAGCCGTTCCACGATCTGGACCGCGCCATCGAGTGCGCAGGTCGGCAGCAGCAGCACGAACTCCTCGCCCCCGTAGCGGGCCAGCAGATCAGTGGAGCGGACCTGCAGCCGCCAGGCGCTGGCGGCCTCTTTGAGGACCCGGTCGCCGGCCTGATGGCCGAACTGGTCGTTGTAGGCCTTGAAGTTGTCCAGGTCGACCATGGCCACACACAGCTCGGTGCCCATCCGCCGGGCCCGCTCCAGCTCCCGGGGCAGCTCCTCGTCCCAGACCCGCCGGTTGGGGACGCCGGTGAGCGGGTCGGTGCGGGCCAGCCCCTGCAGGCGGCTGACCAGCCGGCTGATCTCGGTCGCCTGGCCCTCGCTGAGCCGCCAGTTGACCAGGTAGGCGACGCTGGCCGCGAGCACGAAGCCGCCGTGGATGAGCGCCCATTTCCACGGCTGCTGCCAGGCCGCCGGATGGTTGAACACGTCAGTGGGGCGCAACACGCCCAACAGGCCGTGGTGGACCACGACATAGCCAAGCGCAAGCCCGAACGGCAGCCAGTCCTGGTACAGGGTGATGACCCCGATCATCACAAAGAAGTGGAAGTGCATCTCGATCACCCCGCCCGCCAGGTGAACCAGCACCGCCGAGGAGGTGATCAGCCCGACCACGGCCGCCGCCGACCGGACCCGCCGGCCGATCGCCGGGTGGGCGGCCGCCAGCGCGAACACCGCCACCACCGACGCCTCCAGCAGGCTGTGAGCCACGCCGTAGCCGCGGGCCACCGCGAACGCGACCACGCCGGCCACATGCAGCCACAGCAGCACCACGATGCCCCGGTGGCGCCGCGCCCACACCTCCGGCGTCAGCAGCTGCCCGTGCGGCAACGCCGCCCGGGCCGCCCGCGCAGCCCGAGCCACAGCGCCACTGGTCGCACTCATGCCACTAGGATCGGCAGGCGCCAAGCCGGCCTTAGCGAGCTTGCCCCAAAACCCCAGTGCTGCTTGGGCCGAGACGGTCAGGGCTGGTGCCGTAAGACGCTAGGCGGCTGCCAGGACCTCGATGCCGGGACGGTCATAGCGCTCCAGCAGCTTGAACAGCTGCCGGGCGGCCACCCGTTTCAGGCACCGGCGAACGTCACGTGGGCTCTTGCCCTCGGCCCGCCGGCGAGCGGCGTAGGCGCGGGTGTCCGCGTCGTCCCGCAGCCTTGCCAGCACGATGGTGTGCAGCGCGCGGTTCAGCCGCCGGTCGCCCGAGCGGTTTAACCGATGCCGTGTCACCTGCCCAGACGACGCCGGAATGGGGTTGACGCCAGCCAGGGCGGCAAAGGCAGCCTCCGAGCGCAGCCGACCGGCGTACGACCAACTGACCAGCACCTGGGCGGCACTGATTGGCCCCACCCCCGGCAGCTCCAACAGCCACGGCGCGACCGCGGCCACCAGCCGGTCCAGCTCGGCCCGCAGTTCGGCGGCCTCGACGGCCAGCAGTTGGATCCGCCGGGCGGTCGACCGCAGGGCTTTCACAGTCATGCGGTGCTCCAGTGACCTGGCCGGTTGGTCCCGCAGCGTGGCGCAGCGGGCGATCTGCCGCTTGGTTGCCAGCGCGCGAAGCTCGCCGCGCAGTTCTTCGGGCGCGCCGACGATCAGCGCCTTGAGCTGGTTCATGGCGCCGACCTTCGCCCGGCAGGCGCCGTTGCGGGTGGCCAACAACACGCGTAGCGCCTCGCGATCCCCACGACAACGCGGCGTCAGCGGATGGTCATGAGAAAGGGCCTCACGGGCCGCCCGCACGGCGTCCAAGGCGTCGCTCTTGGCGCCGCTGCGCCGCGGCGGCCGCTTGGGTCGACCGACCTCCACCATCCGCTCCCCATGTGCGTGGAGCAAGCGGCAAGCCCGGCGCCGTAGCTGCCGGTGCCCTCCACCGCCCAGCAGCGGCGTCCGGGAACCTGCGCCCGGGCGAAGTCGAGCACACGCTGGTAGCCGACCGCATCGGCGCTGACCGTAGTCTGGGCCAGCAGCCCACCGACCGAGTCGGTGACGGCAGCAGCGAGGGTGTCGCGGTGGGTGTCGACACCAATCATCGCGTCGACGGTGCCGGCCAGTCTGGTCATCGCAGCAGCTCCTCTCGTTCGTGGGGCCTAGTCATGTCGGCCCTGGAGGACACCGCGCGGCGCTTCTGTGACGGGTCACAACCCCCATGGGCTGGACAAGCTGCTCATCAGGCCAGCAAGCGGCAGGCCAGGTCGACGCCGGCATCGCGGCAGACAACTCGTCACCCGGGCAGCCCGCAGGCGCCTGAACCGTTGTGAGTCATGCCGGGATGCCGAGCCGAAGCCTGACAGCGATCCTCCATCGCCTGCTCGGTAAGACTCACAGAACCGTTGGGCCGCTGCTGTGCGGGTAGGTGGTGCTGGAGGTCGGCGATGATGGCGCGGGCGATCTGGCGCAGGTCGGTGGCGTCGGCAAGCAGCCGGGCCAGGTGGCGCAGCTCGCCGGTGGTGAGCTGGGATAGCGCTCGGGTGCGGTCGGGCTCGGGCGTGTAGTGCAGCAGGGTGACGAGCAGCTCGTGGGCGTCGGTGTGCTGCTGGGCGAGCCAGGCGCGGGCGTGGGCTCGCGCCTGGGGCTCGCTCAGCCGGTAGCGGTCAGACATAGCGGCCTCCCTTCGTCTACAGGCCGTACTTGGCGCGGAGCTGCTCGGCCTTGGCCCGGCAGGCGGCGGCCTCCTCGGGGAAGCCGGTGCTGTCGGCCTTGGCGTGCAGGCCGTCGTAGCGGCGTCGTGCCCGGTCGTGGGCGCCCTGGTCGTGGTGGACGGTGTGCGGCCCACGGTGGCCGCCGCACGAGCCGCAGTAGGGGCCGGCGCGGCTGGTCCCAGCGTGCGGCGGGGGCGTGCGCGGGTGCGGTCACGAGCCCGGCGGGCATCCTCGCGGGCGCGGCGGCGAGCGTCGTCCTCGGCTCGCTGGCGGGCCTGCTCGGAGGCGCGCTTGCG
>JASLBL010000621.1 GCA_030146615.1 Actinomycetes bacterium
GCGGCGAGAGGAGTCTCACACGTGCTTGAGCCGCCGACAACGGGCGAGGGTTGAGACTCGTAGACTGCCCACGCCGGGCGCCTGGTGTCCTCGCTTCGGCCTCCCGAAGCCCTGGAGCCTCTCTGGCCAATTCCTCCTTAGTTAACCTCGGTGGCCTCGTTGTGGTGCCGCTCACGCAAGGGGGTGGAGCCCCGGTATCGGCCGGGGTACAGGATGTGGGCCTCGGCGCGGAGGACGTCGCGTCGGAAGTTGGATTGCTCCGCGTAGTGGTTGAGTGGTACTGGGGTGGGTCCAGGGCCACCGAGCGCGACTTCGCGGAAGGGATTACCGGTGTCCAGGCCGAGCAGGACCGACTCTAATGCAATGGCGGGTTGATCCAAGCGGGCCTCATTCTTGCTGGACGGCCTGCCAGAGGCTGTGATGACGCTCGAGCTGGCTGGCTGAACGCAAGCTGGCCTCGACCTCGCAGATCGCTAGCGCGATCGCCCGGGCCGTGGCGGTCGGGTCGGGCAGGTCACGACGGGCAGCAGCCCACCGGCAAGGCCGGCGAGCGGTTCAAGGTCGCCTGCAGCTGCCAGCCGCCCGGTCGTTCTGGATCCGCGCCAAGCAGTACAGCCCCAGGCCCATCACATGCGGGGTGTGCGGCCAAGACTTCCACCCGCAAGACGCCCACCCGCAAGGTGGATAGCCACTCGGCACGCCGCAGGGTCAAGCAGCGGTATGGAAGCGAACCCGCGCCTGATCGGCAAGGTTGGCGACCCGTTCGGGCCTCAGCACCGCCGGGAGCTGGCGGAGCATGCTGGGCAGGCGCCGGGCCGGCACCACCGGCACCCCCTCCATAACGACCTTGCCCCAGGGGACCTGGGCGCCATGGACAGCCATCACCGGCACCACCACCACGTCGGGGTCGGTCAGGATCTGGGCGACCTGGTCAGCCTCGAACGACAGCGCGCGCAGGGCGGAGGCGAGGGGGTAGCGGCCATGCCACAGCCGCCCGGACGGGTCGAGCTGGAGGCGGCCCCGATACTGTTTGGAGTCGATCACGAACACCCCACTCGGCCCGATCGCCAAGTGGTCGATGTTCGCCCGGCTGCCAGGGACGGCCAGATCGTGCAGGATCGCCCACCCCCGTCGCTCCAGCTGGCCGAGCAGCCCGGCGGTGCGTCGCTCCCCCGCCGCCCCGCGCCGCCAGGCGGTGGCCTCAGCGCTGGGTCGGAACCGTAGCCCCCAACCAGCCGCCGCCGCGGCCAGCGCGGCAACGACCAGTCCGAGCCGGGGCACCAGCAGGCTGCCAAGGACTCCCCCACCGGCACCCACCCCGAGGACAACGGCGATTCGCCAGGGCAGGGTCCGGGTCCAGGCGGCCCACTCGGCCGCCCGCATCCGCCGCCACCTCGCCTGGGCGGAGCCGCCGGGCCGACCCACGCTGGCTCCCACCTGCAGCGCCACCACCGGCCGGTCCGCGCTGGTGCCAGCCAGGAGCTCGTCGGGGTCGTCGCTGAGGTGGGCGAGGATGGCCTCCAGGTCAGCCTGGCTGAGTGGCCGCACCGACCCGCTGGGCCGGTCATCTTCGTCGAAGGGCCACGGTCGAGAACTGGCCATCTGGGTGCTCCCTTCTGGTGTCAGCCGGCGGCCCGCTCCAGGCCTGGCCGGCCACGCTGCCCGCGAGGTTGTGAGTGGCTGGTGCGCTCATTGATCGGCTGGCGCTCGTGGATGCGGTCGGTGGCCCGCTGCTTGGCGTGGATCCGCTCGATGGCCCTACGGGCTCGCTGCCGGTCGGCCCGCTGGCCGAGGTCGCGCGGCTCGGGGCCGAGCGCATGGTCGGGGTCGGTGATCTGGTAGGTGCGCCGGTACTGTTCGATCTCGGCGGCCACCTGCCGCCAGGCCCGCCGACCCCGAGTCGACGCAGGCGCCGGACCCAGCGCCTCCAGTACATAGCCGGGCCGGTTGGCTTCGACGGCCAGGCCGGTGGCCCGTCGCTGCCAGGCCAGGGCCCGCACCACCTGCCGATACTGGGGGCCGAGATGCGCGTTGGCCTCCAGCCAGCCGTCGCGGCGCTGCTGGTGCTGGCGCAGCTCCCGCTCCCGGTCATGAGCGCGGTCGGCCTGCTGAGTAGCTACTGCAAGCCTACCCGGTACCTGGGCTGGCTGGTCGTTGGTGCGCCGTAACCAGCGAAGCATGCCGCCCGGCTGCCGGGCGGTGGCCGGCTGGTGGGTGGCCAGGGCCTGCTCGGCTTGCTGGCGGTGGACGGTGGCCCGGGCCAACTCCAGGCCGCGGTCCCGGGGGGCCTGGTCGAGCTGGCAGCGCAGCCGGTCCCGCTCGGCCCGCAGCTCGACCGTGGACAGCTGCTGGAGGTCGGGGTTGTTGGGGGTGTCGATGGCCAGGGTCTGGCCACCAGCCCGTGACAGGGCCTGGGCCAGTTGCAGATAGCCGTCGGGCTGGTCGCGGTCGGGCAGGTCCAGCTCCCCGCCGCCCTGGGGTTCGGGGCCAACGACCGCGTACAGGCGGGTGTCCTGGCGGGCCCGGGACAGCTGCACATACAGCCAGTTGACGTCTTCGGTGCCGGTGAGCCAGACCAGGGCCCGACCCCGGGTCAGGCCCTGGGCCCGGTGGGCGGTGGTGGCATAGGCCAAGTCCACCCGCCGGTTGCGCTCGCGCGGCCGCGGCCATCCAGATTTGACCGGGGCAGGGTCACCTCCCGGCCGTCGGCGCCGTCGAGGCGGATGGTGAGGGCCCGTTCCTGGGAATCAAGGGCCGTGATGGTGCCACGTGTGCCGTTGGCCACCCCCAGCTCCCCGATCGCGTTCTTGCCGCACACGACCCGGTCCCCCACGGCCAGCTGGCGGTCCTCGACCCGCAGCCGCTCGGGGCCGAGGCGGCCGCGGGCGGCCAGGAGCTCCTGGCAGGCGGTGTTAAGCCGGTCGACCTCGGTGCGCCTTGCGGCCAGCACGATGACCGCCTGGGTGGTGGGGTCGTGGTCGGCCTGCTGCCAGGCGGCCCACCAGTCCTGGAGCAGGGCC
>JASLBL010000442.1 GCA_030146615.1 Actinomycetes bacterium
GCCGCCCTGCTGGCCGTCGAGACGACCGGCCGCGACGCCGCCGCCGGCCTCCCCCTCGGCGCCCTGGCCGCCGGCCAGGCCGTGGCCTCGCTGCTGGTGGCCCGCCTGACCAGCCGGGCCGGGCGCGGCGCCGGCCTGACCGCCGGGTACGCCATCGGCGTGCTCGGGGCGCTGGCCGTGATCGCCGCGGCCGTGCTGGGCAGCTTCCCGTTCATGCTCGCCGGCAGCCTGCTGCTCGGCGGCGCCAACGCCGCCATCTTCCTGTCGCGCTATGCCGCGGCCGACATCGGCGGGCCCCAGGCCCGGGGCCGGGCCCTGGGGACGGTCCTGTTCGCGACCACCCTGGGCACGGTCGCCGGCCCGGCCCTGCTGGTCCCGACCGGCCGGCTGGCCGAGCGCCTGGGGCTGCCAAGGCTGACCGGCCTCTACCTGGTCGCGGTGGCCGCCTTCGCGACCGCCGCCCTGGTGGTCGCCGGCCTGTCGCGGAGCGGCCTTCCCGAGCTGGGCCGCGACTCGCGGGTCGCCGGCGCGGGCGGGCCCGGCGAGCCGATCACCCGGGGGCAGCTGGCCGCCGCCCTCCGCCCCGCCCCGGTGCGAGCCGCCCTGGTGGTCCTGGGCGGGACCAATCTCATCATGGTGGCGATCATGGCCGTGGCCCCGGTGCAGCTGCTCCACCACGGGCACGACCTGGGGTTCGTCGGGCTGGCGGTCAGCCTCCACGTGGCCGCGATGTTCGCCCCCTCGCCGGTCACCGGGTGGCTGGCCGACCGGGTCGGCGCCGCCCCGGTGGCCGCGGCCGGGGCCGTCCTGCTGATCCTGGCCGGCATCGGCGGCCTCGACGACCACCCCGGCGGCCCTGACATGGTCGCCCTGCTGATCGTGCTCGGGCTCGGCTGGAACTGCGGCGTGGTCGGCGGCAGCGCGCTGCTCGCCGCCTCGGTCCCGGCGGCCCTGCGTCCCCGCTCCGAGGCCATCGGCGAAGCCTCCATGGGTCTCGCCGCCGCCGCCGGGGCCCCCGCGGCCGGGCTCGTGGTCGCCCTCGGCGGGTTCACCACCACCTGGGTGGCCGGGGCGCTGGTCGGCGCCGTGATCCTCGCCGGGACCCGGCGCCGGTCTCCCGTCCGACGCTGAGCACGAGGGTGGCATCGCCCCCACGCCCGACGGGGTCTACACGGCCCGCTGGTTCGGGGCCTTCACCGTCAGCTACGGCATCGGGGTCGTCCTGGCCCTCCGGTGGCTCAGGGGACGTCGCGGGCGTTGCGGCCCCGGACCGGGTCGTCCAGGCCCCAGCCGACGATCCGCTCGGGGTGGATGAGGATCCGCGGGCTGGGGCCGTCAACGGCCTCGGCATGGCCGCGGATCTCGATCCCGCGCGGCTGGAAGGGCGGGAGCACGTCGTCGACCACGATGGCGGCGCGGCCGTTGCGGGCCACGTCGCGGAACTTCTTGGTGGCTGCGAAGCTGTGCCCGGTGACCTCGACGACGCCGCTGTCCGGGTCGACGCTCCACATGCCGACGGGGGTGACGTGGGGGGTGCCGTCGCGGCCGACGGTGGCGACGTGGGCGAGGCGGCGCTCACCCTGGAGGTAGGCCAGCTCGGCCTGGGTGTACACGCTCATGACGACTCCTGTGGCCGGCGCTCCGGGACGGAAACGTACCGTCGTGTGCAGTATCTAAACTACACCTGGTGGTAAGTTCCGTGCACGGCCGGAGCCGGTCAGGGCGCGAGGAAGGTCGCGGCCAGCAACGCCGCCAGATGAGCCCGGTAGCGCGCCGGCGACCAGCCGCGGTCGGCCAGGAGCTCCTCCAGCAGCTCGAAGGACATCAGCGCCCACAGCATGTCGGTGGCGGCCGGCACCGTCCACGGCCGGGCCAGCCGCCCCTCACGGGCCAGCCACCTGGCCAGCCGGCGGCAGCAGGCCTGCTGATCGGCGGCGACCATCCGCCAGTGCCGGTCGGCGTCGGGGTCGCTGCGCCGGACCCGCTGAATCGCCCGGGCCACGGCCAGGATGCGCGGGTGGAAGCGGGCCAGATGGGCGGCCCACTCCCGGAGGGCGGCGGCGGCGTCGGGGGCGTCCCACACCGGCTGGAGCGAGGCGGCCAGGCCCTCCTGCTCGCTGACGTAGCCGAACAGCTCGGTCACCAGCTCGGTCCGGGAGGCGAAGTGCAGGTACACGGCCCGGCGGGACACGCCGGCCCGCTCGGCCACCGCGGCCATGGTCAGCGCCTCGGCCCCCTGCTCCTCGAGCAGGGCGCGGGCGGCAGCCAGCAGCGCGGCCCGAGTGCGGCGGCTACGGGCGTTCCGCGGGCTCTCGATGGCGTCGAGCACGGCCTTCCCCCGGGCGGTGGATCTTCACAGATCGTGCAGTCTACCGTGGCGGGGGCCCGGCCGAGGCGGCGATGATCACGGTGCTGGCAAGCGCGTTCCAGGCCAACCGGCGGGCCTGGCACCGGGCCGCGGCCCTGGAGATCCATGGTGGAATACCGGGGATGAGTGACCGCATCCTCGCTGACCTGCCCGGCTGGTCGCTCGCCTGGTCCGACGAGTTCGACGGCCCCGCCGGCTCGCCGGCCGACCCCGCCACCTGGCAGCCGGAGGTCGGCGGCCATGGCTGGGGGAACCATGAGCTCCAGTACTACACCGACGGCACCGGCAACGCGGCCCTCGACGGCGCCAGCAACCTCGCCATCGTGGTCCGGCGACCCGACCCGGGTCTGCGTGACCGCTTCGGCGGCCGCGAGTACACCTCGGCCCGGCTGATCACCAAGGACCGGGTGGCCTTCTCCTACGGCCTGGTGCAGGCGCGGATCCGGCTGCCGTCGGGTCGTGGGATCTGGCCCGCCTTCTGGATGCTCGGCCAGGACATCGACCAGGTCGGCTGGCCGTGGTGCGGCGAGATCGACGTCATGGAGAACTTCGGCAAGGACCCATCACTGGCCCACGGCACCGTCCACGGCCCCGGCTACGCCGGCCCCGACGGCATCACCGCCTCCGTCGACGCCGGCGTGCCACTCGCCGACGACTTCCACCTGTACTCGGTCGCCTGGGAACCGGAACGGATCCGCTGGTACCTCGACGACCAGCGCTACCGCACGCTGACACCCGACGACCTCGGGGGCAGCCCCTGGGTGTTCGACCACGACTTCTTCCTGCTCGTCAACGTGGCCGTCGGCGGGAAATTCTCCCAACCACCCGACCCCTCGACAACCTTCCCGCAGACCATGCTGGTCGACTACCTCCGCGTCTACCGCCCGAATGACCTGAGGGTCGGTGGGTAGGAGCCGGCATGCCGTCTGTTGACCTCCACCACGTTGTCGAGGGCTCCGGCCCGTCGATGCTCCTCCTGCACGGGTTCCCCGAGACCCACATCTGCTGGGACGCGGTGGTGGAGCGGCTGGGGTCGGAGTTCACGCTGGTTCGCCCGGACCTGCGGGGCTACGGCGACAGCCCCAAGCCGGAGGGCGACGACAGCAAGCGCGCGATGGCGGCCGATGTCCTGGACCTCATGCGGAGGCTCGGCCACGAGCGCTTCGCCGTGGCCGGGCACGACCGGGCGTGCTGGTCGCCCAGCGCCTCCTGACGCCCGGTGCGGCGAGGGCGGGGATGGCGGCGGCCAGGGTGGCCAGCGCCTCGGTCGTCCATGGACCGGAGGTGATGACGACCACGTGCTCGATGCCGAGCGCCGCCGCGGCACAGCGGGCGACGAACGCGTCGCTGGGCTCGCCGGCCTCCAGGCGGGTGCTGAGCGTCTTCTCGATCTGCTCGTAGGGCCGGTCGAGGTCGGCACAGTGTCGGGCCAGGACCTCGGCCTCCTCGGCCTGGTAGCCCGCGCCCAGCCCCATCCAGGCCCGTCCGCCGGAGAGCACGTCGAGGGTGGTGACGGCCTTGACCAGCAGGGCCGGGGGCCGGAAGGTCACCCCGGTGACCATGGTGCCGAGCCGGA